>CAZRZQ010000001.1:0-23714 GCA_964604585.1 uncultured Gammaproteobacteria bacterium
TCCGTGATTTATTTGCTAAAGCAAAAAAGTCTGCCACAGCCATTATCTTTATTGATGAAATTGATGCCGTCGGTCGTCGACGTGGCGCTGGTCTTGGTGGTGGACATGATGAACGTGAGCAGACCTTAAACCAAATTTTGGTGGAAATGGATGGTTTTGACCCAAATCTTGGGGTAATTGTAATGGCAGCTACTAACCGACCAGACGTCTTGGATCCAGCTCTTATGCGCCCAGGTCGTTTTGATCGCCGTGTTGTTATTGACATGCCAGACATTAAAGACCGGGAAGAGATCTTAGGAATTCATGCTAAAAATAAACCATTAGCAAAGGATGTATCTCTACGAAAAGTGGCTGAGCGAACTCCGGGTTTTTCTGGAGCTGATCTGGCTAACCTTTTGAACGAGGCGGCCATTTTAGCCGTTCGACGTAATCAGAAGATCGTGAATGAAAAAGAGATATTGGAGAGCATTGAAAAGGTACTGTTAGGCCCGGAAAGAAAAAATCGGATTATTACGGAGAAAGAAAAAGAAATGACCGCTTACCACGAAGCCGGGCACGCGGTGGTTGGGTGTGTTTTGCCCAATTGTGATCCAATCCGAAAGGTTTCGATTATCTCTCGAGGCCATGCGGGTGGTTATACATTAAAAATGCCGACTCGGGACAAGCGATATAACACGTTGGCCCAGTTTAAAGATGAACTAGCCATGACTCTTGGGGGTTATGTTACGGAGAAGTTGATTTATGGTGATGACAAAATATCTACTGGTCCATCCAGTGATTTGCGCCAGGCAACGCGTATCGCTAGAGACATGGTGGTGCGTTATGGTATGAGTGATAAGCTCGGCCCACGCACTTTTGGTGATCATGACGAGTTAATCTTTTTAGGACGTGAAATCCACGAAGAGAGAGATTACTCAGATAAGACGGCGGAAACAATTGATACGGAAATCGTTAGAATCTTGGAAGAAGCGAGGGGTAGAGCAAAAGAATTGGTTATAGCTAATCGCGAAAAAATGGATAAAATGGTTAAGGTATTGTTGGAAAGAGAAACCATCGAGCAAGAAGAAATCGAAGAGATAATGGGAGGCAAACAGGTTAAAGAAGACTAAAAGGTGTTAACTTTATAAAGCCCGCGCCCGATAGAACGCGGGTTTTTTAATAAAAGCTTTCTCTTGTTGCAGAAAAATGCTATAATATAGGGGCGTATTAATACTTCACTTTTCACGCTTAATTTTATGCATCGTGAACCAACTTATCGGGAAGCGTTAGGTAATGCCTGGCGTTTAACTTGGCATCATCCTCTGGTTTGGATTTTTGGTCTGTTATCGATAATTATCGGGCAGTTTGGGCTCAGTGATTTCGCTGGTAAGTTAAGTATACTTTATAACCAAGGGTTCGTTGGAGAAGGTTTTTGGGCTTGGCCAGCGGATTGGAGTTTACAAGCGCTTGGAAGCGGTTGGGAAATATTGTCTCTGGTTTTAAATTTGGTTGTTTTAATCGCTATTATTGCGATCATAATCGTGGCTGGCGTTGGTTCGCAAGGGGCTTTGGTCGCCATTTCTGCCCACTGGTATGTTAAGAAGAAAATTTTTGACACTGAAGCCGCTTGGCATCACGGCATAAGACATTTTTGGCCTTTGCTACTCAATAATATTTTGGCCAAAGGTATAACGATAATAATTCTACTTGGCCTGGTCTATCTAAATAGTTATGTTTTAATAGGTCGTGGTGGGGGAAGTGCGATGCTTTTTGGATTTTGTTTCGCCCTAGCTTTATTTTTAGTTTTAGTTGTTAATTCTTTGGCTGTTTACACCGCGGGATATATTGTTACAGAGAATTTTCGCTATGGCGAAGCGTTAAAAGCGGCCGGGGAGATATTTAAGCATCATATATTGGTGTCGTTAGAATTGAGTTTGATTATGGTTTTTTTAAATGTATTATTGGTGGCCTTAATTGTGTTCGGATCCTTCGTGTTAATTATCCCGTCTCTAATTCTGTGGGTAATAGCGGGGGTCACTGGCGGCACCGCATTAATCACGGTTGGAGTTGTACTAGGGATGTTGTTATTTGTTCTGTTTATCATTTGGATTGGTACACTGTTTAATGTTTTCAACACTAGTGCTTGGATTTATTTGTTTATGAAATTAAAACATGTGGGGGCAGTAAGTAAGATGTCTCACTGGGTTGAAAGAATAATAGCTCGAGAGTAATATGACGGATTTTCCTTCCATTAGTGATTTATCCGCCAAAGGCGGAAAAAAGTCGGCGGCGACGGCGGCTTTAGGCGTTGGTAATGACCCGCAAACAAAGTTTGATAAAAAAATGGGGGAGATCGAAGTTAAAGATAAGGAGAAATTGGTCGCGGAAGCGGCCGCGGCCGCGGGCCTGCCTCACATAGATTTATCGGTTTTTCCAGTTACGGCTGAAGCCTTAAAGATAATCCCGGAAGTAACTGCCAAAGAAAAAAAGGTGATCTGTTTTTTTGCGACACCTGAAGAAATCCGGCTGGGAAGCGTTGAAGCGAGCGAAGAAGCAAAAGAAATGGCTTACCAAATAGGGGAGAGACACCACGCTCATGTCCAAGTTTATTTAATTTCTGAACACAGCTTAGCTCGGGTTATAACTCTTTACGCTAATTTGCCAATTATTAAACCGGTGGTTAAAGAGATAAATATTACTGATGAGGACATCGCTCGAGTCGGAGCGGAAATCGCGAGTCTGCAGGATTTACAGAAAAAATTTGTTAACATTACAATTAGTGATATTTTGACCCTCATGGTTGCCTCAGCTTTGAAAATGAATTCATCAGATATCCATGTCGAAGCAGAAGAAAAGGGAATTGCAGTACGTTACCGCATTGATGGAGTTTTACAAGATGTAGCCACTCTACCCAAAGAGCAATGGAAACAATTCGTTTCGCGCATAAAGCTTTTGGCGGCCCTGAAAATTAATGTCACCGATCGCCCACAGGATGGCCGTGTCACCTTGACCATAGGCAAGGGGGGGTTGGACATTCGTGTTTCAACCATGCCGACTTTTTATGGCGAGAGCGTAGTGATGCGTATTTTAAGAGGTGGTGATGAGGGGGCAGCCGGATTTGATGATTTAGGTCTCCGCGGTCTCGCTTATGAACAATTGAAAAAGGAAGTTACCCGTCCAAATGGTATGATTATTACAACTGGTCCAACTGGTTCTGGTAAAACAACGACCATGTATGCGGTTCTTAAAACCTTAAATAAACCAGGAGTAAAAATTATTACCTTGGAAGATCCGGTCGAAATCCGAATGGAAGGTGTTAACCAAAGCCAGGTGGATGCTAGCCATAATTATACCTTTGCTAAAGGTTTGCGCAGTATTTTGCGTCAGGATCCAGATATTTGTATGGTCGGTGAAATTCGTGATTTAGAAACTGCCGAAATAGCCATTCAGGCGGCCTTGACTGGACACTTAATGCTCTCTACTATACATACTAACAACGCGGCGGGAGCGATTCCTCGTTTCTTATCAATGGGTGTTAAACCATTTTTATTAGCTCCGGCTCTAAATAGTATTATTGGCCAGCGACTAGTCAGACGTGTTTGTAAATATTGTCAGGAGGAGACGATCTTAACGTCAGAACAAAAAAAGCGGATTCTGGAAATACTAGCGGCATTGCCAGAAGCGGAGAAAAATAAGGTGGATTTGAATAATTTGCATTTTTATCATGGCAAGGGATGTGAGAAATGTAGCGGGCTAGGTTATAAGGGAAGAGTTGGAATCTATGAAGTTTTTGTGATGACCAAAGAAGTTGAAGCTTTAATCTTGTCCGGGCAGGTTTCGGAATATTTGATGGAAGAAATCGCTGTTAAAAACGGCATGGTAACGATGGTGCAAGATGGGTTACTGAAAGCGTTGGATAAAATAACAACGGTAGAAGAAGTATTCCGAGTAACTGAATAAAATTAGTTAGGCAGAAAATAAAAAATATTGTATAATGTGTAACACAGCAAAGTTTTTTAAGTTGAACTTTTATGATCACCCATCGCCTTAGCACACAATCTCCAACCCCCGAACCAGCAGTTAGGTTTTACAAAATTATTGCCTTGACCTTTTTAGTTATTACCGTTGCCTTGTTGGGGGTGGTAATTTTTATTACCTCAAAAAAAGCAACGGTAGTAATTGTCGCCAAAGAGGACACAAAAAATGTTAATGTTAATGTAAAGATCGCCAAGGAAGCCAACAAAGAAAATACGATGGCGGGTTTGGTTTCTTCGATAGATTTTTCTTGGTCGGAAAAGTATTATCCGACGGGTAATAAGACGGTCGAGGGGACAGCAACTGGTGAAGTAATATTGTACAATAAAACCAGTGCTAGTCAGCCTTTGGTTAAAACGACTCGGTTATTAAACCCCCAAGGAATATTATTTCGTCTTAGTGATCGGGTAACGGTTCCGGCCAATGGTCAGGTAACGGCCACGGTTTACGCCGATGAGGCTGGACCAAAAGGTGACATCGGATCTACTACCTTTACAATTCCTGGGTTGAGCGAAGATAAACAAAAGGTTATTTATGCCGAGAGTATGAAGCCAATGACCGGTGGGTTAAGCAAGGTCGGGGTGTTAAGCGACCAAGATTTGCAAGTGGCGGAAACGGACTATAAGGAAAAGGTTCGAGAAGCGTATAAAAATAGTTTAAATTTGGATAATGAAGGCGCTGTAATAATTTCTGTTTTGAGCCAAAATGCTTCTCCTACGAAAAAGGCCGGAGATGAAGTGAGCGAATTTAGTTTAACCGGGACCAGTACGATCGTTGTTGTTTCGTATAATAAAGACGAATTATCTAATATTTTAAAGCGTGAGGTGTCTGGTAAGGTAGATTTAACCTCGGAGAAGGCTCTGTCGGTGACGAATGAACCTAAGGTAAATCTTTTGGCTTATGATCTTACGGCAGGTACAGCTGAGGTGGCTGTAAGTCAGGATGTGAAGGTGACATTAGACTCAAGTGGTGAAAAGTTATCTTTACAAAATTTTCTTGGTAAAAGCAAAGAGGAAATTGAGCGTTATGTTTTGTCGCTAGATCACGTGTCTGGAGTAGATGTAAAATTTTCTCCAGCTTGGACCAGAAAGGCACCAAGCGTGCCAGATAAAATCAAAGTAATCGTGAAAAACATTAAGTAGTTGACAGTTTTAGAGCTTTGTAATAAGATGATAATACGGTGATTGAAGCGTCTACCAAACGTTTTCCACAAGGGATCTCGGGCAAGCCGGGGCTAAGCCGTAAAAATGAGTGGGCTGAAAATTTTCGGCCAAATCGGGTGGAACCGTCCAAAGTAATGGACCCCGAAGCTAATTTAAGCTTGGGGGTTTTTATTTATTTAGTCAATTTATATGGACAATAAACTTGAAGCAATGCGTCATTCCTGCGAGCATGTTTTAACCATGGCCATGCTCCGAATTTGGGGTAACAAAGTTAAGGCGGCGATGGGGCCGGCGACGGAAGAGGGTTTCTATTTCGACTTTGATTCGGATATAAAAATATCTGAAAATGATTTTGTCCGGATTGAGGAAGAAATGGCAAAAATTATTAAAGAGAATTTGTCGATTACCAAGGACGAAATGACTGTAAAAGAAGCAAGAGAATTTTTTAATAAAAATATTTATAAAGGCAATGAATACAAGCACGAATGGTTAGATCTGATCGAGGGACGCGGTGAAGCTGTCAGTGTCTATCGGATGGGAGAAAAAGGAGAAGATATACCGAATACTTTTGTAGATATATGTTCTGGCCCACATGTCGAATCCACGGGAAAAATTGGTGTCTTTAAATTACTTAAAATTGCTGGGGCCTATTGGCATGGGGACGAGAAAAACAAAATGCTGACGAGAATATATGGCACAGCTTTCGAAACTCAAGCTGAGCTAGATGAATATCTGCATCGGCAAGAAGAAGCAGAGAAAAGAGACCATCGTAAGCTCGGGGCTGAATTAGACTTGTTTGTTTTTTCGGACATTATTGGTAAGGGTTTGCCACTTTTGACTCCAAAAGGGACAGTAATACGTAAGGAGCTGGAGAAATTTGTTTATGAGGAAGAAACCAAAAGGGGGTACCAGCACGTGGTAACACCACCTTTGGCTAAAGTTGAGCTTTACAAAACTTCCGGTCACTATCCTTATTATAAGGATACGATGTATCCGATCATGAAGGTGGATGATGATGAGCTCATCTTGCGTCCGATGACCTGCCCGCATCATTTTATGCTCTACAAGAGTCGCCCACGAAGCTACCGTGAATTACCTTTGCGTTTAGCAGAAATATCTCCGCAGTTTCGTTACGAGAAAAGCGGGGAACTGACTGGTTTAATGCGCGTCCGGATGTTTTGTTTGGCCGATGCCCATATTATGGTCATGCCGGACCAAGCCAAGTCAGAAATAAAAGGTGTCTTGGATTTAATTGATTACGCTAACGAAATATTTGGATTAAAAAAGGGTGTGGATTACCGTTATCGTCTATCTTTGGGTAATCGTAGTGAGGAAAAGAAGTATTATAAAGACGATGCGGCTTGGGACAAGGCGGAAGACATCTTAAGAAGCGTCTTAAAAGAGTTAGACGCCCCGTATTATGAGGCAGAAGGGGAGGCGGCTTTCTATGGCCCCAAGATCGATATCCAGATGAAGAAGGTGAGCGGGCAAGAAGAAACAGCCTTTACGGTGCAGTATGACTTTGTTATGCCAAAGCGTTTTGAAATGCGCTATATCGATAAAGATGGACAGGAAAAAGAGCCGGTAGTAATCCACAGATCTTCGATCGGTGCTTTCGAACGAACAATGGCGTTCTTAATCGAGCGTTTCGCCGGTGCGTTCCCGGTGTGGTTGTCGCCAGTACAAGTAATGTTCGCGCCCGTATCCGAGAAGCACAATGAAGGGGCGTATAAATTTGTCGAAGAATTCAAGTCACAAGGCATGCGTGTAGAAGTGGATGATTCAAATGAAACCCTGGGCAATAAAGTTCGGAAAGCGGTGGCACAAAAGATTCCTTACATTGTCGTGGTGGGAGACAAGGAGATTGCGGGCGAAGACTGGATGATACGCGTGCGAGGGCAAGAGAAACAGGAGAAGATGGGAAAGGAAGAGTTTGTAGAAAAGATTTTAGAGGAGGTTAAGGAAAGAAGATAAAATAAAACCACCAGCTGTAAGCTGGTGGTTTTATTTTAATGGATATTTACCAGTTTTCTCCACGCACGCTTGTACGGCTGCCTTTTGCGCTTTCGTTCGGGCCGGTTGAAGTTCTCGGAGCGGCAATGGAAACATTCAGGGCCGCTTCAGCTAGTTCCATCAAGGATCTTTTTTCTTTTTTTAGTTCCTGCGATACAACATCTTTACCCCTCCAAAAAGCTAGTTTGGCGAGACCGCGTGGTTTATTATCCTCCAAGCGGTGGTCAATATAAGTGACTCGTTCACCGATGGCTTGCCTTAAAGCACTTTGGAAATTATCAGTTGGGTTTTCCAAAGCAGATGTGACGATATCTTTTAAAACGTTGCTATGCAGAAGATATTTTTTATCATCAACAGAAATTTGTGCTTGCTCTAGAATGTCACTAGCCAAGTCTTGGGGAGTTTTTTCTTTTTTATCTGTCTTTAACTCTTGTAGAATTATTTCTCTTTCTTTTTTATCTGTCTTTAACTCTTGTAGATTTTTTTCTCTTTCTTCGTGAGCTAGCCTTTCTTCACGGCTTTGAGATTCTTTCAGAAATCGGTTTCTAGTGCGCTCGACCGGAGGTTCTTTTCGAGCGTCTTCTGTTGTTTTTATCCACTCCTCTGCTCTCCTAGAAAGCTTTATATTTGATTTGTCGACTTCGGGCTGTTTAGGTACTACTCTAAGCTCTGGTTTTTTGGGTGCTTTCCACTCAGCATTTTTGTCATCGCCCCAGACCTCTGTTTCTCTTAAAGCCATATTAATATAACTTAAAAATTAAACCCGTATATAAAAAGTATAGCATATTTTTTATCTGGAATCAAGTATTCACCCTTGCTTGTTTGATTGAAAAATGATATCATTTTTTTCTATGATCAGCAAATTCCACGTTCTTACCTTTGGCTGTCAGATGAATAAAAGCGATTCTGAGCGAATTGCCGGGTTGTTATTATCTCTTGGTTTAGCGGAAACTAGTCAGGCCGAAGAGGCAGATGTTTTGGTTATCAATACCTGTAGTGTCCGTCAAGCGGCGGAAGATCGGGTGTTTGGGATCTTGGTAAATTGGCAAAAGTATCGTGTGGATAAACCGAATTTAATCATTGCTGTGACTGGCTGTATGCCTGGCCGGGATAAGAACTCCAAAATACGGAAAAGGATAAAAGGGGTGGATATCTTTTTCCCGATTGAAGAATTAGTCCTTTTACCAGGAAGAATGAGGGAAATAAATCCGGATCTTTTTTCAAACACTTTTGAAGACCCAGGTTATTACTGGCAGATTAATCCCAGCCGCATAGTTAATTATCAAGCCTTTGTAACGATCCAAACTGGCTGTAATAATTTTTGTACTTATTGTGTTGTACCCCATGCCAGGGGTAGAGAAAAGAACCGTGAGGTAAAAAGTATCTTAGAAGAGATTAAGGGTTTGGCAGATAACGGTTGTGTCGAGGTAACGCTTTTGGGACAAGTGGTAAATAATTACCAGGCGCCAGATAATGAATCTTTTACTGTCAACAATCCTTTTAAAGGTAAAGACAATTTTTCGGCCCTGCTCTGGGAGGTTAACCAGGTAAAGGGCATTAAACGTATCCATTATACTGCGGCGGATCCACAATATTTTAACGCTTACCAAATTGAAGCCTTAAAACTTCCTAACCAAGTAAATTATTTACATCTGCCAGTTCAAGCAGGGGATAACGAGGTGTTAAAGAAGATGAACCGAAAGTATACGCGGGAATATTATTTGGAATTGGTAAAGAAGATACGCGTCGCTTGTCCAAAGATTGCTTTGGGGACAGATTTAATTGTCGGTTTCTCGGGAGAGACTGTCGAGCAATTTGAAAAAACTTTGGATTTGTACCGTGAGGCTTCTTTTGACATTTCTTATCCCGCCAAGTACAGTGAACGAAGTGGCACAACCGCGGCCAAGGTTTTTAAAGATGATGTGGGTCTACCCGAAAAGAAAAGACGCTGGCAGGCGGTGCAAGATTTAATGGAAAAAATGGCTTATGAGAAAAACCAGGATTATGTTGGTAAGATGGTCACGGTTTTAGTTGATCGCTATGAAGATGGTGTGTGTATGGGTAATACCCACGAGATGAAGTTGGCTCAATTTTTGGGTAAAGAAGGTATGGTCGGTAAAATAATAGAAATAGAAATATTCGAAGCTAAGGAATGGATTTTAAAGGGTAAATTGAAATAGTATGATTAGATCTAGCTTACCAAAAATTTTGGCCATACTTGGTCCAACTGCCTCGGGCAAGACTGGCTTGGCTATTACTTTAGCTAAGGAATTTGACGGCGAGGTTGTTAATGCTGATTCACGCCAGGTATATAAAAGAATGAGTATCGGTACAGCGAAGCCTAAAGGCATCTGGATAGATGGAAGGTATCTCGTAGAGGGTGTGCCGCATTATTTAATGGATATAGTTGATCCGGATCAGGAATTTAATTTGTCGCATTTTAAGGCAGAAGCTTTAAAAACAATAGATATAATTCTCAAAAAAGGCAAATTGCCAATTATAGTTGGAGGAACAGGGTTATACTTTTGGGCCCTGATCGATAATTTGGACATTCCACAATTTGCGCCTAATTTACAAATAAGGAAGCAATTAGAAAGTGAATCTTTGGATCGGTTGGTGGAAATGTTAAAAGAGAAAGATCCGGCTACGGCTCGGGCCATTGATTTAAAAAATCCACGACGGGTTACCCGTGCCTTGGAGGTAGTTTTACAAAGCGGGGAATCGTTTATGGAGCTACGAAAAAAGGGTCAGCCTCTTTATAACGCGTTGCAAATCGGGTTGCGTTGGGATAAAGATGAGCTAAAGAAAAGAATTGAAACCAGGGTTGAAATGCAGATCCGTGATGGGTTGCAAGATGAGGTAGGGGAATTATTAAAGGTTGGTTATGATTGGAAACTGCCAAGTATGAGTAGTATTGGTTATCGCGAGTTTAGAGATTTTTTTGGTAATAAAATAACACTCCCTCAAACTATTGATCTAATTATTAAAGATACAGTGCAGTATGCCAAACGACAGATGACCTGGTTTAAAAGAGATGAAAGAATTAAGTGGATAGAGAAAGATGATTTAGTCGAAGCGAGAGGGCTCGTAAAAGAATTTTTAAAATAATTTTTTATATAAAAATACCTCGATGTTTAGTCGAGGTATTTAGTTTAGCGTGTAGTCTAGTTGTTTTCCAGCAAGACTTCTTCTCCGACAAATTCAATTTTTTCTCCTGTTACTGTGTCTTCAGCGGTAATTTTTGGTTTGGAGATTAAAGTATTTTGGGTTGGATTTTTTTCTTGCAGGGTAACTTTAAATTTAAGGGCAAGAGTATCAACGCTTTCTGGCATCTGGGGCACGGTCCAGATTATTTTTTTACTGTCTTCTTCGTAGGTAGCCGCGCCGGAAGGGACAGATTCAGGCTTTTGCCAGAGGCTTTTGCCGAATAAATCCGCCTCAATTTTAATATTTTTCACTGGGTGGAGATTGTTGGTTAAAATCCAGGTTACCTCGTACTCTGAACCGGTGTCAGAGTCAGAAAGGATTTTGTCCCGGGTTTCGAGAGCGAGGTCGGAGTTTAATTTTAGGTTAACAACGTTGCTAGCGACGGTTTGAACATTCCCGGCGGAATCAGTATAAGTAATCTCAGCGGAAATTTTAATTTGGTTTTCTTTTAAAGTTTCTGAAGCGATCCGATCACCCTCTTTGATTGGAATTTGTATATCCATTACTAATTCCTTGGATTTATCTAATTTTTTAAGCAGATCAGAGTGGTTGCTTTTCCAAGTAATCTGGCCACGGCGAATGGTCGCTGACAATTGCTCGCCTCTTATATCTCCATTTAGTTCGTCTACTACTTTAGTCCAGTTTAGAATGCTTTGGTTGCTTATAGACGGGGCATCGAGATTTAAACGAACAACGGCGTTAGTAATGGAGTTCTCACTTAAATTCATCGCCCGAAGGCCGACAGTAAGATTGTCGCCAGGTTTTACATTTAAACCTGTAGTGTAACCATTAACAGCCAGAGCGAGGTCGACGGCATTTTTAACCACATTAGAGGTAATACTACCCTCGGCAATTTTTTGTTTTTCGCTACCAAGCAGAGCGACTATTTCGGCGGCCATTTTTATTTGTTCTTCATTATTCTCCTTTAATTTGCCGCGGATAGTGAAGGTTTTTTCGCTCATGGTTTCGTCGGCTGGCAGGGTCCATTTTCCGTCTTTCAAGGCCGGGGTAGAACTAGTTACTTCAAAGCCGGTAGGTAAGAGCGGAGCGATCTCTAACCCTGGCCAAACAGGATTTTTTTGGCTATTTTTAATTTTAAAGGTAAAATCAGCTTCAGCACCAACGGTAATTTTATCGGCGCCAGTTATGAGGAGGGAATAGGGTGAATCTTTAATCGTGTTTACGAGAGTGGCAGTTTTTTGTAGTTGAGACTTGAAATTATCCGGTTTGTAGTAAAGCATGGCGGTAAAAGACTGTTCGCTTTGTGGAGCGCGGTAAATAACGCCGTTAATTTCTAAGACACCGCGTTTTTGTGCGGTAACTTTGCCGATTGTCCAACTACTTTTGCTGGCATTTTCTGGTTCAATTGAACTAGATTTGTATACAAAGCCCTGGGGGTAGCGGACAACGAGGTTAACATCATTTAAAGCAACTTTTTCGTTGTTGCTGTAGGCGATTTCATAGGTTACCTCCTCACCGGCAGTAATATTTTGTGGCCCAGTGAAACTGACACTAACATTATTTTCCGAAAAGTTTTTATTTCCTGGCAATACCCAAAACCCAATCCAAGCTATGGCCGCTAAGAGTCCACCTAAGATTACTAAAGTGAAGAATCCTTTAAGAAACGGATGGTTTTTTTTCATTTCAATTTGTTTTAAATTCGTTCGGCGGCCGTCGTTCTCGTAAACAGAATTTAGAAAACGATCGATTTCCGGTGTGGATTTGCGTGGTGTCTCAACTGGTTCCGGGGTCGGGCTAGTAGAACGACTGGGGGCGCGACGGCGACGAACCACTCTCTTTTTGGGAGGTTCATCTGATAAGCTTTTTTTAGTAAAACGATGTTCTTCAGCCATAGTTTAAATAAATAGTATTTTGTTAGTTAGTTTTTTTCATAATTAAACTCCAGACCTTGTCTGTTTTAAATTGGTCGATTGAGATAGTGGCGCCGTTTTGAGCGAGACTTAGGTTGTCGCCATCTTTCCACGCCGGCTCCCAACCATCGGGGAAAATAATTTGGCTGGAAAAACTCGTTGGGCTACCGGATTGTTTTTGGACTGCAAGTTGGTAGCTCAAAGTCTTGCTGTCTTCTTTAACTAGATTAGAAAAAGGTAGGCGATAAGTGAAATAGATTTCGTTTTTTTGTCCAGGGGGAGTAATGACCCAGTTGCCATAGACAGTCTTATTAAATTCTTTCGTCACTCGTGTCCCGGTTTTGTTATCAAAGCCAACTTCTACTTCTAAACCGGCAAGGAAAACGTCCTTTTTGCTCCATTCATCGGGAGGTAGAAAACTTTTTTCATCGGGCCAGGAAAAGCCACCGGCTTTAATAAGTTCGCTACCCTCGGGGACATACAAGCGAATGTAATCAACGTTGGGGTCACCGTAGAGTTTTTCCCCTTGGGTTCCTAGGTGTTCGCGAGTAATTACGACTGTATCAATAATCGATCCGTCAGGTTGGAGTTGGCTTTCGTGGATGATATCTTGTTTAATGTTCGCATCGCTTTTCTTTCCACGGATGTTGGTGTTAACAACCATGAGATAGTCTTGGTTGTTAGTCGGGAGAATATGACCTCCCCAACCATAATTTTTAACCGTGCTTTCAGTTTTTTGGTCGGTGAAATATACTTGGATATCTTTGGTGACTAAGGCATCTTGTAAACCGGAAAGTACGGGCAAGAGGTCGGCTGGTTCAATGTTCTCAAAATATTGCAAGAATTTTGGTGCCAAATCGGCGATAACTTGCTTGGGTTTATCTTTGTTTTTATCTTTTTCGGTGTTAATGGTTTCACGGATAGCGGTGAGAGCGTTGTCGGAAGTAATTTTTAAACCGCGCACATCATCAGTAACCGGACCGGTAATAGCCAATAGATTTTCGAGAACCGGAGCGTTGATTGCAATTACTCCATCAACGGTGACGCCACGACTATGGCGGTAAAACCACAACATTTTTTCAGCGCTGGAAGGAAAATCTGGAAACCAGTTGGAATCTTGGAATTGCCAGAGGTTATTAGCGAGTAGGAGTGGGGCGGGGGGTTCAATACGTTCATTAAGTTGGCCTTTTAGGTCATAACTGCCACCAGCTGGGATTTTAAAATCTACTACTTTGCCGTCCTTGATATCTAGAACAGCGAAGCTCCCGAGAAATCCACCAGTTGGTCGGAGTTCGTCTGGGTTTTGGAAAACGACCAGATAGCGACGGTGTCCAACACCACCAAAGATTTCTTCAATTGCTCCACCTAATCCGGTAAGCTGGTTCATGTCATTGACGAGGGTGGCAAAAATACCTTTAAATTCTTTAAACGAGGCCTGGTATTCAACCGGTAGAACATCTTCTTTGACGCCAGATAAGTCAGCCAGGGCTTTTTCGTAGTTCGGCAAAGCGGCTTTAAGATGTGAATTTAAAATACTGATGCGCGTAGTCAGGCTTTGGTTTTTATTGGCCTGGCTTTCCGAAAGGCCCTTTAAAACATAGGTATTGCCGAGGGCCAGAGAGTGTCCGGCTGTTAAAAGATTTTCACGGTTCTTTACTTCTTCGTTTAACATCGGAACCATGCTGATCAAGGTTTGGATAAACTGGTGTTCGTTTTGTAAAGTTTGGAGAGCCTCATCAAATTTGTGTAAGGCCGTTATGAGGGAATCCTCGGCTTTTCCAAGGTCGGCTTGCATTAAAGCAGCGGTTGAACTTTGGAGAGCAACAAAACCAGCATTACTATTATCTAACACTTGGTTGCCAGTAGTTTTTAAATTTAAATAGTATGACTTAGCTGGCCCGGGGGCAAACAAAATAACGGCGAGTACAATCACTGCGGCGACAAATCTTTTCCATTGGAAAGCGTTAACGAAATAGTTGGTGATGGAATGGAAGAAATTGTGAATTCCTTGTTCAATACTGGTAAAGGCATTGGCGAGGCTTTTACCAAACAGTCGAAATGGTTTTGCTAGGTCTTTTTTTATTTTTGGTTTTTTAACAACCGGGGGAGTAAAGCTGATTGGTTTTGTTTCTTCTCGTGGCAAGGCAACAAAAAGCGGAGTTTTGACCTCGGGAATTTCTAGGGGGGCAGGGGAAGGTGGAACGGTGTGACGTGGTTCTTGATTGTGATAAAAATGGAAGTTGGGGTCGTGAGATTTTTCGGGAGAGATAGATTGAACTTTGTCCCAAAGATCAAAATGGTTGCTGTTTAAATTGACTTGGTGTTCGGATTGTTTGGGAGCTTCCTGAACATGGTGAACAAAAAATTTGACCATGCCGGGCGTGGTGCGAGTAGGGGAAGAAGTTTCTGCCGGTGCGATAACTTTTTTTGGACAAGTTGAGCTGTTATGTCCGACAGTTTGACACTGACTGCAACGGCGTAATTGTACTTTTTTCTTTTTCCGAGGCATTACAATTTATGATGCTGAATTACCTTAGTATTATACCAAATTTTTGGCTTTTAAGCATCATAAAATGTGGTTAGTTATCCACCGTGAATCGTTCGTAGAGTTCAAGAGTTTTTTTGGCCGTAGCGGACCATTGGTAAAGAGGTAAAATTTTCTTACTTTCTTCCAAAAGTTTTGTTTTCAGGTTTATATCCGTTAGACCGGAGTGGATAGCCTCGGCCATAGCTTTCGGATTGTGGGGATCAAAGTAGTTGGCAGCGTTTTTTAGTATCTCGGGTAAGCAGGTGCTCCAAGAGCTAATAACTGGCAGGTTAAATTGCATCGCTTCTAAGGGTGGTAGACCGAACCCTTCGTAAAAGCTTGGAAAAACATATAGTTTGGCCATTTGGTAAAATTCCGTTAAGTCGTTATCTCCGACGTAATCGGTTAAAATAATGTTTTTTATCTTGTTTTTGATTTTTTCCTCATAAAGTCGGTCGTAAAAGTAATTTTTTTTACCGACCAAGACTAGCTCGTACTGGTTGCCATATTTTTCCATAAATAATTTCCAGGCTTCGACTAGTCCCTCAAGGTTCTTATGGGGGAAAGCGACTCCGACGTAGAGGACAAACGGCTTGTTGATCCGGTATTTTTTTAAAATATCTGAATGAGGCTGGTTGGATTCGTTGTTTTTTAAGGCACTAGTTCCGAGATTAATAACAGAAATTTTTTCTTCGGGAACGTTAAAGGTTTTAATAATATCCTCTTTGGTGTAGAGACTGGGGGTAATAATGTGTTTGGCGCGGCTGACGCCGCTTCTTAATACTTTTTTAAAAACTTGGTTTTTGATCGCATATTTTAGCGGTCCTAGTTGACTATTGCGGCGACTAGGGTAATGTAAAAGTAGGAGGTCGTGGATCGTTAGAAGGTATTTCCCTGGGTAAAATACCGGCACATTCCAGTGTGGGAAGTGCATTAGATCCAGCTTGACCTTTTTCAATATTTGAGGCAAGATTAGTTGTTCAGACGCACTGTACCAGGGGATATTGGCTTTAACTGGTATAAAGTTAGGCGCTGGTGGGTTAAAGGTTTTAAACGCGTCATCCTTTAAAAACAGATAAAATTCATGTTTTTTGGCTTCACTTAGCCTTGCTAAAGCGAAAACCAATTCCTCTAAATACCGCCCAATACCGCCTTGAAGGGAGCCGAAAAAGCGTGCATCTAAGCCAATTTTCATAAACAAGTAGGATAAAACGTAACTTTTTGGTTAAATAGCCGTATAATCTAGTGTAAGTTAAGTAATTATATCAAAAAGGAGGCAGATAGGCCAATATTGGCCGAAAGGTCGAAGGGAGTAAGAAAGAGGCTAATATTTAAAATTTATATACATTTATTAATTTAATTATTCAATTATGAATAAAGCAAAAAAAATCTTGAGCTTCCTCGGGGTTTTCGCTTTAGTCCTTGGCACGAGTGCTTGGGCTGTCGCGACTAACGCTGGTGGAGGCGACGACAAACCAGAAGTAATGTTATTTACTTCTGATGACCGTCTCGAGTATAACGAGAAGGCTACCTTGACCGCTGTAGCGGCCACTCATGTGGGCGCCGCAGTAGATAGTATGACTATTAATATTAATGGTCAGAACTACCAATGTGCTAGTGGCTTTGTCTGCCAACACACGGTTGGTCCATTCAACGTTTCTAGTGATCGCTGGATGAACTATTCAGTTACTGCTCGTAAGGGCAACTTGACCACAGTTAAAACAAACCGTTTGTTTGTTAAAACTCTACGAGACAACGCCAAGCCTTATCTTGAAGTAAACAGTTGGACAGATAATGTCTCTAATGACAATACATATCGCGCGACAATTAAAGCCCATGCTACTGACGATAGCGGTCGTTTAGATCGGATGACAATCTATGTCAGAGAAGAAGGCCGTTCTTGGTATGTCGGACAAAAGAATTGCGACAATTTAAGTTCTCCAGCTGATTGCGAGTTGGTACTTACTTCTTTAGTACCAGGCCGCACTTACAACTATTGGGCGAAGGCTGTTGACCCATCTGGCAACACCACCGTAACTAACGGAAATGTGTTACGAGTATCTGGTGATACCACCGCTCCAGGTTTAAGAGTGGTTGCTAATGAGAACGAGGTAGACTACAATGAGAAAATTACTTTTACTGCTTATGCGGGTGAAACAGCTAAGAAAATTAACATTTTAGTTAATGCCCGTGAAGTAAAGGTTTGTTACAACACCAATACCTGTACCTTTACTGGTGGTCCATATCCAAGTTATGCTGGCACTTCAGTTTCCTATGGCGCTAACGCCTATGACTATGCCAACAACCGCACTTGGACTGGTTACAGAAGTGTTAAAGTAAATCCCCGTCCCGTTGTCGACAACGTTAATCCAATCTTTAGTCGTATCGTTACCTCTAACCACAGTTTAGATTTAGGTGACAGTTTCGACTTAAAGATCTATGCCTCAGATAATAAGGGTATTAAGAAGATTGACGTTATCTTAGACGGTAGTGTCGTGCACACTTGTTACGGTGTTAAAGAATGCAGTACCACTGTTGGCCCATTCAGCGCTGTAAGCCAAGTTGGTGAGCACAAGTACGAGTTTCTAGTTGAAGATACTTCTGGAAACACCATTCGTCCTTGGGGCAAGTTTCGAGTGTATAACCGATAAACAATAAACAACTTAAACAAAAACTCTCCCGTTATAGGGAGAGTTTTTGTTTACTGAGACTAAATAGGATGTAAAATGGTTTTACTAGTTCCAAGCTCCAGAGTTTAGGGTACTTCTTTAGAAGGCTTTTTGTTACCTCGGGTTCAGTAATGTCAGTAATAACAAAACCGGCTTGCTTAAATAGTTTGGTATAGGTAGAGAGTTTATAAAAATTTCCCGCGAATTTTACCTCGCCTTTAATAGATTTTAATTTAACAAAATATTTTTGTGGATTGGTAAAGTAATTAAATTTAGTTGGGAAAGTGTATGTGTTATATGCCCGGTTGTTTTGGTTAATAAAACAAGGATGGGGGACAAGGATAACAATATGTCCTTGATCCTTTAACTTGGCGTGGCATTTTTTTAAAACAGACAACAATGTTTTTACGGGTGTAACTAACTGTAAAGTAAAAGAAGAAATGATTAGATCAAATTTTTCTTTTAGCTTATCGATTTTTTCTGCTTCCAGCGTCAGGTAAACAGTATTTTTTACTGGGTTAGCCTTTTTTGCGATGTCTATAAAATATTTAGAATTATCTATGGCGACAACTTGTTTGGCCTTTTTAGCCAGTCGTTTGGTGAGCCAACCAGTGCCGCAACCGATGTCTAGTATAGTCTTGTCTTTTATCTCACCCATGAGAGAGGAATAAACTCGTAAGAGCAGGAGTTCCTCTTGTTTTGCCCAATGGTATTTTTGAGCGACGGTTTTGTCATGGAAGCTGGTGGGCGACATATGACAGTTTAACTATATTAAATTGGTGTACCCGGTTAATTCATTTTCTTGTCCCGACCAAGTCAAAGCACTCGAAATGAATGGTTTCATCGTTGTAAACCTCGAGTATTTTGTAAAAACCGCGGGTAAACATAGCTCCGTTGTCTATAAAATGGGTGGCTTCGGTTATAACAATGCTGGCCTTGGGACGAGACAGCACTTCGTTGCCTTTGGTTTCGATTAGCGGTATTGGTCCGTACAGCCAATAATTACGTTGGTCCCGCTTTAGAAAAGGATAAGTCGAACCGACCTTGAGTTTTTCCGGAATACATTCTTCGGTTTTACGATTTCCGTTTTTAAATTCGGAAATATTCCGTAAGGCTAGGTCAGGATTGAATTCAACTTTGATGCCCATAGGAGTAGATAATTTTTTATAGTGGTGTTATTTTGAAATTATTTTAGTTTCGTCTGTTGATAAATTTATAACCAAATAGTTATTGTTAAAATCCCAGTATTTAAAGTTTGGATGAATTTCGATGGAGTTATCTTTTTTATAAATTTCTCCTGCCGGGAATGGGAATTTTGCTATGGCATACATCGTCGGCAATCCTTTTCTTTTTAGATACAGAAGGCTTCCATAATCAGAGCATGGTTCTTTTATTGTTGCTCCAAGAAAACAGGGGTGCTCGTAAATATAAAAAGTTTTTTTAAATTTCTGGTCACTAAATTTACCGATTAATTCTCTGCCGCTAAACATCCTTTCCAATACACTGTGTCTGGAATAGATAAGCGTAAAACTGACGGAAAGGCATAGATAACCGGCAACCCCGAGCGAGAAAATTATTATTTTAATCCGTCGAGACAACCTTGATGGGTTTTTGGTTATGCTTTTTAATAGTAGTGATATAAGAATAATACCTAAAATAATTGAAACAGTTAGAAAAATAAGTGATATATAATTGATACTGTCATCGAATGATATCCAAGATGGGATAAATTCAATTCGGTTGTTTATTAAAAAACCAATAATGGTTAGCGCAATTATTGATATGGTTAGTTTTGTTTTATTCAACTCGCCAATCATATGTATCTGTAAAAATGTTTAATTTATGGCCATTAATAACAACTGTTTTGTCGTCGATCCACGTTACTTCGGCCTCATATTGGTTATAACCCCAATAAATAGTTTTTATCTTTTTATTTTTTTTATTATCTTGTGCCTCTCCTCTGATCGCAAAATCTACTGTTGCGCCACCGTTCGAACGATAAATATTTATAGCATATTCTTGGTTTTGTGAGTTGAATTGGCCAATAAGTTCTCCCGTTGGCACACATTGTAAACAGAAGAAAAAATAAAAAATTGCTATTCCGACCGTTGTGGCTAAGACTGCTAATATAATAATGGCTATTTTAATAATTTTCATGTTTTTGTTTTAATAACACGCCAACGGCATCGTGATGCTGTTGTACGATGCTATGCGGGTTTTCATTACGGCCGGGTAAAGTCTTTTGCTCGTTGACTTTCTGGATCAAACCATTCAGTTGCAGACTCTTTATAAACCGCTGTTCCATCTTTTCTAACTCTAGTCAGCATAAGGTCTCCGACTGGCGCACCATGTTTATAACGTAATCGTCCTCTTGAATCAAATTTTACCTCTCTATTATCGAATAGCTTTTTAAAATTAGGCCAGTTATCTAAATTCTCAGTTGTTAATCTGATGACTTTTGGTGGAGATTTTTTCATATTATGGATAGATTAAAATCCTCACAATTTCGCACCATGGATCGCGGATATCCGAAGTCTGCCGAAGGCGGATTTGGATAAGCGAGCGTTAATAATAAAAGTAGTTAAAATAACTGTTTTATCCCAAACACCAACAGCCCTAAAATTACTAAACCCACAAATGACAAAACTAAAAAAATAATTAGCTTTCCAAAATAATGTGATGACATTTCGAATTTTAGCTGACCTATAGTATCTTTAGTTGCTTTATTCAATTGATCATCTGTCCATTCCGTAACAAAATTCCAATCCCCATCCAAAGGATTCTTCCAATGCAATTGAAGTTTTGTCATTTGTTCAATATAAACTTTTTCCCTTTCAGGTCGACTAAGCTTTGTTATGTCCATAGTTATGTTAAATACTTTTATTTAGCTCGCGAATCGGATATCGCGTGTTAGCTAATGTTTGAAAATTCCCATTTCTCTTTGTGTGTTTTTAAAGTCCATACGCTGATTTCGATTTTGTTGCTGTCGCGTTCAGTGCTTTCACCTTGCCCCAGAGTAATATATTTTTTTTCGTATTCATCTGTGAGCCAAACTTTTATATCAAATATTCCATTTTTAGGAATATTATTTGTTGGAAGCCAATAGTATGCGGAATCCATACTTGCGGCCGCCAATAATCTTCCTTTGTCCAAAAGTTTGGCGACCCCGTTTATTTCAAAACCATGAATATATAAATTAATTTTTCCTGTATTCAGTAGTTTTATTGTGCCACCTTCTGGGCTAGGATTGGGAACAATAGCGACAGCAACAAAATCATTCAGCTTTTTTAGACGAATATTTATAAATATTTGCCAAATAGCAAACACACTAGCGGCAGTTGCAGTAATCACCTGAATAATAAGTGAAGACATTTCATATTTTGTCATATGGAATTTTCAAATTTTAGCTAATGGGTCGCGGTTATCCGAAGTGGCTGACGACCCGCTTGCGGGGCGGCAGACATTTTGGATAACCGCTGTTATGCGATGTCGCGACGCGACTCGCTTAACAGCGGGAACCGCGACCCATTATGCAAAAGAGCGGAGCGATTTTGCATAACACTGTATAAACGAACCTGTTGAAAAAATGCTTTAGATAAGCCGTAAATATTCTGACCATTTTAATCCATAAGGCCGGTATGGATAAAATTAACATTCTTCAGAGCCTGGTCTATAATATGACTAGGTTTTATCTTTTTTGTATTGCTTCCATCTTATCTCAATTTATTACCTCTGACAATAGCGGTCTAGACTGGTGGATTGGTCGTGACTTGGACAGGACCATGTTGAAAAAACTGTTTTTTTGGTATATAATATACACGCCTAAGAAAAAAATGTATGAGCTATTTGAGTCAAATAGTAAACAGTCCAGTGCGTGACGCCGCCGATCGTGTGGTCGGTAAGGTCAAAGACCTTATTGTCACTACGAAGCCTGGGCAATATGCGCCGGTCGCTTATCTTTTGGTAAAAGGAAAGAGTAAGGACCGGTTTTTTGTTTCTTATGATCAGGTGAGTGTAGTCGGTAAAAAAGAAACAGTATTAAAAAAAGTATTTGAGAAAAATTTAACAACGCCCGTCATAGTCGGGGATGAGTATGCACATTTAGTTAAAGATATTCTTGACCAGCAGATTGTGGATACTGAAGGAGCACGAGTTGTCCGAGTCAACGATCTTCGTCTTGGTATTTTAAACAACCAGATGGCGGTGGTTGGAATTGACGTTAGTTTTAAGGGATTACTTCGCCGGTTGGGTTTTGCCTGGCTCGACGTTTTTGACAAGTTAAAAGTAAACCTGATCGACTGGCGAGATACGGAGCGACTTAAGGGTGGGTTAAAGCTTGAAGCTTTAACCCAGAATTTAAAAAAACTTCATCCAGCGGATTTGGCGGACATTATTGAGGACTTGAGTATTAAACAAGGACGAGATTTGGTCACGAGTCTTGAATCTGAAGAGGCGGCTAAGGTGTTTGAGGAATTAGATCCGCATTTGCAAAAGGTATTAGTCCGTTATTTGGGTCCAAAACAGGCGACGAATATTATTGAAAAGATGTCGGTGGATGAGATTGTAGACTTTTTACAAACTTTATCTAAATACGACGCACGACAGTTTTTGTCTCGTTTGCAAAGAGCGACCTCTACCAAGGTTAAAAAGCTCTTGGCCCATCGCGATGACACCGCCGGTGGCTTAATGACGACCGATTACATTACTATTAGTCCGGAAGCGACAGTTGCGGACGCGATTGAAGAAGTAAAGCGGGTGTCACATTCTATGCGGTCCATTCTTTATTTGTATCTGATCGACCACCGAGATATTTTTAAAGGGACAGTATCTTTACGTCGTCTTTTGATCGCTAAATCTGATCAAAAGTTAAAAGATATTGTTCGACGTAGTAAGCGGATTGAAACTTTGCGTACCAATGACGATGTTGAGGAAGTAATGGATACGATGACGAGATACAATTTGTATAGTGCAGCGGTATTAGATGAAAAACATCGGTTGGTCGGGGTGATAACCATCGACGACGTCATGCGGTATATGCGTCCTAAAGCTTAAGCGACTATGCTTCGGAAATGGTATGGAAAATTGATTTTGATCTTCGGTATCATGGGCCCGGCAATTATTGCCGGAACAGCCAATAATGATGCCGGTGGGATCAGCACCTATTCCTTCGCCGGGTCGCGTTTTGGGTACATGATGCTCTGGGTTTTGGTTTTCAACTTCATAACTCTCGCCGTAACACAAGAGATCGGTATTCGTTTGGGTTCGCATACCGGTAAGGGGCTTTCGGCCCTTATCCGCGAGCAGTTTGGGGTGCGCTGGGCCTTCTTTGCTATTGCGGCGCTGTATGTTGCTAATCTCGCGGTAACTGTTTCCGAATTTGCCGGTATTGCGGCGGCCATGGAAATATTCCACATCCCGAAGTTAGCCTCTGTTCCGCTGTTCGCGGTTATTATCTGGTTAGTACTATACAAAGGATCATTTAAAAAAGTGGAGAGATTTTTTTTAATGATCTCGCTATTCTTTTTGGTTTACATAGTTTCTGCCGTCATGGCTGGACCAAACTGGGGTGAGGTTTTAACAGCTAGTTTTACTCCTAGTTTTTCGAGCGAGCCATTATATCTCTTTACACTTCTTGGTCTCATGGGCACAACGATTACTCCATGGGGACAGTTTTTTATCCAGTCATACGTGGTAGACAAGGGTGTGACGCCTGGACAGTACAAAGTAGAAAAGTGGGAAGTGGTTTTTAGCGCCCTTTTTACTTGCCTGATCGCCGCCATGATTATTATTACCACCAAACAAGTTTTGTTTGACAACGGTATCGTGGTAGATAGCGCGGAAAAAGCCGCGCTATCTCTTCAGCCAGTTTTGGGGAGTTTGGCTAAAAACATCTTTGGCGCCGGGTTTTTCTTTGCTTCATTACTTGGTGCTTTTGTTTTGCCTTTGACTACCAGTTATTCCATTTGTGAAGCTTTGGGTTTTGAACATGGGGTAGACCGGACTTGGAAGGAAGCGCCAACGTTCTATGGCATGATGGCTTTCACAATTATTATTTCTGCTGTGTTTGTTATGTTGTCGGTTTTCCCATTGTTCCATATTATGATCTTCGCTCAAGTGGTGAATGGAATACTATTACCGGTTATCTTAATATTTTTGGTTATTATTTTAAATCGCGGAGAAAAAATCGGCTTACCGAAGAGTAGCCGATTAGGGAGAATATTTTATAACATTATTACCTGGGAGGCGATTG
>CAZRZQ010000001.1:23724-40265 GCA_964604585.1 uncultured Gammaproteobacteria bacterium
CGTCTCTCTCTTGTCAGTATCTTGTTGGTTGCTCTAACTCTTTTCCCCAATCTTTTAACCAAGTTATTTGGCTAGCGTTTGGAGGGTGGTAATAAAATTCTCGGCGCTTATTTTCCAAGAAAATTGCTGGGCCAGTTCAAGGCCCTTTTTTTGTTGCCAATCACGCAATTCTTTGGAATTGAGGAGGGTCCGGATGCTTTCGGTTAAATCGTTTGGGTCAAGCGGGTTAATGAGAGAGGCGCTTGATCCAGTTATTTCTGGGAGAGAAGAGCGGTTACTGGTAATAACCGGGGTACCAAGGGCCATCGCCTCAAGTACGGGGAAGCCAAAGCCTTCGTAGTGGCTTGGGTAAACAAAAATCTCCGCTAGTTCGTAAAGTACGGTTTTTTCTATTTCGGTTACATAGCCGAGACAATGGATTTTTTCTTTAACCGGAGAATTTTTAATGTAGTCAAAAACTTTTTCGTTTTTCCAACCCGGGGCGCCGGCAATGACCAGGTGGATTGGCAGTGTCTCTGATGCGTAGACTTTTTCAAAAGATTGTAAAAGGCAAAGAAGATTTTTACGAGGCTCATACGCCCCGATAAACAACAAAAACTTTTCTGGTAAATTAAACTTGTTTTTGACTATGGTTTTTTGTTCTGGCGTCGTCGGTCTAATTTTGGAAGAAAGACCGGGGTAGATAACTTTAATTTTTTCCGGGTTGGTTTTGTAAAAATTAATAATATCTCTTTTGGTGTTGAAGGAGGGGGTCAAGACAACGTCGGCTCTTTTAACAGCGCGTTTGGCGTTGACCAGTCTTTGCTTGGAAGTAAAGAAATCCGGGAAGAATTCGAAAGAAAGATCGTGAATGGTCAATATCTCCCGAATGTTTTTTGAAAGAGCCGTAAAGTGGAGGTTGGGAGAAAACCAGATGTCCGGCGGGTGGGGGATTAGTTTGTCTAAACGAGGGCGATTAAAACAAAGCAAACTGGCGTTAAGGAGCTTGTTGGGAATCCTCGTTTGTATTACTTCAACTTTAGCGCTTTTAAAATCTGGTAGGCAGGGCGATATCTTCGTAAAAGAGTTGTAATACAAGTAATACTGGTTGGTCTGGTCTAATTCAAAAAGCGCCTTTAGAAGTTCAAAGGTATATTCCGCTACCCCGGTACGGATGGGGGACATGAGGGGGCGAATGTCGATGCCGATATTCATATTGGTTAAGAAAGTTTATCGGCTGGAGAGACGTGGTTGGAATTTCCTGTAAGATTATATGTTCTCAGTTTTAAACCAGACTGGTGAAACCCCTGTTTAAATTCTTGAAACCGGTCGGTGACGTAGGATTTAATGTTAGTTTTAAATTTTTCACTGCCAAAGGTATGCGAGTGGTTGTGGATTTTCTGGCTGTCCCAACCGTCGGCTTTAAAGTTTAAAACGGTCTGGAGTAAGGATTCCCAGGTTTGTTCAGTAAAAAAAGTGCCGGTTTCTTCTGGGATGACTGTCTCGGTTGCCCCACCTTGGCCATAGGCAATAACTGGCCGGCCAGCGGCCATCGCTTCGATCGGTGTAATGCCGAAGTCTTCCATTTGGGGGTGGATAAAAGCCTGGGCGCGTGCTAGGAGGCGACGTTTTTCCTCTTCGGAGATTTTACCTAAAAATTGGATGTTGCGTTTAGCAATTTTTTTTAATAGTTTTAGTTCTGGACCAATTCCAAATATTTTTAAAGGAATATTTAGACGATTAAAAACTTTTACGACCAAGTCGATGCGTTTGTAGGGGACTAGTCGGCCACCAGCGACAAAATAGTTTTCAAGAGAAATGCTGGGCTGGTAAAGATGGGTGTCGACCGGTGGGTAAATCACTTCACTGTCTCGGCGATAATATTTTAAAATGCGGCGATTAACGGTTTTGGAGTTGGCGATAAAATCATCGACCCGTTGGGTGCTTAATTGATCCCAAATTCTAAGGCGATGGATAAAGCCCGGTAAAAGCATTTTAACCAAGCGGCTACGTTTTAAATCACTTAAATACTCACCACCCTCGGCCCAAAGAAATCTAGGTGGGGTATGACAGTAGGAAATATGTAAGGTGTTCGGGTTGGTGATGACGCCTTTAGCAAAAATGCTACTGGTCGAAAGTACGACGTCATATCCGCGCAAGTCGTGTTTTTCTGTTGCCAATGGCATGAGTGGTAAATACCAGGGAAAAGAGGACTTAATGAAAGGCATTCGGGCGAGAAAGGTTTCATGGATCACAGCGGTTTCGGAAAAAGGTAACCGGTCTCGATCGTGAAATAAAACAAAAATTGGCGCCTCCGGCCAAATTTCGTGGAGGGCCTTAAAGACTCTTTCCGCCCCTCCGTCTTGAGATAAATAATCGTGGACTAAAGCAATTTTCATGAATATTTAGAGGGCGCCTTTTCTAAGTAAAATAATGAACGGTGTTTTTAAAAGGATAATAAAATCTGACCAAAGACTCCAGTGTTCAATGTAAAAGGTATCAAGTTTAACTTCTTCTTCAAAAGTTAGATTGCTACGACCAGAGATTTGGGTTAGCCCAGAAAGACCAGGCCTAATGGTCAGGACAGCCTTATGACTTCGTTCATATTCCGCTACTTCGCGGGTCTGGTGGGGACGGGGACCAATGAGACTCATGTCGCCTTTAAAAACGTTCCAAAGCTGGGGCAATTCGTCTAAACTCCAACGGCGGATAAACCGGCCAAAGGGTGTAACGCGTGGGTCGTCTTTAATTTTATACACCGGTCCAGTCTTAATGCTGTTAGTTTTAATAAGATCTTTTTCTTGTTTCAAGGCGTCGCAGTTGATCGAACCATCTTTACTTTCGACACAGTCTTTTTGGTGCATGGAACGGAATTTATAGGTCCGGAATTTAAAGCCAGCTTGGCCAACGCGTTCGTTTTTGTAAATTACTGGTCGGCCAGTCTCGATTAGGATAACAACCGAGATTATTAACAACACCGGAGACAGCACAACAAGTAATAGTAAAGAACCGAGGAAGTCAAAGAGACGTTTAATTATGGCGTTCCAGCCGCTAAGACGAGTACGACCAAGTTGGACGATCGGAATGCCAGCGATTGTTGTTACTGTCATGTTGGAAGAGATGGTTTCAAAGAGGTCGGCAGAGTATTTAAAAGTAATGTGGTGTTCGTCGGCAAATTCTAGGGTTCGGATGGCCTCGTTTTTGTTTTCTGGATTAGTAAAAATGATTTCGTCCGGAATTTTTTCCGTGAGTTTTTTTATTGTTTCCGCATTAAAAGAATCATAAACACCAACCAAGACATAGCCAAGGGTTGGACGGTTGGAAAGAGCTTCTTGAATTTGGGCGGAAATCGAGTGGTTGCCAATGATGACAGTTTTACGGAGACCGGCTCCCAACCGGTGAAACAGCGCTTTAAGACCACGAATAGCAAGCCGGCCGAGGGAGACATAAATGACAGCGAGAATCCAACCGGCCAAGACTAAAAAGCGGGAGTCAAATTTTTGTAAGGTAAAAAAAACATAGATAGTAATGGCGGAAAAACCAGTGGCGCAGGCAAAGAAGAGACGGGTTAGATCTTTGGCTAGCTTGCGGTTCGGGTTGGTATGGTAAAGGCCGTTTAAAGCAAAGATTATGATCCAACCAAGAGCGACCCACATGACTAGCGGCCAATAGTGATCCCAGGAAAGGCTAAATTGCACTGGTCGGATATTTTCCACAATATCTGCATAACGGAGGGTATAAGCGGTAAAACCGGCGAGTACAAGAAGAAGATAATCTACCGGGAGTTGGAGAAAGGTAAAGATGGTTTCAAAACGTTTCATAATAATAGGTTATGATGGCTGGTATTTTAAGCTAAAAGAGCTGTTTGGTCAATTGTCTAATTTAATTGCCTGGGGTATAATTCTCCTATATGCAAATTCATTTTAAAAAACAGCTTTTGCCAGACCCGGCTAAAGCCATTCGTCGAGCCGGCTACGGCGAACATCGCGACCGACGGAGCGGCCAGGTAAGCTATGTTAAAAGGGTACATCGGGATTGGTACCCTCGCTTCCATGTATATATTTTAGAGAAGGGTGAAGAGATTGTTTTTAACATGCATCTTGACCAGCGAGCCACGCGGTATGAAGGTGTCGCTGCGCATTCAGGCGAGTACGAGGGGGAAGTGGTAAAAAAAGAAGCAGAGAGAATAAAAAAAGCCGTGGAAGATTTTAATAATCCCACAGCCAAGCCGATCCAGTTTGGATGAAACTAGTTTTTTAATTCGGTAGCTACCAGTTTAGATGATGCCAGGATACTGGTATTATTTTTATGTTCAGTACGGTGTGCTTTCAAATCTAAGTTGATCTTTAAAATAACCAATACTATTACGGCGGCAGTTGGGAGGCTCAGGACCAAAGTCGCAATTCCCCCCAGCATAACAACGATATGCATAATAACGATTCTCTTGTAGGGAGCAAAAAGCAATTCTTGAGTGGTGGTTTTCAAATATTCTTTTTGGCCAAAGTAGTTATTCATTAAAGATACACCGTGACTTACTAAAAGCGCCAGAAGAGAAACAGAGAGGAATAATGGACTAATTGGTTGGCCATAATATTGGTTGAGGAAGAAGATGAAAAAGCCGTGTGCTAAACAAAAGCCAGCATAATGAATCGCAAAAAAGCCGGTAACAATTCCCCTGACTAGGTGGTCGCTAAGTTGGCGTGGACCTTCATATTTACCGAATGGTGCGGCGAGCATTTTAATAACGTGATAAAATCCAATCACCAAGTTTTCTGCCCAGTAGAGGATCAAGATATCCATTGCCCCCCAGCTATAAAAAATTACTCCAACTAAGGGTACTAAGTTGGAGAGGACTAAAAATAGTGTCGAAATTTTATTAGATTTTGAATGCGAGTTAAATTTGTCCATGGACATATTTTAAACGATTGAACCGGTTCAGTCAATTAAATAAAACAGTCTTGACTTGCGTCAAGACTGTTTAGTTCATTACGATAAGCCGAATTCTGTTTCTTAATCACCAAGGTGATTAAGTCGCAATCATTTCTCTAGCCCTAATGTTACCATTAGGATCATTAGCGAGCGAACTTTTAGCGCCTTGCGGCACTCTGCTCTTGCTTGCGGACAAGGATTTAGCCGTTTCACTCCCAGCCTTTTTCCCCAGGGCCGGGACTAAGCTCTAACTCTCGATAATCCAAGAATTTGGGGTTTAGCTTTCTTGGTTTTTTCAAACCAAGACGTCTCTGCTCGCACCTCTTTCCCGATAAATTACCGGGGTAGGCGGGTGTTACCCGCTGTCTGTTACTCTGATTTACATCAGAGTGCAAGTTCGGACTTTCCTAGCCGATTTACACCGGCTTGATTGCTTGTAATGAACGAAAATATAATAGCAGATTTTAGTGGTTTTGTCAATCCTTAATTGATTTTTAGCGGAGAAAAAGATATAATTTAGGTAAAGATTTTATGGCTAAAGTAGTTTACATCATACCAGGGTATCAACACACAACAAGCTTAAAGAGCTATAGAGAAGTGGCTCGGTATTTTAAATTACGTAATTACCAGGTGGAGTCGGTAAAGATAAACTGGGCACGTCGAATAATGAGTGACTACGTGGCGGAGGCAAAGGAACAGGTTGCTCGTCACAAGAAGAGCGACATAGTCTGTCTCTTTGGTTTTTCCTTTGGTGCATTCGTTGCTTTAAACCTGGCTGAAAAAATTATTCCCAAGTATTTAATTCTAGGGTCTTTGTCGCCATATTTTAAAGAAGACCTACCTCATGTCAAAAGAATTTGGAAAGAATTTTGGGGCGTAAGAAGAATTAAAGATTTTTCAAATTTTTCTTTTAGTAAGATTGTCAAAAAAGTGAAATTTAATAAGACATATTTATTAGGTGGTGGCGATGAGTCGCCCGAGTTAAAAAGAAGATTAAAAGAAGCAGTAAAAAAGATTAGGCATTCTAAATTGTATTACGCCGATCAGGCAGGGCACGACTTGGGCCATAAAAATTATTTAAAATTGGTAAAAGCAATAGTCTTAACGATATGACAGAAATAAAATTGGGTAAGTATAGACACTACACTGGTAAGGAATATGAAGTGTTAGGAATAGTTAGACACAGCGAAACACTGGAAGAATTGGTGTTGTATCGCGCGTTGTATATTTCGCTTGAATTTGGAGCGAATGCGCTGTGGGTTAGGCCAAAGGCGATGTTTTTGGAAAACGTACTTGTGGATGGGGAAGAAGTTCCGCGGTTTAAATATGTCGAAGAGTAGTATTTTATGTTATACTATACTCAAGATTTTTAACACATTTTTTATGCAGAATGAAAACAAAAAGCCCGTGACACAAAAGATCGCCGTTATCGGAGCTGGGGCGGTCGGATCGACCGTAGCTTACACCTTAATGGTAAAGAATCTCGCTTCAGAGGTGGACTTGATTGACATTAATTTAAAAAAGGAAGAGGGAGAAATAATGGATATTGACGATGGTATGAGTTTTGTGGAAACTGGTTGTGTTAAAGGAGCCACTTTTAAGGATGCGGCCAAAGCAGATATTATTATTGTGACTGCTGGTCTACCACAAAAGCCGGGAGAAACACGGCTAGAATTGGTTAAGAAAAATCGGGTGATTCTAGAGTCAATTTTTAAGTCGATCGGTAAGCTAAAACCGAGTGCAATTGTTTTATTGGTAGCTAACCCGGTAGATGTTTTAACTTATGTGGCCCAAGAGATTTCTGGTTTACCAAAAAACCAGGTTTTTGGAACTGGCACTGGTCTTGATACGGCGCGGCTTCGGTCCGAGCTTTCTCACTATTTAAATGTTTATGCTCAGAATATTGACGGGTATGTCTTGGGCGAACATGGAGATAGCGAATTTGTTGCTTGGAGTTCGGTTAGCATTGGGGGGTTGCCTTTGAAACAACTCAAATTACCCGCCTCGGCTTTAGTAGAGATCGAAAAAAAAGTAAAAAGTGCCGCTTATGAGATTATTAATCGTAAGGGGGCGACATTTTATGGTATTGCTTTAACAGTTACGGATTTTGTAGAAGCTATTTTGTTCAATCAGCATAAAATTATGCCCGCCTCGGTACGTTTAGACAAATGGAATGGCGTCAGCGGGTTGTGTCTTGGCGTGCCAGCGATCATTGGGCGAAGTGGGGTAGAAGGTGTTTGGCCGTTAGAATTGGACCGGGGAGAAAAAAAGAAATTTGAATATTCGGCTAAGACGATTAAGTCATTGCTTTAAAAGGTCTACTTGTAATTATGATGGAAACCAAGAGTTTTCCTAAACCACCGGTCCTTAAAAAATTAATCGGGCCGAGTTTTATCATTTTAGCTTTGGGGTTGGGTTCAGGTGAGGTAATACTTTGGCCTTATTTAGTTGCTAATTATGGTTTAGGCATCGCTTGGGGGGCGCTCCTGGGAATTACCTTCCAGTATTTTATCAACATGGAGATCGAGCGTTATGCTCTCGTTAAAGGCGAGAGTGTTTTTGTTGGTATCGCTAAGGTTTGGGGTGGGGCAGTTTATTGGTTTATCATCTCCACTTTTATTGGTTTTGGCTTGCCGGGCATAGTCGCCGCTTCTGCGAAGGTGTTGGGGGTGGTTCTAGGGATAGAAAATTTTAAATGGTTAGCGATTGGTCTATTAGTAGTGATTGGTTTAATTTTGAGTGCTGGTAAAACAGTGTATGGCATGATGGAAAAAATTACCAAAACGATTCTACTTTTGGGTGTGCCCTTTATTTTTATTTTAGCTTTGTCCCTAAGCTCGGGTGCCGATTGGGGCGCTCTAGTAGCGGGGTTAGTTGGCCGAGGGGAAGGTTTTAATTTTTTGCCGGTCGGCATCGCCCTTGCTACATTCTTAGGAGCATTTGCTTATGCCGGAGCGGGCGGTAACCTGAATTTAACACAGTCGATCTATATTAAAGAAAAAGGCTATGGCATGGGAAAGTACTCACAAAAGATAGCGGGTTTATTTGGGAAAATGGGTGCCGAACAAAAAGTAAAGTTGACTGGTGAAAAATTTGTCTTAAACGAGGAGAGCAAGAAAAATTTTCGCGCTTGGTGGAAAGTGGTAAGCCTCGAGCATCTATTAATTTTTTGGTTTGTTGGTCTGTTGTCCATGTGCTTACTCATGCTCTTGTCATACGCGACAGTTTATGGGGTCGGCGGAAATAATATTGAGGGAATAAATTTTGTCATTAACGAAGGAGGAATAATCGCGGGAATGATTAATCCATTAGTAGGGACAATATTTTTAATCGTGGTAGGAATAATGTTGTTTCAAACTCAGTTGGGGATTATGGATTCAACTTCACGTATCATGGCGGAGAATCTAGCGATACGCCAGGTAGAAAACAAGCAAAAGAAGACGGTAAATTTATCTCGCATATATTTTATATTTCTTTGGGCGCAGATTGCTTTCGGTATAATCTTATTTTTGTTTAATGTTTACGAGCCGAAGACGCTAATCGTTTTGGGGGCGGTAATAAACGCGGTCGCGATGTTTGTCCATACGGCGTTGGTGTTTATCGCGAATCATAAGATTTTACCCAAAGAATTTCGTCCACGGTGGTGGAGAAAGATTATAATGATTGGTATTTTTCTTTTCTTTGGTTTTTTTAGTGGTGTAGTGATTTGGGATAAGTTTTTTAGATAAATTATTGGAACAAAAATACCGCCTTTCGGCGGATTTTTGTTTAGTTTGTTTAGTGAGATGAGGGGGGTGGGGGAGGTGGCATGTTAGATGTTACCGGGGATTCATCTCGTCTTTCACTTGTTACCGTTACTTCTTCTGGCATGATAACCGCTGCCACAATGTACAAAAGCACGAAGGGCACAACGCCAGTAATAATGAGCAGGAATAAATAGGCCAATCGACACAAAGTGGAGTCGATGTCAAAATATTCCGCTAAACCGCCGCAGACGCCGGCGATCTTCCGGTCAGTTTTTGACCGGTAGAGCTTTTTGGTCATATAGCTTAAAGTTAAAAGTTAAGCTAAAGGTATAGTACCACTTTTATACTTCAATCACAACCGGGAGCACCATTGGACGTTTCTCGGTTTTGGTATAGAGAAATTGTCCGACATAGTCGCGGATCTTGTTACGAATGTAGTTAGTGTCAGCCCAAGAGAGGGGGTCAGAATCAATAACCATCTTTTTGACGCGATGACGCAAATCCTCGATCAACTCCTTGTTGCTTTTTAGGAAGACAAAACCACGAGAGATAATATCTGGATTTTGAATTAGTTTACCAGTATGAGTATCGACAGTTGCAATAACGACCACCATACCATCTTCGGCCAACACTTGCCGATCCCGAAGAACGACATTGGTTTCATCGCTCACAGCTAAACCGTCGACAAAGACGTAGTCGGCTGGGAGTTTTTCTTTGGTAAGAGTACCAACGCCATTTTTGAATTCAATCACTTGGCCGTTGTCGGCGATAAAGACGTGGTCTTTGCTGTAGCCCATGGATTCAGCAACGCGGGCATTGTAGTGCAAAAGGAAGTGGTTTCCTTCGATCGGCACATAGTATTGGGGACTTAAAAGACGGATCATGAGTTTAACGTCGTCGGCCTTAGCGTGGCCACCGGCATGGACGTCCATCATTTGGTAATGAATAACCTCGGCGCCTTTCCGGAACAGGGTGTCTTTGAGACGTTGGACCGTGCGTTCATTGCCGGGGATGACGGAAGAGGAAAAGACCACTGTGTCGCCAGCCACGAGTTTTATCATACGGTGTTCACCATTCGCAATGCGCATCAAGGAGGCATTTTTTTCACCCTGTGCTCCTGTACAGATGATTACGGTTTTGTTTTCCGGATACTGGTTAATATTTTTTAAGTCGATTAAAGTTTTCGGATTAAATTTTAGATAGCCTAAAACTTTAGCGATTTCAATGTTGCTCTTCATACTAAAGCCATCCAAGGCGACGATCTTGCCGTATTTTTCAGCTACTTCAATAATCTGTTTGATACGAGCGAGTAGAGAAGCAAAGGTACCAATAATTAATCGTCCTGGGGCTTTGCCAATGATGTCGTCTAAATTGGTGCCAATTTCGGATTCAGACATTTGGTGGCCAGGTTGAGAAGCGTTGGTGCTGTCAGACAAGAGGGCTAAGACGCCACGACTGCCAATTTGCGCGATTCGTTGTAGGTCGGCGGGTTTGTCGCCACTTACTGGTTGGTAGTCGAATTTCCAGTCACCGGTGTGCACGATTGTGCCTTCTGGTGTGTGGACCACGACGCCCATTGAATCCGGGATGTTGTGGTTCAAATGGAAAAATTCCAACTCAAATACACCGAGTCTTAGTTTGTCTTCCAAAGTAAGATTATGGATATTCAAAGGTTGGGTGCCTTTGTAGTCTTCTTGGCGTTTTTTGATAATGGCGTTGGTTAAAGGCAGGCCATACATTGGAGGGTACCCGAGTTCAGGGATTAAGTGTGGGATACCGCCAATGTGGTCATAGTGGGCGTGGGTAATAATAACACCCTTAATGTTTTTTTCTTTACCACGAAGATAGCCGATGTTGGGGATGATGTAATCAATACCAGGCATGTCTTCCTCGGGGAATTGAAGACCCATGTCGATAATAATTATATCTTCGCCATATTCAAGCATTGTACAATTACGACCGACTTCTTCGAGACCGCCTAAGACGGCAATGCGTAATTTCTTTTCGGTTTTAATACCGATTCCGGCCTCGCGGAAACGGGCAAAAGACGGTCGGTAATTAGACCGTCTGGCCCCGTCGGTACGAGGTTTGGAGGTTCTGGTGTTTCTGTCACTAATCATAAATAATAATAAAAATAAATAAAAAATTTAAATGAATTAAATACCATCTTAAAGTTAGTTACTTTAAATGTAACATTATTTAGTCTGGTTAAAGAGAAGTTGTGTTACTAATCTGGTGGGGATGGGGAGAGTCGAACTCCCACAGTATTGCTACCACTAGCTCCTGAAGCTAGCGCGTCTACCAGTTCCGCCACATCCCCGAAGGTTGTTTTGTTACTTCCAGTCCCAGGTAGTTTTTACGTACCAGTTAGATAGATAATTGTAGCGTTCCGGTGGAGAACTAATTTCACCAATCGTTATCCCCTTGATGCGTTTATTAGCCGCAAAAGTGTGGCGGGGAGCATACAAGAACACAGCGGGAAGGTCATCAGCGACTAACGTTTGAAATTTTTCATATAATTTACCGCGGGCCACACTGTCCGACTCGGCTCTGGCATCTTCTAATAATTTGTCGGCGTTACGGTTAATATAACCAGCCAAGTTAAGTCCAGGATAATCGGTTTGTGAAGAATGCCAAAAGGGGTAAGGATCGGCGTCGTGGCCAAGTACTTCTCCGTAAAGAAGTATTTCAAATTCACGCGTTCGTAATATTTCTCGATTGATAGAACGAGGGGCAATAAAAGTAATATTAGTTTGAATGCCCAATTTCCTCCACATCTCTCCGATAATTTCGGCAACTTTTAGGTATTCCGGTGTTTCGGCGGTGGTTAAGCCGAGGGTTAAAATATTACCATCCTTGTCTTTACGGTAAAAAGCTTGTTCCTTACTCATCTCGCTACGAATGGCATCCTGGACCTCTTTATTAATTCGGTCTAGAGTGCTAGACACTACTTCTGGAGTTGAACTAGCAGTTTCTCGGATCTGTTTAATTTCTTCGTTGTAATTTTTTAAAAGTTTTTCCTGGCGCAATTTAAAATACTCTTCCGGTTGAATGCGCGACCATTTTTTGTCTAAAAGAGTGTTGGCTTCTTCATAGTTCAACTCAATTTTTTTGACATCATCTTTAAAGCCAAGGCTACCAGGTAAGATGGGGGAATGAATAGGTGTAGCTGTGCCGGCGAGGGCTTCGTTAATAATCTTGTTTTTATCAATTCCCTGGGCTAAGGCTTGGCGCAGGTCGGCAGATTTTAAAAGCGCTTGTTGGTCTTGGTTAAAAAATAAAGCGGTATATTGTTGTAGGCGAATATCGTAAGTGGCAATGCTTTTGCCGGTGATTTTTTCTTGGAGATTTCGAGGTACGAAGCTAATGGCGTCGATGCTTTGGCCCTTTAAGGCATCAACAGCCTGGGCGTAATCGTTGAAGACCTTGAAGGTGATTCTCTCTAGATAAGGTTTCTGGTCGTAATAATTTTCGTTTCGAACCACAATATATGATTGGATATTCCCAGAGTCGTCTTTAATTAGTTTGCTAAATTTCCATGGGCCAGTACCGATGGCGTGTAAATTGTTTTTGGCCAGCTTCATTCCGTTGGGGGTGACTTCTCCCCAAATGTGTTCTGGCAGAATACCAATGGTTAAACTGGATAAAAATGGCGTAAATGGTTCAGATAAAGTGAAACGAATGATTTTGTCGTCAACTTCTTCGATTTTTACACCCTGGAAAGAGACGATTAAAGGACTGCCGACGTCAGGGTTTTGGATCGTCTCAAAGGTATAGAGGACATCGCGTGCTGTGAATGGTTCGCCATCTGACCATTTTACGTCATCACGGAGCTTTATTTCGTAAGTTTTTTTATCGCTACTCAGGCTATATTCCTTAGCTAGGTCTGGTTGTAACCCTTTTTCTAAATCATAACGGAACAGCCCAGAGTAGATTAGGGTGGTTAGATCCAGGTCAATATCATTAGTGGAAGCGAAAATTGGGTTAACAAATTTTGGTTGTCCTAAAATGGCTTCGGTATATTCACCCCCATTTTGGGGGACGGTTTCTATGTGTGAATAAAGAAAGATTCCAAGGGCAGATATCAAAGTCAGTACGACCAGAGTCGAAGCGGCGTTAATAATAATTTTTTCCGTGCGATTCAAAAAACTAGGCAGGTATTTAAGCTGGTTGCTTTTTGGCCAGGTTGAACCCCGAGTGTGCCGGAACAATTTTTTGTCCAAGGCATTACTGACGACCGGTTTACTGGCGTGACGTTTTTTGAAAGACGCGAAAATTTTATCCCAACGCATGGTAGTTTTTAAAGTTCTTGAAGAAGTTTACAGAACGAGACGAACCAAAGAAATGACAAAGAAGACAATGGCAATTCCAATTGTCGCGAAATGAAGAGTTTTATCGATTCCGCGTTTGGTGCTATAGATATTGCTAGATCCACCAAAAACACCGCTCAATCCAGAGCCTTTTTGTTGGAGAAGGATAACAACGGTTAAAAGAATGGCTAAAACAAGTTGAATAATGCTAAATACGGTTTCTTGCATAAATGATGAAGATCGAATGTTTAATACAAAAATTATAGCACAAAGGTCGAGAAGTGTCAATCCGAGCCATGGTTTAGCTGTTTTTTAAAGGATTGGTCTTTAACAAATAAACAGGAGTGTGGTATAATTGTTTTTATGAAAGTATATAAGGCACAAGAGACATAATTATGGATTTTTCTAATAATCTTATTCGGTGGTACAAGAAGCCGAGCGGGGTAATAATAATCATTTTCGGAGTTATTGCCCTTGGATTAGTATTTGGTTTTTTGGCTCTGCTTAGTAATTATTGGTGGAATATTCGAGCCGGACGAGGAGATTTGATTAGAGACCGTGTTTACGCTGGATTCACGACTGCTGGCAAAAATACAGTATCGGGGACATCACTAACGCGGGAAGAGTTGGAGACAGCCGACGACCCTTATTTAGGCAGTGCCGATGGGCCAATTGTGATTGTGCAGTTTATAGATTTTCAGTGTCCAAATAGTTTGGCGGCCCAGCCAATTTTACAACAGGTCTTAGGCCGTTATGGGCAGAAAGTTAAACTAATCGTTCGTGATTTTCCAATTGATTCGCTTTATTACAAATCTAGTGAGCTCTCGAGCCTAGCTTATTGCGCCAAAGAGCAAAATGCTTATTGGGGTGTTCATAATTGGTTATTTGCTGAGCGTGACCGATTTTCTGAAGGAGCGACCACGGAATTGATAAATGAAGCCGTTGAATTATTCGGCCTAAAAAAAGATATCCTTTTAACTTGTTTAAATTCCAGCCGGCCAAAGACCGAAGTGAACAAAGATTACGCTGACGGGTATAACGCCGGAGTAGGCGGTACCCCGACCTTTTTTGTGAACGGTGAAAAAATTGAGGGCGTAGTACCGTTTGAAGTTTGGGATGGATACTTGAAAAATATAAAATAATAATTTTTTAAATATGTTAAGGAAATTATTTTTTTTCTTAACTCTTTCCATGGTGACGTTTTTTAATACTACGCCTATTGTTTGGTCTCAGGCAGGGGGGCAAGACGTGCCAGTAGAGTTGAATCCGATTTGTTGGCCGAAAGACGAATGCCTGGAGATGCGGAAAAGAATTTTAGACGCCACAGGAATCCAAAAGGATGAATACATAGAAAAACAGGCCGAGGAGGGCTGGATAATCAATGAAGCGCCTTGTAATAAAAAAGATTGGGGAAAATGTTTACCGGCTAATTTAACTAGGACGGAGATTAATTTTGGTGGCAAAAATACTTTTACCAATGTTGGGGAATTTTTGCAAACAAATTATAACTATTTATTGGGCATAGCCTCGGTGTTGGCAGTAGCGATGATCGTGATAGCCGGCTTTCAATGGGTGGTATCGGCGGGTAATAGCGAAGCAATCAGTAGTGCGAAGAAAAGAATTACCGGAGCGATTGTCGGCATGTTTATCGCCTACATGTCGTATTTTATTTTAAATACAATTAATCCAGCCCTGGTTAGCTTGCGCTTGCCGCAAACCTGGTTGGTGAGGCCCCAAATTTTGGCAGCAGAAATGTGTGATTCCGTGGCCGATGGCACAAAGTTGGCTTACGCTGGACAGGGCGGTGTTTTGTTGCCTATCGCTGGCATCAAACCTGAAGATTATAAAATATTACCGAAATTTTACCGGACGTCTGATGTTATTGGTGATGCCTTAGAGGCCTGCCGTAAATTGGAGTATGATGATAGTTTTTGGCAAACGGGTGGTGTATTTAAAAAATATGAGTGTTTAGATGGGATATTAAAAAAATTAGAAAGCACCCACTCTCCATTGGAGAAAAAACTAATTCCTATGTGTGGCCACCAGTATTATCTATCCAATAACGCGGGAAAAACTTGTAATGGTAGCGAGTGTCGACCGATTGACAAATATGGTAGAAAGGTTGTGATGTCTTGCGGGATAGATGTGATGGCAATGCAATTTAATCCGGCTGGTGGTAACAAGTATGCTTGTTATGAAGGGTCGATTTCTGGAAAGCTGGTTGACCCCAATAATACTTTTGGCGATAGCCCTTTGGAAACAATGTGGATTATGGAAGTTTGTAATGATGGAACTACTAACGAAGAGTGGGGGAGCAAGGCCAAGGGCAAGGACATCTCAGAAGATAAAGATAACATGTCATATTTTACCTATAACCAAGGGTTTGTTACTGACACTGGCCAGTGTAACAACCATGATGGTTCAGCTGGGATATATCTAATTTTAAATTTGGATGACAAAAATGATATCATTGGTCTTCTTGATGATGATTACGCGGTTGGTTGCGCTAATAACGGGGTAAATCGGATATGTGAAACAAATTTGGCTAAACTGTTGGCTAATACTTTTAAATCCGATCCTAGTTACCAGGTGAATTTGATGAGGGAGATTCCGCTGCTCAATAGCGATGATATCATAAATAATGAAGAATACGCTGTGCGCTTCTATTTAGAGAATTGGAAGTCTGCGGCTTTAGAAATTATTAAACCATATCTACTTTCACCCGATGATATCTACCGTGGTATACATGTTGAAATAAATTTATTAGGAGGTTTCATTGGCGACTAAAACGTTATTAGCGCGTCGTCGTAACCTTGACATCTCGTCTAAAAACTGCTTAGATACATCCTATGCCAGACAAAATTATCATCAAAAACGCCAGAGTACATAACCTCAAAAATGTTTCTCTGGAGTTGCCAAAAAATAAGTTGATTGTTGTAACAGGACTTTCCGGATCGGGGAAGTCCTCTTTAGCTTTTGACACCATCTATGCCGAAGGCCAGCGTCGGTATGCAGAGAGCCTTTCGGCTTATGCACGGCAGTTCATGGAAGTTCGAGATAAACCGGATGTAGATAGCATCGAAGGGTTATCTCCGACAATTGCCATTGACCAGAAGTCTTCTTCACAAAATCCACGATCAACGGTTGGTACGGTCAGTGAAACTTATGATTATCTCCGTCTTTTGTTCGCCCGAGAAGGCGTACAGTATTGCCCGGACTGTGATGAAAAAGTAGTATCTTACCGAGCTGGGAGTGTTGTGGAAAAAGTTCGGCGAATGCTAAAAGAGAAAAAAGTGATTACTATCCTCGCTCCTTTAATTATGGGCGGTAAAGTTAATGCGGAGGAATTAGTGGATCGCGTCGAAAAATCTGGAACCGAGTGGGTGAGAATAAATGGTGAGATTTTGCGTATCAATGATTTATTAAATTATTCTTTTAAAGCTACCGAAGATTACACGGTTGAAGTTGTGGTCGGTAAAGTTATGGGCGCTAAAAAGGAGGACCCAGGTGCTTTGGTTGAGAAAGCGATCGATCTCGGTAATGGTTTTGTTGTTATTTTAAAAGAAGACAAAGTTGA
>CAZRZQ010000002.1:0-17985 GCA_964604585.1 uncultured Gammaproteobacteria bacterium
AATCGATTGATCGAATTTGTTACCGCCGATTCGAGCCGAACCGCAAGAAACAATGCCGCCTAAAGAAATAACGGCGATTTCGGCGGTACCACCGCCGATGTCAATGATCATATGACCAGAAGCTGAACCGATGGGAATGTCAGCACCGATCGCTGCGACTAATGGTTCTTTAATAATGTAAGCCGCCTTTGCTCCAGCGGCGATAGTCGCGTCAATTACTGCGCGACGTTCGGTCGAAGTAATACCAGCCGGCACAGCCACCATTACTTCCGGGCGGAATAACCGCACTCCACCCAAAGCTTTGTTAATAAAATACCTAATCATCGCTTCAGTCGTATGGTAATTTGCAATTACACCTTCTTTTAGCGGCCGCTCGGCTAAGATACTATCTGGAGTGCGGCCGATCATGTCTTTGGCCTCCAGTCCAACGGCCAAAACCTTGCCGTCTACCTTTGAGACAGCCACAACACTTGGTTCGTTAATCACAATACCACGCCGTGGGACATACACGAGGACGTTCGTCGTACCAAGATCAATTCCGATTTTTTTAATAAACATAGTTAGGGATACTGCGAATTATTTAGTTTTTACGACAAATTCACGATCTTCGCGCAAGTCGGTTGTTAAGGTGTATTTTTTATCGCCAAAAAAATCTTGGCTTTCTCCAGGAACGGCATAATAAACATTACGGCCAAAGTCTAAATTTAATTTCAATTCATTAGCCGGTGTCCCAATTTGTTTTTGAACCAATAATCCATATTCGCCTGAGGCAATCTTTTTAGCAACATCTGTAGGAAGTAAATACTCAAAAGACAAATCTTTTTCTTTCCCCGGCTCAATGACTATAAAAGCCCCAAACCAAGTTTTGCCTTTTTCTTCGCCAGTCGTAAAAAATGGATCTTTAATATCCTTATCAACACTTTGCCCATTTACAGTCAAAACCTTGCTACCCTTTGGCACATACAATCGAGCAAATGTCTGGTATCGCGTGGTACGCCAATCATAAACACCATTATGATCGTAATGCATGGTTACTTTAGCGAGGTAACCTTTGGCGTCCGGTTTAATTTCGTAAGTCAGATTTCTCTTAACGGCAAGGTCGGTTTTCAATGACCCCAGATTAGCATCGGCCCAAAGCAGATAATCGACTGGAGCCTCTTTCATTTCGCCAGCCAAACCCTTATTTAAAATGAATTTTTGCAAGTCGGGATCAAGCGAATAGGCTACTACCTGCTTTTCTTTAATCATTTTATCCATAAGCTTCAGATACTCCGGCCACTTACGATACATTTCACGCACGCCTTTTCGTAAAACTTCATAGCTTAACTTAGCAAGCATTTGCTTGCGATCACGAAACTCAACCCCCTTGTCCGCGTAGCCATATTCAACCTCAAACTCAATTTTTTCTAAGAAATTCTCAGCATTAAACTCTTCACCTTCAACCACGACCGGGCCAGTAATGCGGAGGAGATCTTCGATCAAGGTTGGGGTGAAACCGATGACCCCATCAATCTCGTTAGCGGACAAGCCTTTTTCCATTTTATACAATTCCAATCCTTTGGCCGCCGATAAAGGAAAATCTGGGTACCAATTACTATCTCGGAAATTCCAACGTTTAACTTTGATCAACTCTTTCATTTCGCGCGGCGGTTCGACTTGAAAATCGGTGGGGGCGGAATTGTCTAAAATTTCCGTTCCTTCTACTTTTAAAATTTCGGGGCGGCCATCTTTGACCTGTAACACGGCATAGGTACCAAGGAAACCACCGCCCGGTCGAATCTCAGTGTTATTCATAAATAACACTAGATAGGTTTGGACTTCTTTGAACCCCAGGGCTTCGTGCAGAAGAGGGAGATCGTCAGTACTACCCAGTAAACTTTCTCCCGCCCGATTGACGGCCCAGGTGGTTAATCCACCACTCTTATACCACCAATACCCCGCCCCACCACCAACCAAAATTAGACCGACCAGGATGATGAGAATTATTTTAAAAGTTCGCATATTTTTAAGAATAATTAGCTTGTAAACGTTTTTTTGTTGAAACATTAAAACCAAGGTAACTACCAAACATGAGATGCGTCACGGCATCTATGCAAGGAATAGCGGAAAAGAAAACCAAGGAGATAGGGAGGAGAATCCATTGCAAAAGCATATACAAATAACGATAGGGCGCATAACCTTGCGGTCGCGTTGGCATTATGAGCATGCTCATAATAGCTGAAGTAAACAAACCAATCATGGCGAGCGTCATAAGGAGCTCTAAAACATGAGGCGTGTTAAAGAACAAGGCACTTTGCCTTAGTTCTTCTCCAGCAAACCAGAGGGGTAAACGGCCGAGTACGGTAATCATTATAGCGACTACTCCCCAACTCCATTTTCCTTCCCATTCAATAAATACAGCTTTTAATTTTTTGTACCAGGGTATTTCCCGGCGGCCACGGAGCTCCCAGAGCAGATAGGATAAATTTTCGGCTCCCCAAGCCCAGCGACGTTGTTGCAAATATAAATTTTTTAAACTTTTCCAGACACTAACATCATTTACGGTATCCATAGAGACTGGTATGTACAATGGCGAAACTTCATAATCGCCATTATAGTGCAACCAGCATTGGTAAAAAATTCGTGAATCTTCGCTAACAATATCCTTAGCATGACCCCCACAATCCAACGCTGCTTTGAAACTCATGCTGTGCGAAGAAAAAGTCACCATGTTATCTAATCTAGCCAAACTAAAAAGCATCCAAAAGCTAGTACCAAACGCCATGATACGAAGTGGCGCTGGTGAATCCCAAAGATTGTTGTTGTAAAGCGTGACCGGCTGAAAAGAACTGCGTGTCGGATTCGGATGACTAAGATACATGTACATGAGATGAGCAAAATATTCTTTATGGACAACGGTATCGATATCAAAAACTGAAATAACAACATCGGCATAGTCCCACCCTCGCCGATCGGCATATTTTTTAAATTGCCATTCGGCGTGATGGATATTTGATCCCTTACCCGGGATTTCGCTCGCTAATCCCGAAGGGTGGGTATAAAATACTAAATCAGCAAAAAGGCTAGAATAATTTTCTTTAATTTTACCCTGCAAGTCTTGCCAATGAGCTAGTCGCCTTTCTTCACCAGATAGTACCACGTAAATTTCTTTAGTGGGATAATTGGCGTTTAGCAACCCATCAAGAGTAGCTTTGACAATGCTCCACTCTTCATTATACAAGGGTAAAAATACAACACACTTTTTTGCTCGCCAAGCCGGAAACTCTTTAGTCAATTTTTTCCACCAATTCAAAGCAATTGCTTTACGAAAACGACGCCAGGACATGACTAAATAAAAAGAAAAATATATGACCCGCAAAACCCAATAGACATCAAAAACCAATACAGCATAAATCATCCAGAGCGGCTTTACGAAAGATAAAACTACCCCAAAAATTAGCGTAAGCCAAATACTTAAGCCTGGTAAGGTTTCAAGAATTCGATACCGCTGATAATCCGAAAGCATAGTTCTATTCTTTCTTTTTCCCAATATTGGGCTCGCCACTATAAGTGGCGCTGACATATATCCCTGGCGTTTGTTTTTTAATTTCTCCAACTGTATTTTCCACGAGCTCTTTAACGCCAACAACCGGAATTTTTAAAGCATAAGCTAAAGTGTTAGCTACGGTTACGGCTACTCTCGTGCTGGTAAATTTTCCCACCCCGACTCGAACCGCTAACCCCTGCAGATCGTTTAAACTTAGGTTTCCTTTCTTTAAGAGCAATTGTAAGCCAAGAAGCAAATCCCCGGATTCATTAAGCGGCCTTTCTTCAACCGTAAGTTGCTCTTTCTTCCATTGGTAAAAGATGGCCTTGCCATCGGTGCTATTATCAATACCTAAATACATAAGTACCCATTAAATGTTGTTTATCTCATCAAAAATGAGCAGATGCTTTGACTCCAAAATACCATACAAAAATTTATCTCCGATTTCCTTTCGTTCGTGGTATTCATCTTCGCTCATAATCGTATAACGAATCGGCCGGTCAATCGCTTTCTCGTAATCGCGGATGATCTTCGCGGTTGAAACCGGCTTTATTTTCCCAACCAACAAAATGTCCGTGTTAGTTTGTGGCTCGTCGGTAAAAATTCCAGTGAGAACAAAATATTTGATCAACCCACCTTTGGCTTTAAGCTCAGAAACAAAAGCCTGCTCTTCCATTATTTGTGCTTTAAGTAAAAGCGACTTTAGCTCTCCGAAAAGCAAAAAATCTTTTTGCAGACCAAAATACTTGGCTCGCTCGCTACCTTGGTCATATTCCGGCACTTCGGCTTTGTCAGTAACCGCGATAATGCCTAAGGTTTCGAGATTGCTTAGTTCTCGGCGAACCGCATTTAAATGCGAGCCCACCGCCCGGCAAATTTCGCGCACGAAAAAAGATCGATCCGGATGACGAAAAAATAGCTGCAGGAGCTTTAACCTAGTTTTTGAACCAAAAAGGTGTTCAAGCATATTTTTACTTCTTTTTTCTACTTGCCAATCCTCCACTCGGATCTTAACTTATTTGGCAGAGATTTGGACTTTTTTTGGCGTTTGTAGTATACTATTAAGAGCAACAAAAGTCAAAACTATGGAGCACAAATTACAGATCCATGAATTTTTTGTAGAGGGAGGCGAATCAGAACGTTCACACGTACTTTTGCACATCACCGAACCCTCCACTCCCGAAGAACGGGAAAAGGGCTATTTTTTTGCTGTTTGTGAATTAAACGGAGCGAGCAAGGAACAAATTATCCGCTTACAAGAAATTATTGACCAGATCGAAAATGATTATTATGTAACAGAAGATGAATTCGGTAAATCTGCTTTTGAAATCGTCTTAGAAAAAGTCAACCACTCTGGTTTTGCATTAACGGGAGAGGGATTGGAAATTCACTGCCTGGCGGGAGTAATACGACAACCAGAAATTATTTTTAGTTATTATGGTGAACCGACTCTAAATCTTTTTTACAAAACAAAAGACGGCCTGTTTAAAGTCATGGAACTAATAAACCCGGACACGGCCGAAGATAAAAATGAGAACCAGCTCTTTTCCCAAGTAGTGCAGGGCAAGATCAGCCCAAACGACTTCCTCTTTGTGGGAACCCCGCACATTACTGAAACTTTTGACGCGGATCGACTAAGTAAACTCCTCACTTCTCGACCGCCGCGCTTGAGTGCTGAGCACCTACAGAAGGTTTTAACTGAAATTAAAAACGGTAACTCCTTTGGTGGGTTGATTATTAACTACGTACCGACCATCGAAGAAAAACTAGCGCCCATTGTAAAAAAATCTCCGGCTACAAAGGGATCTGGCGCCAAATCCCTAAACCACCTTTTCCGGACAGAAAAAGACACTTCACAAACTCTTTCTTCCTCCTTCTTGCCAAGTTTAAACGAAAGGCTAAAGAATGTCTGGCGCGAACCAAAGGTAACAGATGAGACGCCAGAGATTGTGGAAGAAAGACTCCGCCCGGATACCACTCCCCCCGCCGATATTCAATCGGCTCATCGACGGTCTCTTACCCCGGCCGCCCAGCATGGTAACAGTATAAGAAAAAATGACGCAACCGATTGGGGACGCTACCTAATTTACCTTGGAAAAGGAATAAAAACTGGCGGTAGAATTCTACTCTGGCTCACAATGTTTATTTGGACCATTCTATTAGCTTTGGGTAATTTATTAGTTAACCTATTTTATCTCGCGACCAATTTAAAGGGCCGACGACGTGAAGTGGCAGAAAATTTTAAACGACAATTTGACCACTACGTAAGAATGGTTAGAGATTTACCAATTTTGACTAAGATTCTTCTTGCCTTAGCAGTCGTCTCAATTATTATTTTTACTGGCAATATTATTTATACTGAGAAAAAATCAATAAACGAGGCCTTGGCAGCGGAATTTAACGAAAAAATTACCTTAATCGGAAATAAAAAAGATTCGGCGGAAAGCGCTTTGATTTATAACGATCAGACTGGGGCACTCAAAGAATTACAGGGGGCCAAAGAAATCTTTACGACTCTTGCTTGTGACAATGAAAAAAATACTTCTGTCTGCCAGGCGCTAGGGACCGAACTAGAAAATCTTAGTTTTAAACTACGCAAACTAGTCATAGCGGAAACAGAAACTATCTATGACTGGTCCGGACAAAGTGAGGGACAAAAATTAGAGCAGGTAGTAAAAATTGGAAGTAAGATCATTAGCTTTAGTTCCTCGACAACCAAGCTTTTCGTCTTTGATGAGTTAACTAAAAAAGGCGAGGTGTTTAACTCACCCGCTTTTGCCGGGTTTACTTTGGGAGCTTCGCCCAAAGAAAATGATTATGCCTTGTTTGTTTATAATAAAAAAGAGTTAATAAGATTTATCCCAGAAAATAATTACTTAGAAAAAATAGAGGTGAGCTTTAGCGAAGCCGGTCCAGAGCTTGGTGGTTTGGTGGTGTATAACCGCCGGCTTTATACGGTAGATAAAACGAACGGCATGATTTATAAGCATGATAGTATTAAAAATGGTTTCGCGAAGGGCACTAACTGGCTTACAGGTCCAGCCGCAAATTTTGATCAGGCGATCGATTTAACAATTGACGGAGACATTTTTGTTCTTCAATCCAACGGTGAAATACAAAAATTCACTAAAGGACAAAAACAAAACTTCGTAATTGAGGGACTAGAGCCAACTTTAAAATCTCCCCAAAAAATTTGGTCATATAATGATCTAAACTATATTTATATTATTGACCCGGCTGAGAAGCGTATCGTCATGCTGGAAAAAGATGGCCGAGTCAAACAACAATTAACAAGCAAAGAATTCACTACACCGACTGGCTTAGTGGTAATTGAAGAAAACAAAACTCTTTATACTCTAGACAACAATCGTTTACTGAAATTGACTTGGAAATAGAATTGTTTTTCCTAATAAAAAAGGTACTAAAAAATCCCCCGTCAGGAGGATTTTTTAAGTAAAAATTTATTTACTTCAAGTTGACTTTACCGCCAGCTTCTTCGATCTTCTTCTTCATCTCTTCAGCTTCTTCTTTTTTGACGCCTTCTTTAATCATCTTTGGAGCGCCGTCAACTAAAGCTTTTGCATCAGCCAAGCCAAGACCGGTGATTTCCTTAACAGCCTTGATCACGTTGATCTTGTTAGCGCCAGCTTCAGCTAATTCAACGCTGAACTCAGTCTTTTCCTCTGCGGCAGCAGCGGCAGCTGGGGCAGCGGCCATCATCATGGCTGGAGCAGCAGCGGAAACACCAAACTTGTCTTCTAAAATTTTAACAAGTTCAGCTAAATCCAAAACGGACATCTTCTCGATTTGTTCGACGAGGGCCTTGAATTTCTCTGGCACCTCAACTACTTTTTGTTCGTCGGTCATAGTGTTAAATTAAACTAATTATTTAAACTTTGGCTTCTTTAATGTTATTAAGAACACCAACCAGGTTGCGCAAGTTGCCAGCTAAGACATTGACAAAGCCGGAAACTGGAGCGTTGATTGTGCCCACCAACTTGGCGAGTAATTCGGTCTTACTAGGTAGACTAGCTAGGCTTTTAACCATAGCGGCGTCAATGAATTTACCCTCGAGTACGCCACCAAAAACAGTGACGACTTCGTGGGTCTTGGCGAAAGTGCTCACGATTTTAGCCGGAGCAACCTCGTCACCAGTGCCCATAAAACTAGCTACACCACCTTGGAATAAGGTTGGGTCGGTCTCGGTAAGTCCAGCTTCAGCAAAAGCGCGCTTTAGCAAGGATTTCTTAGCCGCAAGCACCTGGATGTCGTTTTTGCGACAAATACCACGTAATTCTTCGGCTTCGCTTACCTTTAAACCTTGAAAGTTGGCAAAAACCACGGCTTTAGCGCCCTTTAGTCCTTGGCCCAAGCTTTCAATGGTTTCTACTTTTTGTTGTTTGGATTTTGCCATACAAAAAATCTGTGTTAACCACAGACTAATAAACAGTACAAATCGACTTGGAAACCCTTAAAATAGGGCTTTTTGCACCTCGGCAGGAGATTAAGGTTCGGGGTCTCCGAACCACCTGCTGTCTATGGTGAATAGATAATAACAAAAAGCACCTCTTTTGTCAAGTAAAGGCGCCTTTTATTTCTATATAATATAATATGGCTTATTATTTTTCTTTGGACCATTTAACCAGGGCTTGGAGTTTTTCTACTTTAACCCTTTCCCACCGCAATACCTTCTCAGGGTCCTTAACCATGTCACCCGACCACGGAGAGTACGCCAACTCTGAACTGATTGCCTCAATCAATCGTTTTTTTTCGGCACCGCGTTTGTGCTCCGGTTGTAAATCGACTTTCTTTTTTAGTGCAGTTAAAATCAAACTCAAATCCTCTACCTTGGAGTATTCATAAGAACAAAAATCTTTAGTAACTGTATTCTCAGGGATTGGCGCCGTAAGAGCACTGCCCTCTCCAGTCATTTCATATATCCTTTCTCTAATTGATCTTTGTTCTGCCTCGTCTAAACCGGAATCATTTTGTCTAGCCACTTTGTCAATAATACTAACAAAAGCTTGGGCATTAAACGTAATTCCTTGGTCGCCTCTTTCCATCGCTTTCTCAACACTTCTGAGTAGCTTTACCAACCCAATACTTCCAAAAAGTGGTAAAATAGTTTTTTTAGCGTATTCTCCTCCAACCCCAGCCCCAGCATTTTTTAAATAGACACTCTCCGAACTATGATTACTAATAAAATAACACAATCTGTTAAAGGCAGGGTCAAGATAAGCATCGACACTCTTACGCCCTAATTCTTTTAAAACAGGCTCTGCGATAGCACGACTACGCAATATATTGCGAATCAAAATTTCTACTGCTTGTGTTTTACCTTTGACACATTTACTATTGAATAGAAAATCCGACATGGTTTCGAATCGTTGAGCCAAAAGAGTAGTTTCTCCGGGTTTTGCGCGAGCGCTTCTAACATTCTTACTTGTTACCAACCTCTCTGCTAGATCAGTTAAGTACATTTCGGCTAGCCTAGCTTCATCGTCTGTTTGGATAACAGCATCTAGATTTAACTTTCTTAACCCACTTTCCTTAACAGACGTACCTTGGACACCATTCATCTTATCTATCTCTTGATCAAAAAAAACAGCTAGTTTTTTTACGAGTCTATATTTTTCATGAGTGTAAACAGGAGTTTCGAATTTAACATTATTATTTTCAATCGTAACAAGTTCTTCGTCCTTGATAACGTCTTTCAAGACCTCCCCCCACCTTTTCAAGCTCAAGGAAATTTCACGTTTTATCCCACCTTCTACTTCAAAAGGTTCCCTTTGCCTTAACTCCTCTAGTTCTGCTCTATGCCTAGTCATCACCATTTCCAAGGCTTTTTCACCCTCTTTTCTAGATTCTTCTGCTTCTCTAGTAAGGCTCGCCCGCGCTTCGTCCAAAGCCTGCTCCAATGGTTTGATCGCTGTCTCGCTCGCCCCCTCTGTCCGTAACTGACTAATAGCCGACTCATAGGTGGCTATTACTCTATCTAACCTATTTTGCTTTAGGGAAGCAGCAGCCCATAACTCCTGCTGAAGGCTTTGCTTCTCGGGTATATGATAACCACTGTAAGGTATAAGTTGTCTTTCTACCAATCTTCGAGCTTGTGTGGTTGGGTGCTTACTCTTAACCTCTGCAGCCCTTCGCCCCAAATCATCATCTGGGTAAATTTGCCCCCACCTACCTTGTATCTCCTTTTTAACGACCGCCTTTTTCACAACAGCTTTACGAGAAGCAATCAGATCCGATACCAACTTTTCTGCTAACCATTCCTTAAATCCCATGCTGTCTTCTAAAATTTCTTCATACTGCTTTTTAGGTAACCGATCTACCGTAGTACCCATTTTTTCTGTTCGGTACTCCATATATTCATTTAGATGCCCCAACTCCGCCATATGATTATCTCCAAGAAGGGACAACACTGGTGTCTCTGGGGTGGGAGCTTCCGACTCTGATGGTTCGGATCTGTCCTCTTGCGAGTCTTCACGTTCGTCTTTTATCCCAAAACTCCTTGTTAAAAAATCTTTTAATGTACCCCGAGCCTTGGCCTCACGATCAACTATGGTATTTTGCCCAACCCTTTCATTTTCTTTTTCAGCGCCAGTTTCCACCGGCAATTGTTGTTTTTCGGTATGTTTGACCATATGTATTGTCTAATAAATTATTTAAATAACAATGGTATTTAAAGTTGATTTTTTACCTCTGAAAGCAGCGGCTGCGCTCCATAGGGTTTGAGGAAGGCGCTACTTAACTTATCGATTCCCTTACTAACAAAGCTCTCTATTAACGCCGTAATAAAATCTTGGAGGGCGCCTATAACTTGATTGGGGGTTACTTTATCATAAACTGCCTCACACTTACCTTGTTTATCACAATTTAGGTGTATTTTCATTATCACTAACTTAGCACCAAAGTATGCTTCAGTCAACTTCGTTCTTATGTCATCGTCAAGGATGGAGTAAATGAATTTGGTTAAGGCCTCATCTTGGTTAAAATCAGCCCAAAGCCCGGGAACTTGACCAAAACCCAGGTTAACGTCTGTACTTTCGATATACCTTCTCTTTTCTGACTCGTTTGGAGCGTCTTGAATGGCTTTATAAAGGGTTAGATAAAATTCTAAACAGTACGACATCCCTTCGTGTTGAAAAAGCTTAAGGTCATAAGCAACCTGCTCTTCTAAAGACAGTTTGTCCTTGAGACGGCGCCGTAATTCAGCGTGATTTTCTGTTAGTTGAGCGAGGTGATAAAACTTTTTTACAGCAGTAAGATAACGGCCGACTAATTCCCGCACAACGTCCTCTGTCTCTTCATTTGAAGAAAACAGCGAAGAAACGTACATTAGATGTTTGGCTAATAAAAATTCGTTTGGACACTCTTCTTTTAATAAATTGGTCAGACTTTGAACATGTTTGGCTATATCTGTGTCTTGGTCAAGAGTACCCGACAGTTCTCCAAGCTCTAACACGATTTCTCTAGCTAGATTCTTGTATTCTTTAAACCATAGAATTAGCGGTCGGGTTGCTCCCAGTTCCGCGATCGCAATAAACTTTTCTAAAAGCATAGGTGTTAATTATTCCTCCACTACTAAAATAGGTATGGTATTGTCGGGTTTGGCTTTAGACAAAGTAATTGTTAAAACCCCATGGCGATACTCTGCCCTCGAAAGCTCTGGGCGGACGTCAGTTGGCAAAACAATGGTACGAGAAAATTTACCCCAATAACACTCGGCGAAATATTGCTCAGAGCTAGAGGGAGCAGGGCTCTCACGAAAACCACGGATAGTTAACAAATCATTATGCAAGTGAAGTTCAATATTTTCTGGCTTGGTCCCGGCCATAGTAGCAATAATTGTAACCTCTGATTCATTTTGGAGGACATCCACACTTAACTTACCTTCCCCATCCAGCATATCTGGCACCTCAACACCCTCTGCTAGCGCTAAAAAGGCTGTTTCATCGGCAGCCTGCTGATCAAAAATATTTGCTTTAGAACCTGGTCCATTAAACATACTAGTAGTATACCAGAAAAAGGATAAAAGATTAACTAAAATTTTAATTTTCTCTTTCTTCGTCCAGGAAGAAGAAAATTTTTACTACTTACAGCACAATTCATCTTTTGTATTCCACCTGGCGTAGGGATCTCAAGGGTATGTACAATTTGTACCCACCCTTTGGCTAGCTCATTATCACGCTGCTTAATTTTTTGTATATATTGTTTAGGATCATTCGAATCAGTCAAGGCAGATACGACATCTTCAATAACAAACCGCCATTCTTTTTTATAAAATGTCTTACGAATCTCCTTTTTTTGAAAAATCGCGATTTTAGTTTCCTCCATACTTTTAAGTTAAAAACATGTCGTAATTATACCAAAAAACAAGGCTACAAACAACCTTGTTTTAAATGGAATAACGGAGCGGGCGTGGCGGGACGACGTTAGAACCCAATTTATTAAATATTTGTATGGACCTAAGGCTAAGAATAAAAAAAATGGATTTTAGTAAAGAGAGGAACAATACACGGTCGTTCCGGTTGAAATAAAAAACCACGAGTTAATGTAACTCATGGTTCTTCCAGAATATACAAGTAACTTATCTACTCTGGTAGGACGGAGCGGCCGATCGTCAAGGTGACGACCAACCACGCCGCTCGCGTGCCTTCCAGCGCTGGGTGCGCGAGAAGGTACTGCTGCGAACGGACTGCTCCGATCAGACGTGCTCGTCGCCGGGCGGGACGTCGCTGCGGGAGAGCGGATCGTGCATGACCCACTCCGCCGGGGTCTCGAGCACGTTGGTGTAGCGGCCCGACCCCGGTGCGCTCTCGATCTCGCCGTCGAGCATGAGCACCGAGAAGAGCTGGACCTTGGCGTCCGAGAGATCCCCCTCGCTGACGAACAGCTCGGCGATCGTACGCCGCGCGAGGTTGTTCAGGGCCTTCAGGGCGTTGTGGAACATGGCCGCCTTGCGCCCGTTCCGGCTCACGCCCGTCAGGCGCAACTCGATGCCCCAGACGCCGGAGTCGTCGATCGCCACGATCGGGTCCGGCTCCTGGACGTAGAACTCCCCGGGGCGGGCCAGGGGGTTCTCCACGCCGAGCGCCTCGCCGACGACCTCGGTCAGGAACTTCCGCGCGAACAGGGGGCTCTTGAAGGCTTCGAAGAGGGCCTTGGGAGCCGTGTTGCTGATGACCGCCTTGAGTTTCATGGAATCCTTCCTTGTAACAATGACGCCTCCCTGCCCCCGCTACGTCATTGCGATGCGTTGGAGTGATCGGGGGAAAAACATAGACTCAAAAACCTACATTTTCCCCACGACCACGTATTTCAAAGAACGATTAAAGAACAGTGAACACTACTACTAAATCCTATTTCTGTCAACCTGCTTTATGCACAGCTAACAGGGTTAGATGTCTCGTTGCCTATTCTGGTTAAGCATAAATACTGATAACGGGGCAACAAAAAAGAGGCTAACCTTAGCCTCAAATTTTGATTTAAGTTATTTATGGATTGCAGAAATAACGAGCGGAGAGGGAGGGATTCGAACCCTCGATGCAGTTTTAAGGCTGCATAACACATTAGCAGTGTGCCGCTTTCGACCAACTCAGCCACCTCTCCAAAAAGGCTGTTTGGCCTTTTAGGTGGTCTAATTGTAGCAAAATTAAGAAATATGTCAACCTAATCTAACCACGGGCCAAGACCACCCCTAGTACTTCGCTTACACCATTTTCTTTTAAAATACGGGCACATTCGTTCATGGTTGAGCCGGTAGTATAAACATCGTCGACTAGCAAGATCCTACTCTTAATGGGCCTGGTTATATACTTAAATGTGCCCCGCACGTTCTTTTCTCGTTCTAACTTATCTAATTTAGCTTGTTGTTTAGTGTACTTTGTACGCCGCAAGCAATCCTGGTAAGTAAAGCCACTTTCCTGGGCGGCGTCTTGAATAAGGCGGGCGATCACCTCACTTTGATTAAAGCCCCGTTCGCGCTTTCTTTTTTTGTGAAGTGGCACTGGCACCACCAGCCAGTCTTTCCCTAAGCCACCAAATAATAAAGAAAAATTATTTTCAATAACCTTCTTCCATAATTTCTGTATATCCAAGGCAAACGAGTATTTAAACTGATGGATTAGACTTTCAACGGACCGGTGTTCTTCTAAATTAAAAATTGCCACAACTCCATCAAGAGTTGTGGCAAGCCGACAATTTCCACAAGTTTTACCTTCTAGAGTTTGATCTCCACAGACCGGGCAACGAAAGACACCAATTTTCTGTTTTAGTAAACAACTTTTACACCACCACTCCCCTTCTTTACCACATTCAACACAAAAAACTGGAAATAATGAATCTTTAATAAATTGGACAATCCCTCCCAACATGACTTTATTGTTTTACCCACGTAAAGGCATCCACCAACCATTCTCCGTTAATTTTTCTGAGGGTAACGTCGGAGTCATAACGAACTTCAGCGGTCTCACCGTTTTTTTCAGTATCTTGCGTTAAACGGACACTAACCTTGGTAACATCTTTAGACCACTCTTTTACTTCACTAGTATAGACCCGGGCTAAGGAACCAGCATAATCTCCGGTTTGCGGTCCACCGATGCGAGTTTGTAAAGTCGCCCAGAGATTGGGGGTAGAAAGACTTTGCAAGTCGCGTATATTATCATAGTTACTGTCGGTTGAATACGACCCGTAGCGTTCAAGAAAAATACGGGCTAGATTCTTAACAGTGTTCTTTTCAGCCTCTTCGGTAGTAGCAGGTTTTATCGGGGTACCAGCCGGCACTTCACGTATCGGTGTTTGGTTATTATTAAAGTTTTGTATTTGATCGGTCCCGATAATATTGACCGTGCTAGTTGGGGTAGTGGTCTCCCCTTCTTTTTGCTTACGGCTAATTAAGAGGGCGATGCTAATACCCAATACCAAGAGCACAAAAACACTTATTATTATAAACAACCTGGTGCGTAAAGATAACATATTTTTTACTTAAAAATTTAACCCATCTGCTCTTCAAAATCCTTTTTGGCTTTTTCGATATCCATTAACTGCTGCGGATTAGTAGTTACCAGCTGGTCTTCGGTATACGAAGCCACCACTTTAATCGCGGCGTGTTTCAAACCAGCAAAGAAAATACCCTCACCGACCGCGCTTTCTAATAATAAATATTTTTCACTGTCAGTCAATAAAAATACCTTTTGGATCATATCTACTGACGCCGGAGACTGACGTAGCAGCATTTGTAAGGCCGAGTTAGTTACAATGGCTTGGCCGTACTGCGAACGCAAGAAATCATTAACATCTTGGGTGATGGTGGTGACGCCGAGATAATACTTGCGACAACGTTTAACTAGGGCGTAAATGAAACGAGCAGAATCTTCGTGTTGCATGAGCCACCAAGCTTCATCAATAACCAGGATTCTCTTTTTTCGTTCTGAGCGTACGACGTTCCAGATGTAGTTGACAATAGCATAAATTGCTAGCGGCCGCAGTTCATCTTCCAAATCGCGGACACTGAACACCACTAACTGGTTTTTCGTATCGACATTAGTCGGTGAATTAAAGAGACCGCTAAAAGTACCATCGGTATATTTTTTTAGTTTTAAAACTAAATCATTTGATCCTTCCATGCCTTCTAATACTTCCTGCAAATCTTGCATGATCGGCGGAGAAACTGTTGCTAGATCAGAATCGGAAGTAATATCCTTTTTCGCATAGGTTTCAATAAGCGCCCGGTCAATAATTGAGTCTTCCTCAGTAGTAATACCGCCCAACATAATACGGAGTAAACCTTTAACTGTTATTACCGCACCACGTATAATATCTTCGACGGAAACTTCTTGCCCCATAGGACGAGGCAAATCAAACGGATTGACTTTACTTTCTGAAGACAGAGAGATATTAATGTAAGTACCACCAACGGCATCGCACAAATGTTTGTATTCCATTTCCGGATCAATAACAATGACGTCGGTACCCATCATCATGCTACGTAAAATTTCAAGTTTGATCGCGTAACTTTTACCGGCACCAGAAGTCGCGAACACAACCATGTTGGCATTCTGCAAGGAAAAACGATCAAAAAGGATTAGACTATTGTTGTGGCGGTTAATGCCGTAAAGTATGCCGTCATCCGAAGTCAGCTCAGCAGAAATAAAGGGAAAAGAGGCGGCGATCGGGGAAGAATTCATGTTAAAGGCAATCATGAGTTCGTCGTTTGCTAACGGCAATGTAGAGTTAAAACCCTGCTCGGCTTGGAACAAAACTTTTCGGCTGTAGATTAATTTCCCACCAAAAATATTTTCAACATCTTCGCTAATCTGATCGAGTTCTGCCTTATCTTTAGCATACAGCGTAACGTAAAAAGAAAATTGGAAAAAGTGTTCTGTCCCTTGAGTTAAATCGTCACGCAACCCTTCAATATCTCGAAGAGCTGTTTCCCGAATCGGATCACGCGGCGCCCCCTTTTCAGAGTCGGCAGAAATTTGCGCTTCCAGCGCACCAACTTTATTTTTTAATTGTTTTAAAATAATACCAGATTTTACCGGGTAGAAAAACATGGACACATCCATGGTGACCGAAAGATTAATAACTGGCGAGCTCCAACCAATCGAAATATACCGAGGATAACTGATAATAAAAATGGTTCGAGCATAAACATCGCCTAGCTGGAGGAAATTACTTTCTACGTTAAACGAGGCGGGAGCCATAAGATCGCGAATGGAAACCGTGCCTTCACGAAAAATTCGTTCTTCCTCAAGGGTCAACAATTCTTCGGCCGATTCTTCGGCCAGTTTACCTTTTTCTTTTTGCAACAAATTAGCCCGCGCCTTACTTTCTTTGATTGAAATTCCAGGTTTAAAAGCCATAATACATTTAAATATTTTCTACTTGCATTTTTTCAAGTGGAGCCAACGGTTCAGATAAAGCGATATCCGGATTATACGTCGAATACATCAGTTCAATTAAAGACTGGGTATCCAAACGCACGACTTCGAGCCCCATATTAGTTAACCCTGATTCAACTTGTCGGATACGCATGTCCAAATCTTTCTTGCGCTCTAAAAATCTTTCTTCTTTTAATTTGACAATCTTTACCGGATTCACGACTTCCCCTAAACGGCTGAAAAACCCTTTTTTCTTATTAGAAAGTGGATCGTAGGGTACGATAACAAAAAACTGTTTGCTCATTATTTTACCCAGGTCCACCAGTTCGGCAACAAAAGAACGATAATCGGCAATCTGTGCGCGTAATAATTCATTCGTCTGTTTTCTTTCTTTTTCAATTAGTTTGCTTAAATACGGCTTAATATGCAACTGTCGTGATTGGATAACTACCTGGAGAGGATGATCGAGTGAATTTAAAAAGGAAACATAGGCGGAAATAATAGCACTCTGTTCGTCATCATTTTTTAAAGCAAAGTTGATGCTCGACACCAACAACACCGCCCGGAGCGTTCCGTCTTTCATGATAAGCGTGTCTTGCTTCACCTCGGCCACCGGCAGGTGATGCTGGGTAGCCGGTAAGGCGTTTTTCTTTTTTTCCGCTGACTTATTTTTCATAAAACTTTTTACAAGTTATCCTCTGGTTTATAATACCCACCAGTGTTAACAATGAGAGATAAATCACGAATCCGATTGTAAGACAAAGGCTGAATAGCTTTGGCTTTTTCCACAAGTTCGACCTTATCCATTTTACGCAAGGCATCTAGTTCGTCCTTAGAATAAAACTTGTTCCAGAGTCGTCGACTTGGCCGTCGCATAGTTTGAAAAATATTTAAGATAAACAGATGAAATGGTTGTCCGTTTATTTTAACAAATGCGAGGATAAGTGCAAAGCCCCCAACAATGGCCAAAAGGAAAATAAAAAGCACCATGTCCGCCAGCTTATAACAAACAAACAGGATCAGTCCAGCACAAAGAAGAATAATAAACTGCCGAGTGGTAATCGGACCAAAAATTTTGTCTTCCACATCAATAAACTGCGGAACCACGAATTGATTTTGTTCGGCCATAATAATTTTAACCTAATTCTTTTTCCATTTGGATTAATGCTTCAATTTCCGGAATTTGAATCAAATCTTTAGAGTTACTAACAACAGTTTCTAGGGTAGAACCTTTCTGCAAGGAATTTAAAACTGAGCGCAAATATTCTTGAAACAAAGGACTCGAGGGCCAAGCACTCCAAGCCTGCAAGAATAATATATATGATTCTTCTTTTAGATTTTTAAACTTTTGACCCAGACGGGTTGCGGCTTCAGCCGGGTTTTTCGAAAGGCGACGAAAATCTGTCAAACTTATATACTTCAATTCCTCGAGCGGACCCATTGTTTTTTGACTACCAATAACGTCTTGCATGCCTTGGGAAGTGACTGGATGAGATATCCGGAAAGAGTGGGTGGTTGAAGGAGTTGTAACAACTTTAGGCAGAGCGGTGGCTACCGTGGCAACTGTAG
>CAZRZQ010000002.1:17995-18297 GCA_964604585.1 uncultured Gammaproteobacteria bacterium
TGTACGCTTTTTATTTAAAACAGACTCTTTGTTAAATTTCGGTTTCTCCACCATTACTTTTTGGTCGTGGACAAAGGAATTAAAAGGAGTGGCATTGGCCGGAACGGGCGGTGGGATATATGGCTCGGGTATTTCATTCGGTTCAACCATTGGCAGGTTGGTAGAAGGAGTAGATTTCGGCGCATCCTTTTTTAATTCTTTGATATTTTTTACAGGAGTGGCCTTAACTACTTTACCCAAAACTTCCTGACAGACTTTTTGCAATTCATCCGCTTGAGGCATGGTTAAACCAAGACCACCGT
>CAZRZQ010000002.1:18307-37880 GCA_964604585.1 uncultured Gammaproteobacteria bacterium
AGAGCGGAGAACCATTTCTTTGGTTTCTTTTTCTCCCCGGACATCTTTCAGACGGAGTTGCGCGATGCTGCGCAATCGATTGACAAAATCCGCGTGAACTTTAAAAGACAACTTCTTAATTACCTCATCGGTTTGATCCAGACGAGGTCTAGAAACTACTGACTCGGAAGAAGAAACTGTAGAGAGAGAATCACTAAGAGGTGAACTAAAATCTTCTTTGGAGAGCTTGGCGGGTTGAAGTTTTGTGACTGTTTTAGGAGCAACAGGGCGAACCATGGAAATAGGTTTGGAAATTGGAAGTTTAGGAGGTGTAACAACAGCAGGAGTAGTAGGTTTCTTTAATTCCGAAAGTGGCACTTTAACAAAAGTACCATCTGACTTTTTTACCGTTACCATTATTTGTTTAACAACCCCGTCAGACATATTATTATTTCCATTTAAATTTACCTTCGGCCTCATCAAAGTAATACATTTCGGCGATGGTAGGATCGCCATATTCATCAGCCAATTCTTGTAGACGTCCTAAAATGGACTCATCCCCACTCAGGCCTTCAGAAATAATTTTTTCTTTTACTTGGGTTAAGCCCGGTGTTTTCTTTTCGATTGGTGACGTGTCTAAAACTTCCAAGTTTTCTTCTACTCCGGTATCCCCCTCTTCGATTTCCTCTGCCGCCTCAGTACCGGCCTGAGGATGCAAATATTCTTGGACTACATAGAATATATCTTCTTCATCCACTCCAAAAAAGAAATTAATCAGACCAACTAATTTTTTAACGGATTCTTCATAATCAATCTCGACGGTACCGGATGGAAATTGATTCTCCGGACAGGAAACTATCTGCTTTATTTTTGATTTAAATTCGGCTTGCTCTAAGGTGCTATTCCCCTGCTGGTAAATTAGATTAGCTTCTTCAACAATTTTGGAGACAGTAATGGGTTGCCCTTTTAAATACCCCACAATGGCTCCAGAACTAATAAAAACACTTTTTATTTTAAGATAAAGGCTCTGCATCCGTTCTTCCGTGTAAGTCCAAGAGGCCAAGTAAGTTATTACCTCTCTCCAAACATTATATCCCAAGAGAGTAGCAGCCACGATTTGCCTTTTTATCGCCTCCTCTAGCAAAACCTCTTCAGAAATTGTCCCAAATCTTTCCCAGGTTAAGGCTGTATACCAGCGAAAATAATACTGCCACTCTCCATGGTCTTGAGTAAAATTTAATTCTTTAAAATAATTGCGCAATTCTAAGATGGCCTGCTCAGATTTCTCTGGATCAGCCAAAATTTCTCGGAATTCTGTTTCCCGTTGTAACCAATTTGTTTCTTTTGTGACAGCTGTTACCAACATAACAAATTATTTTAAGTTGTAGCACCATTGCCGTTTTCCGTCTCTTCCTCAGCTTCCGTCTGTGGCGAGGAGGACGCCGAATGCCCATCCTTACTGCCAGTAATTCTTAATTCAAAGTTAGTCGCTGCCTCAGGGTTTCGCGACCTTAAAGCGTCGAGAAGAGCCTTCTTAACACCGTCTTTTAGTCCCGCCCACTCTTGGACTAAACGAGGATCAAGTTGAGTACCTCTCGTCATGCGCCCAAAAATCATCGCAAAGTTATCCTGACTGCCTTTGCCTATATTACCCGCATTTTCAGTTACCTTACCGTTGGTATTTGTAACCATACCGCCTAAAGTATGCACCTTGCCTGGAGTAACCTCACCAGCCCAATATTCTTTTGTAATTTTAGATTCTTTTGCGTCAGTTTCAAGTTGAAAATTGATCTCTCCAGTATCTGACACGTCACGGTCATTAAATACCCCAGCCAATATTGGGGCATGGTCCCCAGCCGCTTTCTTTAAGGATTCATCCAAACTGCGTAACATAACATTTAATTGTTTATCGCCATGCAAACCTTGTAGTTCTTTAAAGGCCTCGGCAATGTTAGTGTCAGTTTCTTTATCATCTTTTCCTTTTGTGATGTTCCTCCCCAGCATAATCGACATGATCTTTCGTTGCATCCCTTTAAAATCTTCAGCCCCCAACTCTTCGTTAAAACTAACAGACTTCGCAGCACCATCCATAGCTGTTAAACCATTCTCTGCGCCTTTTTTCATATTAGCCGCCAAGGTAGCTAATGAGACAGCGGAAAGTTGACGAATTTTAGTTGCATCTCTTTCTTTTTCAGGTTTCTTCATCTCTTTAGCCGTCTCTTTAGCTAATTCATCGGCATAAATACTACTGCGCTTTGTAATTTCTCTAAAGTTTAAAGCACTAAGTTGCTTTTCCAAATCTTCGGCATGAGATTGTCTCACACCTGCCTCAAAGCGTGGCTTTTCGCCCCGATCAACTAAAACCTTGTCCTTGGCAATCGCTACTGCCAACTCTTCTTGTTGAGTTGTGCCCTTACTGATGTATTCCGCCCCAGCTTTACCAACCGCACCGGCCTGCATTCTTTGGCCGTATATCCGATCATTATAGCCGACATTCCCCATTTCTTCCTTCTGCTCCCTCTTATATTGTTCTCGTAAACGTTTTCTGCGCTCTTCGTTTAATGTTTGTTTTCCTTCCAGAACAGCCCTTCCGTCGTCACTCAATTTTCCCCCTTTTCCGTCTTCTCCTTTTTTTAACATTTCTTGATTTTTTTCATATTCTTCCTCCAATACTGCCACCTCACCTCTGGTCATAAGTCTATTAGTTTCATCGGCTTCTTTTTGGTCGGTTTTACCCTTGGCACGAGCTTCTGAGGCTTTAAGCTGAGTAGCAAGCTTAAGCTTAGCCTTGCCGCTTTTTAATTTACTGGTACTAATCGCTTTTTCAGTGATTTCTTTTTGCGATGCAGCGGCCTTCTTCCAGTCTTCAACTTCACGGTCAGCAAAAGAGCCGGTCCTAATAAGCTTGGCACCTTGTCTGCCCCAAAACCCCTTACCGGTTAACCCAGACGCTTTTTCATCACGCCACTCTTTTTGTTTATTCCAAAGTCTATTTGCACGATAACCAATCTTCTGACCCGTCCTCTTCACCATATTGCCGCCCAAAAGATTCATCCCAACAAACTTACCAGTTGCCTTAGCGGCTGGCAGAACCCCCTTCTTATACGCCCATCTAGCTGCTACTACACCACCAGCTAAAGCCGCTGCTTTCACACCAAGATTAGCCGCCTTTTGTAAGGCGCTCGAACCGGTAGCACCAAGTTGCCCGGCAACTTTAGCACCAACAAGTAGGATGCCAAGAGCAATCGCGAAATTGGCCATCTGATTCCAGTGCATGGCGCGACTTAAACCAGCCGACTCCCCACCGACATTGTCACCACCCTCAAAAGTTTCTCCCTCTGAAGTCGGCAATTTCGATGGTGAGCTACTGCTTTGGCTTACTTCAGTATGAATGTCCCCACCGCCAACTGTCACAAATGACAACCATAAAAAGAAAACTACTACTGGTCCTACAATGACATTATTGTTAAACTCGCTCCACCATTGGCTGGCATATTTTTGGGTTTGGGGTATAACATTAAACACAAAGGCGAGCGGTGAAAAAATTATGGCGACCCAGAGGGTAATCATACGCCCAAGAAGGATTACCAAAAATACCGCCATAACTGCCATAGCAGAGACACTAAAACCGACCGCCGCCACAGAAGCAATCATCACTTCTCCGTCGGTTAGCTCGGCACCTTCCAGACGACTGATCTGCAAGACTTTTTCTAAACCAAAGGCGTTGATAAAATTTCCACCGGCAGTAGCCGCAATAGCGTTGACGAATGTAATCATTATTACCTGAGCCACGTCGATGATAAGCGCGCAAATAATACGGCTGAAATTAACAAGGATGGCGGCAAAAACTAATTTGACTAACATTTTCTTCCACTCGTATTGTTCGATACCAAGAATTGTCCCAAAAGCGATCAGCAAGAGAATAACCACAAAAAACATATTGGCCAAATCTCTCACCATCACCCAGCCATAATTCACCGCCCGGGCGTCAATAAAACCATTATAACCGGCGATTTCAATAATAAACGAAAGAATGAAAATCGCCAACCGGATAAAAAGAGAAGCAATCCAAAAGAATACTGAGGAGACGATGGTGGCAATCCAACCCGGACCATCGGAAGCTGCTGCTGCCATTTGTGACGCTTGGGCAAAAGTGAAATCAGTTAAACTACCCCAAAGCACAACCGCTAAAATTAAAACAATAGCAAAACCAACGATACCTAATCGTTTTTTTGGTACGATGAAATGCCCCAAAGCGACAAGTCTAGCTTTCAGAGCCACAACCATAGCAAATAGGTGAGTAATTGATGGCGTTATTATACCACACTTTGCTTTAAGGAACAATAAAATGGGGATAAAGTTTAACAAAATAAAACCAGGCCACACGGCCTGGTAAAATTTATAGTTAATTATTCAATTGCTCGATCTAAAATCTGCTGTTTTATTACTTCCAACCGTCCTAACACTTCAGTCTGGTACTCTGCCCTTAACCTTTCCACCCTGGCTTTTAGTCCGGCGGGGATACCAGATCTTTCTAAGTGTTTACCCAGGTCATCTTTATCATACTCTCCTCCCCACCGGTCTATATTTGTTACTAAAGTTCCCAACCTACTGAGAACCTCTGTAGCTTTTATATTACTAACCGGGCTACCCATAGCATCAGTAAAACGTCTAACCAGTAATAATGCCTCGCCTATATCTCTTACTAAAGTTCTAGCCACAAACATCGCATTTTCTTTTCCTTTGTCTCCTCTATCCAGCTTCATCCCACGCTGACCTGGTACACCAGATTCAGTACTGCTAGTTTCTCCCTTATGAATATCATTTTTTTCAGACATAACTTTAAAGTTACTAAAAAACTTGAAAACAGTTATTTAATGCAAGTTTTTGTTTGCGAACGATACTAATACAATAAAATAGAAAATTAATAAAGTCAACTATTTTTTCTTAATTGTGGTTCTAAACTTAAATAATTGACTTAGTGACTTATCCACAGTTCTCTTGAAATTTAACCAAAAATATGCCACTCTACAGTTAGACAGAAATGAGAGCGCTGAGCCGGCTGGCAATACACTCTTGTTTCAATTTGCCAGCCATATAGGCTGGTTTCATGTTTAAAAGACCTTTTTACGCTAAAATAACAGTAAAAACGAACCGGAGTATTGACAGAAAACAAAAATTATGGTATCATTTCCGGTTCGCTAATGGCCGTTACGAACCATTTTGGTATCCCGAATACCGTGAGGAATCCAACCAAAAGATCCTTTACCCTATTTGGAATAACAAAAGATGCTCTTTACAACATGAGTGTTTGAACTCGAATAACATCGAGTAAAAACCTCAAATATTCTAAAGTAGCAGTAGTAATTCACACGGGGCAACAGTGACGGGAAGCGGCCTTGTCGTTTGTGGCGAAAAGCACATGAAGCAAAACTTGTGTCCTATTCGCCACAAATGGCGGGGGCTCCCCCGCTACCCATTACCGAGAGTCCGGTGGCGTCGGACTCTCATAGGGAAAGGAGGAACGCAATGCGTCACCTCCTCGCCATCGTCGCCGTTGCGCTCCTCCTGAGCGCCACGGCCTGCGAGTCGCCGTCCGGATCCTCCGGCGGCGGCGAGTTCGTCGGTTCCGACGCCTACGTCGGGGCCGACACCAACGAGCCCCCCGCTGACGCGGGTGGCTCGAACGACGTGCGGGCCTGCCCCAAGGCAGATGACCCGCGATGCGCCCCACCGGCCGACTCCACGTCGGCCGGCGAGATCTCCGCCTTCGTCCTCACGGACGATGGCGAATGCCCCTCCGCCGGTTGCCAGCTCCAGCAAGAGGCTGACGGCTGGCTCTGCTACGGCTACAACGACGGTCTGGAGTACTTCGGTGCTCCGGCCGACGATCAAACGGCCCGCGAGTACTGTGACGGTACGTGGGCCAAGCGGCACCAGCCGCAAGGGTAGCCCGCCACCCTAAAGGCGGGCACTCCATCCAAAATAATGTTTATAATAAAAAATTATTTTGGACATAAAAAAACACCTAAAATGGTGTTTTTTTATTTTAAATTATTATGGTTTAATGATAATTTTATTATTATAATTAACCCAATGATTAACTTCATAATCATGCCAATCACACTCCTTCTCTCCCCCATTATAGCATCCGTTCTTGCCCCCGCAATTTCCGCTACACCAATCCCAGTTATCCATAACCTGGACCTTGGGGGTGAACCGACATTCTTTACTGGCATCATCGTAGCAGTCAGTAGGCGATCCAACAGTACACCTAGGGAGTTCATCTTTGTTACATCGATAGTAATGCGTAAATTCAAAGTATCCTTCCTGACAAGCGTCTGGAGAATTACCAAAATAAAGGCGAGCGTAATCACTTGTTGGTTGCTCGCACGTAGTACCGCCGGGGCACTGACTATCACTACGACAAGGTAAATTATAATAAAAACTACTGTCATCTTTACAGAACCGATAGTCCTTTTGGATATCGCAGACTGGCTTACGATTTTTAAACCAACCACTGGTACTATAAACCGGCGTACTATCACCCCAATTAATTTTAATTCGTGTTAAAGGCATCTGATTGTTGTCGGCATAAGCGTAGAACTGCAAAACTACCGCCCCGCCACCTTGAATATTTAAATTCTCATCATTTTTTCCGTTTAAAGAAAAGGTGTTGAAGGCTCCCCAGGCAAATTGGTTATTAGTTACGTTTCTGACCACTGAGTGAATTTCTGGTTTGTGTACAGTGAAATTAGCGTACCGATCACAAGAATTGTCGTTAGGATAACCATCGCAACTATCATCATAATTCCCCCGACTGCCACTAGCCAAGCTTGACTGGTAATAACCCCGACGATCCTGGTCGAGGTAAGGTTGGTAATGTCCTTGGATTTTATTAAAGTCCCAGGTACCATACCACTCAACAAATATCTCAAATAATCGCTCCATACTTCGGCCAATAACTGTATCAGGTATTTTTCGTCCCAAGTTTAAACCGCTGCCCACACAAATCCCATATTCCTTTTTTTCACCGCTCACTACTGAGTTATATACTGTTTCCGGACAATCTTCGCTACTCGCACAAGTCAGGCCGTGGCGAGAGCCTCCAACACACATACCACGACTTGTTTCCTGTCCCACGCAGGTGTGGGGGACCAATCCCCCATCACACTGGGTATTTTCAAAGCAGGGTTTATTGTCTCTTTTACCGCCCGAACACTTTCCGTAGTCATAAGAATCTTGATTTCTGATAAAACACTCGGCTGAGTTATATAAATCTCCCACGGAATTCATGTCATTAATTGTTTTACCCTCTGGTATACAAGCGTGCCGCGGATTGGCTGGCGGCGGATCGCCAAATAAGAAATCACAAGTGCCATCCGCCACTTGTTCTTGACAACCATTGCTGTCATCGCCACCTTCTGGGTCGCAAGGCATGTTGGCGTTAGGTCCACCCGAACAAAAACTTCCTGTACCACAATTACCAGAACTATCTGCATCGCAATTTAAAGGCGTCCCACCACCAGGAGCTAACCAGATTGGCCAATAACCAGCATCTGCCACCAGTTCACGTTTGGCGGTTTGAGTTTTTTCCTCATTCAAATAATTTCTTAAAGAAATGACGACTGGATCACTAGTTTGGTTAAGAGAACCAAAGGGGGTAAAAAACTGATCATAAGGTAAACGCAACCATTCATCAGTATAATTTGTAGTCGGGCTAGAGCGATCACGCCCCAAAGTATACTTAGACTCTGACCACAAACGATCCGTTCTTCCTTTGGACTTAACACCGAAAGGCTCGGCTACATCTTCTATTAAAACTTGCCGGACATCCGAACAAACTTCGGTTAAATAGAAGTTGATATTAGTTCTTAAACCACCAGACTTTGAAGAAGCGTCGCAATTCTTAGCACGATGCTGCTTCATTAACCCCGTGTCGCGATCAAAAATTATCCGCCAAGCCATTGCATTATAATCTTCCCCTTCAATATCTTCATAGTTTCTGCACGCCGCCAAAGAGAAACCGTCAAACGACGAGTGCTCAGGAGAGCTGTTCTCCTGCCAAAATAATTCTATCGCTAGATCACCATTGGGCAAAACTTTAAGTGGTTCTGACCAATACAAACCTTTACCCGCACTGCGGCCTTCGATAGTCTGATCACGATAAGCAATTAATTCTTGTTTAAAACGGTCAGTGCCTCCGACGCGATTCCGGGGCTCAACCCCAACGCCTATTATTTCTGAATAGTGCAAAACTCTTTCTTTATCATTCGCAGGAACGATTACATCAATCCAAGTTTTTCTCTCTGGAGAGGAGCCAAAAGATACATTATCTCTATCTGCTTCTGAGGCTTCGTAATCCCAAAAATAAAGATTAAACAAGTAATTATCGTTGTTTCTCGTCACTAGTTTGTAAGAACTGCTACTATCGCCGATGTTAGCGTTACCCTTGGCCTGCACACACCAATATTTACCGGAACCATCAGGGGGTAAATAGCCGGCGGTTGAGTACAAATTAAATCGGTTGATAGCATTAGAGGGGGTATCGACCGGATACCATAATTCACATCGATTTCTATCAACATTAAAATCTAGACAGTAGCCACTCCAACCAATAAATCTCTTGGTTTCGCTAATGTTTCTTTTTAGACACACCCCGTCACGAGCGCTTAGATTTCCACCCAAAGTCTTCTGCTCTTGTTGCTTCTGTTGGTCATCTCGGCAATCTTCATCCTTTAAGCACACCAGACCGTCTTTAAGGCCACCTTCTACATCGACACCGCCACGGCAGATACCTTCTGACCCGAAGCTTTTGCCAAGAGTAAAATAGGCCTCTAGATTATCTTCGGTTGTGCCATAAATTGTTTTGGTATATGAACAATCGCAGTCAGTACCAATATCGTTGGCGCATGTCTTAACTGCGATTGGCGTGTTCTTTTTTGCACCCTCTGGGAACGGCGAGAACGCCTCAGGATAACCACGACAAGTTGAAGGAATAGTACTACCAGAAGAATTATTCGGAGAAACGTATCGGGGGATGGAAGTTTGGGAAACATTAAATCCTAAACCTTTATTATTTGTGTTGGGGTTAAATGACAAATCATCAATCTGGTAACTATTAAATAAGCTATAGCCAGTAAAATCTTTACCATAGAAAGAGATGTCGCGGCTTAGATAATTATAACCAGTGCTGTTATTAGTCAACATTTTTTTCTTCAAAACTTGCCCTGAACTGTCCACCTTACCGGTGTCTACCCAGCTTGCACACTGACCAATGACGGTGTCGCTCAACTGGGCCTTATTACACACACCAAGATCAATACAAACTTCTTTGTAAGCATTGGTTTCGGGATCGAAGACGGTCTGTGAACTGTTACAGGCCAGCCATTCAGAACACTTACGGTCTTGGGTTACTTTTACGATTAGATTGGCGTCCTTGGTGCCCGGGAGATTCGGGTCAGGAGCAACGGCCGCAAAACCATTTTTCTCACTTAAAAGATAAGTGGCAGCAGTGTTCCAATATTTACTCGGCTGGTCAGTTTGATCCAACAAAATACAACCCATTTTTTCACTCACTTGACCTTGGCACGCATCTTGTTTGGTTCTTAAATTAGAATTATTCAAAAAGTAATAGCCAATGTTGGCCCCCTTGTTATGATCAACAAACTCGGTACACGAGCTTTGACTAGAAGGGCATTCGCCAACAAAATTTTTGTATTTATCTTTGTTACCACTTGACCACAAACTGTACTCACCATTTTGGGTATAATCCGAGTAACAAGGTTGGTTACCAATATTTTCGCAAGTATTCCCCGTCCCACAATCTTCATTTCTTTCACAGTAGTTGTTTGGGGTATTAGAACATTTGCCGACATTTTTCCAGAACCAACCATTAGATTTTACGCTACCAACTGAAATACCAGTTTTGTATTCACAAATTTTGTTACCAAAAATCTTTGGATCCTTAAAATATATTGCGCCTTGATTAAAGCCATAGGCTGAACAACCAACTGCTTCACTAGTACAAAGCGACGTGGCGTAATTAGATGGTAGATTCTTAATGGTTGTTGTGACGTAACGCGCCTCGCTCGGACCAAACTCCTGTTTACCAGCAATGGTACAACCGAGATCGATGGCGTTACATGATCCTTCGCGATTAGCCACCAAGTAAATCGGAGTTGAACTCGGAGTGTCGGCGGGGATATATTGGGTGGAAGTGACGAAACTATTAGGCCCCGCTCCAGTAGTTGAATTTAAAATCTGTGCAGCCGTGGCTCCCTGAATATTGACATAACAACCATTTTTACCAACCTGTATCTGACAAGAATACTCTTTTCCCTGCACAGTTTTTTTAACCAGACTACCACTCGTACCACTAAGCCAAACATTGTACGCTGAGGGACCGGCATCTTCAACTGTATTATAGGTATCGAGCAGAGCGGTACAGCCCAAAGCCTCATCACGGCACAAATAACTAAACCCGGTTAAGTAAAAATCACGAGTCTCTCCTCCGGTTGACCGGTAGGCGGAACAACCAAGGGCTTCACCTGGTTGATCATCCAACTTGTTGCTATCACAAACATCAGGAATGGTTAGTTTATTTTTAACAAGATAAAGGTAATCAGTCACTTCAACCAATTGCACATTATCTAAGAAAACTTGGCTGTTAGAACCAACTTGAAATCTAAGTAGGGTGGACGAAGATGTGCCGGTATATTCAATTGGACCGAACCGATAATTTTGCCAAACTGAACCAATCCCCGCAGAACCAAAGGTGCCCAAATTAGATTGGAAAGTAATACTGAGAGAAGAATCGGCATCTACGTCCTGCGTACCACCTTTTGCCCAGAAACTTAAAATGTAACTGCGGCCCGGACGAACCGGAACAGTTTTATAAAAATTGCTCGCACCGCTATAACCAAGCGAGTGTTCGCCACGATGGGTAGACTCTGGCGACTGGCTGAGAGTACCAGCGGTTTGATTCCACCCTGCCAAAGCAACCTCCGGTGGATTGGATTCAAAAGTGTCTTCAAAAACGTTTTGAGTTCGATTGGCGGCACTTCCTTTATACGGCCGACAACTCTCAACACTAGCACTACAAGTACGACTAGAACCGGCCTTGCTTGCTACTCCAGCTGGCAGACCCTGGTAATAACAAAATCCATCTCGGTATTCACCATTTTGATAGCACTGCCCCTGTGGAAAATCCGAAGAATTAAGTCGATAAGGCGTGCACTGCTCGGAAACGACAATTGTTTTTGACAATAAAGCGTAATAGATATTACCAGCCTCATCGTTAAACTGACGACAATCAGGACTAGCCTGGCCACTCTGGTAAAGCGCCGGGTTACATTGTGTGTTGTAATCACTTAGTTCTTGCAGGGTGCGATAGGAATAATTAGGCGCGCCAGTACTCGTAGCTTGCAAGGTAAAGGTCTGCAATTGGTAACCACCAACTATGGAACCTTCATAAGTATAAAAATTCTTCTGGTTAACATCTGCCCCCGGCTTAAGACAAGCACGGAGATAAGAATAATATTCGACATTCTCCTGTTGTCCTATGGCCGTACTTAGGTTTGTAAAACTACTACAACCATCATCTTCGATACGACAAGTGGCGTTAGCATTGGGGATGATATATACCGGGTCGTGACCACTAGAATAGGTAGAAGACATTTCTTTGTAGGCATCGTAACCAACACAGCTTTGATCGCACTGGTCGTTCCACTGTAATTGCCCAGCTACCACTTCAGCTGGTTTGAATTTACCTGGGATATCTCGACCCAAATAACTTAAAGGCGTATATAGTGCACAGCCTACTTCTTCTTCGATACAGACACCAGCATAATTTGAACATTCAGAGCTGGCATTGGCTTTAACTTTTTGCAGATCGGCGTAAGTAAGCGGCCATTGGTTACCCTGCCCACCTTTTAATGTGTCATAGCAATGTAAATAGTTAGGTGCTTTTTTCAATGACAGAACATTTTCCGGTGAATTAGCTACCTTAAAGGCCGAACAACCAGCTGATTGCATAGTACAACTAGTATCAACACTACTGTTGAAGTGTACTGCCACGCTTTGGTAAGGTTCTAGTACGTCTCGAAGAATAGTGGTGGGGTTTAACCCCCTTGGGTTAATTGGATCAGCCCAACCGCCATTATAATTAACGAGGCTATACGCCGTACACCCAGCATTTTCCTTAGTACAATCTTCAGTTTGCAAAGTTCGAGATAAGTAAGAGAGACTATTACCAGTATTATCTGTATAAACATTACAGGTGGCGTATTGTCGGTCGCACTTATCTAAGTCAAAATCCCAATAATTCTGACTGCGCAAACAGTAGCCATAGCTATAACACGATCCATCCGGATTGTAGCCAACGCAAGTGCTCATATCCACACACTCTTCCATGCGGCTACCGTCTCCTTTCGGAGCAACTTCATTACCAAATACTTTGGCATTGCAACGGGCTGAATCAACTTTTAAAATCCAGTTTGGATCAATCAAATGACAAAAAGGTTTATCACTTTGATCACTAACAATCCCAAGAGCTTTGTTATTCGGATCAACATAATTGCAATCATCAAAACCATCTAAGTATTGACTCAGACTAGCTGGGGCGTCGGGATCAGCATTTAGAGCCGCAATTTCAAAACCTAGAGGTAAAATGCCGGCGAGACGCAATTTCTTAATATTGCTATAACAAAAGGCAGAATTTCGACAATTTTTGTCATTATCCAGAGCTTTATTTTTCGGAGAAATTAATTTCCACAAGCCGTTTAAGTCCTGCTTTTCAACTGCCTGCCTAATCGTAAGGGGATCAGAATAACGAGCCTCTTCGACGGCCTTAGCAAAAGATTGATCAATTGTACAGTTATTCGGGCTGGCATTATATACGTCGTCACAAGCGACAAATTCCTCAAGAATTGGATAATCACTAATACTGTTAACTTTTATATTTAAATAGTCCGCAAACAAGGCTTCAGCCGCACGGCGTCCAGAAATTTTCTGGGCATCTTCGTAGTCTTCTGGGTTGCTTTTGCAGTCCGCCCCCCCATAGCCACCAACACACATACCAAACGGCAGAATACCTTTGGTTTGGAAATTCTTAATCATCTGACTGGAAAGAGTATTTAAAAATACAGACATCGCCGATGTAATACCGGCGACTGAGCCAGATCCTAAGGCATAGCCGATTTGCTGTTCACTTTTTTTAACCTGTTCACTTGGCAAATTAGCATTGGCCGTCTGTCTGATCTGGTCACCAGGAGTCATAGTTTCCCCTGATACCAATTTTGTCAAAGATTTCCAACCACCACCCTCTAACCGATCACTCTTGGCGGCGTCTTGTTGTCTCGCGATTGTTTGATCAAGCTGGGCCGAGGATTTTAGATAAATTCCAAAATCTGAATCATCCATATTGATCGAAGCATTAAACCTCTTAAGAAGTGCCTCTTCACTGCCGTATTGACTAGCCCAATTATCTCCAGACGACCAGTTTTCAACAAACTCGGAAAATTTACATTCAGCTTTTACGGTTGTATTAGGGTTATATCTTTGTTGCAAACCGATCCGCAGAGCTAAGTCCGCTCGCACGTCCGGAATGTTACAAAGATTCAAATGGATTCCATCGCCCAATTCTTCAACAAACCGCCCACCGGCGTCATCAGCCACTTCTTTCATGTAATCACCGAAACCGTTGGTGTATGCAAAAGGAGATTGTCCCTTGCCCCCAGAGGCTAACCAGACCGCGGAGTCGTAAGCCATCTTTTTCATAGCCGAAGAAATAGCATTAATGGCCGCTTGGATAATCGCTTGCTTAATATTGTCTTTAATATTGGCGTAAATGGCTTGAATTTGTGCTTGCAAATCACTTAGAACCGTAACGGGAAACGCCCTGGCCGGACGCACCAAACCGAAAGAGCCAATGATAACAACGATAAAAATCGTGAGTACTGTTGCTAGGCTGGCGCGACGAAAACGTTCTGACATAGTTTATAAATTTACTGTCCGCTAACTTCTGGCGGTGTGACTGGTAAAAAATTATTGAGACTTTCCAAACTTTGTAAGGTTGAGGTGGTGTTTAAAACTTCAGCGACCATCACCAAAAGATCGTTGTCAGGAATAGCATCTAAAACTTTAGCGTCCATACCCACGTTCAAGAGCATCTTACGGACCTCGGCCGGATTTTGCAAGGCGGTTACCAGGTCGGTTGGGTTAAGCTCCTCAACACTGGGGCTAGCACCGCTGGTAATTAAAGAACTGCTGGCAAACCCATTGGTTAAAGTAACATCTTGATTTAAAATTGGGCCTTCGCAACTTTTCCCTTCAGCGCATAACGGGTCCTTCCCTTTCTCTATTTCCACTCGATCAGAAACACCATCAGAATCACTATCCAAAAGATAGGCACTAGTGTTGTAAACATAAATTTCATCAAAATCATTGAGGCCGTCTTTATCGGTATCACGAAATTTTAACGTCGCCGTCGGATCAAGTTCATCCTTAACGGAAAGTGGGATACTTTTGTTTAAAGAAAATGGACCGTAGATAGTATTGCGAATTTGCATTACTCCCAATCCAACGGCCAGAATTCCAAATACCAAAAGTAAGACAAAACCGGTCTTTTGCTCTTTCGACAAACCGACGCTTGAGTTTTCCTGGTCGGGCATATTTTACCAGGCGTAAATTAATATTTTGTGCTATTAACAGTATACCACAGAAAAGACTGGGGGGTAAGTGGATAATTCAAAATTCTAATCTTAAAACTGAGCAGCTAACTTTCCCCACTCTTCCAGGGTCAGATCTTCGGCGCGGACATTCTGGTCAAGACCGCAACTAACAAAAACTCCCTGCAATTTTTCTTTGTTTTTACCTGTTATAGGTAAGAGGTTGTTAAAAAGCTTTTTTCTCTTTTGGCTAAAGCCAACTTTTGCAACCTGGAAAAACTTTTTCGTCTCTTCTTTGCTCCTCACGCTTTTCCCGATTTTACTTTTTATCCGTAGGATCACAGAATCTACCTTGGGCTCAGGCCAAAAATATGTCCGGGGTACTTTGGCAATAATTTCCGGTACGGCGTAATACTGTACTGCCAGGCTGAGCAGTGACATGTCTCCTGGTTTGGCACAAATCCTCTCCCCGACTTCTTTTTGCACCATAAGTACGAGAGTTACCGGTGGGTTTTCTACTTCTTCCAAAAAATACCGGATTAATGGCGAAGTAATTTGGTAAGGGATATTGGCGATAACTTTGTACTTACCCAGAGCGGTAAGCGGTGTGGCAGAAACTTTTAAAAAATTCCCCCAAATAATTTCTAAATTCCTTAAATCTAAATCTTTAATATTTTTGCTCCAATATTTCTCCAACTTTTTTTCAATTTCAAAAGCCACAACCTGTTTAGCCTGTTCTAACAGACTAAAGGTCAAGACACCAAAGCCTGGCCCGACCTCAACCACAATATCTTCTTTGGTTACCTGACCGGCCTCAATCATCTCGTCCAAAGGCAAAGGATTAACCAAATAATTCTGGCCGTAATCTTTAGAAGGCCGGAGACCATATTTTTGGCAAAGCGACTGTATTTCGGAAGGGGGAAGAAAATATGTCATATTATTCAGATTTTAATCCGGCCTGGCTATACCGATTGGCAGCATTCCACATCAGCCACCCGGCATCAGTATACTTTTCAACGGCATCAATCTGGGCACGGATTTTTTCCGCTCCATACACAGCGCCAATATTAAAGGCCTGAATCCATGGTCGGACCTCGGCTCGTTTATCTTTAAACCAGGGGCTGCCTTTTTTCATACCATTTTCGAAAACTTTAGCTGGATATTGGGCGGGATTATCTAGGCCAATGTATCCACTCGGATAATGGGAGGGGTACATCATGGGACAAACGTAGTCTACATGGTCTACTGCATCGACTAGCCGCTGCCCAATCGCCATATCGTTTGTCCCTGCGGCTTCCATTACCAACCCGAACACATCAATAGAAATCCAGGCCGGTTCATCTTTAAGGTTGTCGCTTAGGTACCTAAAAAAACTCTCCATGATTTGGTATTTTTTCTTGTCTTTAGTGGTGTAAACAACATTACTCATATTCCCGTCCGAAGGAAAACGAACATAGTCAAAATTGACTTCGTCAAACCCAAGGGCAATTGCCTCTTTAGCTATTTCCACATTGTATTGCCAAACCTCTTCGCGAGTTGGATCCACCCAGGCCAAGCCCTTGTGGTCGTGCCACAAACCGCCGGATTTAGATCTTATCGCCCAGCCAGTTTTAGCTTTAGCTAACAACGGATCTTGAAAAACCGTTTGCCGAGCGATGACATAAATATTGTGTTCGTGCAATTTTTTTATAAGAGTACGAATATCACCTAGCTGGTTATACTTTAATTTTTTTTCAACTACGACAGGATGTTGACTGTCAAACAATATTTTACCACTATAATCTTTAATATCTATGACCACCGCATTCAGTTCGGTTTCGTCGATGAGTTTAATCAACGAATCCATTTTTGTCTTGGTTCCAGCCGAGTAAGCGGTAATATAGATGCCCTTAACCATTTGACGTGGAATTTTGTAACGAATTTTTTTTTCTGGGTGTAAAGACAAGTCAATAACTGTAGCACTCTCAACTGCCAAAGTAGTATCCTGCCAGGCATAAAATATGTACCCCAGCATGAACACTAAAATTGTTCCCAGGATAACCCAATGCTTTTGACGATCGACTGCCTCCATAAATTTGGACATAAAAAAATTAATCTATCTTTAACTCACCCTGCCGTAATATCTTTAACTCACCTCCTACGACACTCACGATGGTCGTAGGTTGGCGTACTGGTATTACACCGCCGTCTACTAAGATATCCGGTTTTAAATCTCGTCCCGCATACTCTGTTACTATGTCTTCTGGATTATAAAGATCTTGATGTGAGCCGGTAATATTGGCCGAGGTGCCAACCAGCGGTTCGCCGAGGTTGGTAGTCAAACTTTGCAACCAGGGATTGGCGGTAACCCGGACTGCCAAAGTACCATCGAGTGATACGACACCTAACGGTAATTTGGCTGGTAAGGCTCTAGAAACAATCGTCAGAGGACCGGGCCAATATTTGTTAGCCAATTCTTCTAAAAGGTTATTCCACTCCAAATATTGGCGTGCCGCTTCGACTGTCGGAACTATAACTAAAAGAGACTTAGTTTTTTCCCGTCCTTTAATATTAAAAATTTTTTCGACAGCCTGAATATTTCTAGCATCACAACCTAAACCGTAAGATGTCTCCGTTGGATAAACTGCCGTTTCGCCGTGCAAAAGGCAATGAGTAATTTCGTTTAATTGTTCCAGGGTATATTTTTTCATACTTCTTTACTCCTTAATCCATTTTAAATACGCTTCGCTAAACGCCAGCAAGTCTCCATCTAGCACTCGGTCGGGGTCACTGGTTTCGTACTCGGTCCGGTGATCTTTTACCATGTGGTAAGGATGCAAAACATAAGAACGAATCTGGTTCCCCCATTCTGCGGATTTATATTCTCCACGGAGTTCTTGCCGTTCTTTAGCCTGTTGTTCTTCCTGAAGTCGCAACAACTTCGCCCTTAACACTTTCATAGCCGTTTCTTTGTTTTGCATCTGGGAGCGTTCATTTTGACAGGTTACTGTCGTGTTGGTCGGAATATGCACGATCCGAACGGCCGAATACGTAGTATTAACACTTTGTCCGCCTTTACCACCGCTCATAAAGGTATCTATCCGCAGATCTTTCGGGTCGATGTTTAATTCAATACTCTCATCTAATTCTGGCATAACTTCAGCTAAAGCAAAAGAGGTGTGGCGCATTTTCTCGGCGTCAAATGGAGAGATACGCACTAAACGATGAACACCGTGTTCACTTTTGAGATAGCCATAGGCATAACGGCCTTTAACCTCAAACATGACTGACTTGTAGCCAGCCTCCCCACCACGCGATTCGTCAATTATACGCGTTTTCCAACCTTGTTTTTCTGCAAAACGCAAAAACATGCGCAGTAACATCTCGGTCCAGTCTTGGGCTTCAGTGCCACCGGTTCCAGCGTGGAGAGCGACTATGGCATTTTTATCGTCGTAGGGACCATTCAAAAGAAGAAAAAACTCATAAGAAGAGAATTCTTTTTCTAAATCCTCGGTTTGTTTAGTAATTTCCTCTTCCAAAGAGGCATCACCAGACTTGGCTAGATCTATTAGATCGTTTACTTTGTTTTTAATATCAGTCCACTTCTCTATTTCTCCACGGATACTTTCGTAATCTTGACTCACGGCTTGCGCATTTTCTTGGTTAGACCAAAAATCTGGAGCATTCATTTGCTCTTCCAGTTGGGCTTTTTTGATTTGCAGTTTATCTAGCTGCAAAAGTACCATGGTTCTTTGGATCTTTTCTTTTAAAATTTCTAAACGTTCACTAGCCATACTAATTAAAAATTCCCTTAGCTCCGAGGCTAAGCAATAAGGTGATGGCGGCTGACATCATTACCCCAGCCAAAATCGCAATCCAGGCCTTTTTAAAAGGCAGAGCGAGTAGAAAAGCGATCACGGCGCCAGTCCAGGCGCCAGTCATGGGTAGCGGCACACCGACAAACAGAGCCAGGGCAACGAGACCGTATTTCTCATACTTTTTAGCATCAAATTTTTGTTGAGCTTTTTCTAAATATTTAAGCCACGAACTAGAAACAAAATCTGTCCGCTTCTCCACCCAACGATGGAATTTATCTACAAACAAAAGAATAATTGTTACTGGGATCATGTTGCCTAAAATAGACCAAAACAAAGCTGACCAAATCGGCATTTTAAAACCTAAAACAGCGACCGGTAAAGCCAGGCGCAATTCCCCAACCGGAGTCATAGCCATGAGCAGTGTTCCAAGCCAATGTGGGAATGATGAAAAAAATTGTATGAATGTTTCAAACATAGTTAGGCTATTTTACCTTATTCAACCAGCCTTGACAACAAGGTAACATGGACTTAAAAAACCGGCCCTTTTTAGGGACCAGTTTTTTATTTTGTTGTTATTTTTCTTTTTAATACATCCCGCCGCCCATTCCTCCCATACCGCCTGGCATTGGTGGCATTGGTTCTTCTTTTTTTGGAATGTCGGTTATAACCGCTTCAGTGGTTAAGAACATGCCGGCAATGGAAGCAGCGTTCTGAAGAGCACTTCTCGTGACTTTGGTTGGGTCAATAATACCAGCTTTAATCATATCTTCGTAAACACCCGTCGCAGCATTATAACCAAAGCTACCATCATGCTTTTTAACCTCTTCCGTAACGACAGAACCATCAACACCGGCATTTTCGGCAATCTGGCGCAAAGGCTCTTCTAAAGCACGTCGTAAAATCTTTACAGCTACTTCTTCTTCGTGGTCTAATTTTAAACCATCTAAAGCTTTAGCGGCCCGGATTAAAGCAACACCACCACCCGGTACAACACCTTCTTCCACAGCCGCCTTAGTAGCACCAACCGCGTCTTCAATGCGATGCTTTACTTCTTTCATCTCGGTTTCAGTCGCCGCACCAACTTTAATGATGGCGACACCGCCAGCTAATTTGGCCAATCGTTCTTGT
>CAZRZQ010000003.1:0-1746 GCA_964604585.1 uncultured Gammaproteobacteria bacterium
GTCGCGGTCGACCTCTGTGAGGGGGTCAACTGCGACGATGAGAACAACTGCACGCAGGACGTGTGCGACCCGGACACGGGCGTGTGCGTCCACACCCCGCTGGAGGGCTGTGGCCATCCGGTAGAGTGTGCGATGTGGGGAACGTGGGTCCACGGCCTGACCCCGGACGCTTGGCGGCTGGGGCAGGACCCGACCGGAACGAGCTCCGACGAGGCGGACTTCATCGTCCTGCCCGGTGGAGACAACTCGTTCGGCTCGCCCGAGGCACATTCGGTGTGGGGCTGGCGTTACCCCTGGGGTGACGATCAGCCGCTGCCGGAAGGTCTCCTGTGCGAGGACCGGTGCGGCAATCTGCTGCCGCCTTTCAAGGATCGCGTGTGCGACTCTGTCGCCGGGTGCGAGTGGATCTTCACCTGCACCACGGACGGGCGTCGCTAGTTCCGCGGGGCTGGTAGTTCCCCTTAAAAGCCACCCTCGGGACGCATCCCGATCCGGCCAGTGGATTCGCAACCCTGGTGACGGTGAGTAAAAAATGTGCTGAAACTTTACCTGTCTGTTGGGGCTAGAGATTTTGCCCCAACCGATGGTACATATTGGCCGGCGCCGCGAAGATTCGTCTTCGCGCCGCCGGCACTCGTAGCTATTACCTTAAAGTATTTAGGGTAATGACTAAGATGTAAGTAGAAAAAATAAAATGAACATTGAAAATTAGGAGAAGAGACACTACCGACTTTGCTCTCTCTTGGCTTTAATAAAACTATTTATTTATAAAAAGTTTTAGTTCAGTCAAAAAACAAAGTCGGTAATATTTCTTCTTCAGAACATATTTTTGGTAGAAGAAGAAAAATGTTCATTAACAATTCAAGCGATTTTTAAAGTAGCGAATTGTCGAACTTTAAAATAGCAGGAAGTAATATTTGTGCTGTTTTTATGGTTCGGCAATTTCGCGAGTGCGAGAGAGCCGAGAGTGGTGGATCCCGGCCGTGGTGGTCGGGACTCCAAAGATAACGGGACTACACCAGGGAGGTGAAGGATGTCCCGGTTCGGTCGGTTCTTGGTGGCGATGGGCGTCATCGTGGCCCTCGTGGGCTGCGGTGACATCGAGTCGGTGAAGCCCGCGGACGAGTCGCGGGACTTCGGCGACGGCGATCTCCGTTCCCTCGTCTCCCCGTTGGTGGACGACGAGGACCAGCCGGTGCCCTGCCAGGGGCAGGACATCACCCCGTGCATGCAGTGGGCGCAGCAGGACGACTGCAAGCGCCTCTCGTGTGACAACGGTGCGTGCAACATCTGGTGGAACGACCAGTGCTGCACGACCCTCGATGGCGGTCGCATCATCAGCTGCGGCAAGGGCTGCGGCAACGACGGCGACTGCGAGGACAACAACGCGTGCACGACGGATTCGTGCAACCCCTACATCCAGCTGGGCGTGTGCGAGAACGTCAAGCCCAGCTTCTACCGGGACGCCGACGCCGACGGCTACGGCGATCCGATGGTCAAGACGCAGGCCTGCACGGCGCCCGAGGGGTACGTCAACAACGCGATGGACTGCGACGACACCATGTCGGCGGTTCATCCCAACGCGCCCGAGGTCTGCAACGGCCTCGACGACGACTGCAGCGGCGTGACGGACGAGGAAAACCCGGGCGGTGGCGTGAGCTGCGAGACCGAGCTCTTCGGCCAGTGCGCCGCCGGCACCACGTCCTGCGTGACGGGCGTGCTCGTGTGCGTTCAGAACAACCAGCC
>CAZRZQ010000003.1:1846-32797 GCA_964604585.1 uncultured Gammaproteobacteria bacterium
GATCGACGAGGTCTGCAACGGCCTCGACGACGACTGCGACGAGCAGACCGACGAGAGCCTGACGCGCCTCTGCTACACCGGTCCGGAAGGGACCGAGAGCGTCGGTGTCTGCCACGGCGGCATCTCGACCTGCGTCCGGGGCCAGTGGGGCCTCTGCGTAGACGAAGTGCTCCCGATCGACGAGGTCTGCAACGGCCTCGACGACGACTGCGACGAGCAGACCGACGAGGAGAACTCGGTCGGGTGCGACTGGTTCTACCTCGACATGGACGGGGACGGCTACGGCCAGTCCCAGGCGCCGAACAAGTGCTACTGCGCTCCCACCGAGTTCTACCGCGCCCCGCAGGACGGCGACTGCAATGATAGCAGTTCGGTGATCCACCCTTACGCGCCCGAGGTCTGCAACGGCCTCGACGACAACTGCGTCGCCGGTGCGGACGAGGGCTTCCAGGACCTGACCTGCGGCGTGGGCGAGTGCTCCCGCACCGTCTCGGCCTGCCTGGGCGGCGTCCCGCAGACCTGCTCGCCGGGCAATCCGGTGGCGGAGGTCTGCAACAACCTCGACGACGACTGCGACGAGCAGATCGACGAGGGCTTCCAGGACCTGACCTGCGGCGTGGGCGAGTGCTCCCGCACCGTCTCGGCCTGCCTGGGCGGCGTCCCGCAGACCTGCTCGCCGGGCAATCCGGTGGCGGAGGTCTGCAACAACCTCGACGACGACTGCGACGAGCAGATCGACGAGGGCTTCCAGGACCTGACCTGCGGCGTGGGCGAGTGCTCCCGCACCGTCTCGGCCTGCCTGGGCGGCGTCCCGCAGACCTGCTCGCCGGGCAATCCGGTGGCGGAGGTCTGCAACAACCTCGACGACGACTGCGACGAGCAGATCGACGAGGGGGACGCCTGCGCTTCGTGCAACCTGGACCTCGACGAGGTCCAGTGCGGCGAGACGCTTCTGGACGTCGAGATGGGTACGCAGTCCTGGCTGAACGGGTACTCGTGTCGCCGCACCCTCGACGAGAGCGGCTTCGAGACCATGGTGAAGTACCGCACCCTCGAGGGCGGGGTGAAGGTGACGGTCACGCCGATCGGCATCCTGCCGATCGTGAACCCGTCCAACTCCAGCCAGGCGACCGCGCTCGACATCTTCGTTCTGCGGTCGCTCTGTTCGGCTTCGGCCTGCGACATGTTCGGCTTCACCGCCGTCGCGTTCAGGCCGACCCCCGGGGTGACCTACTACCTCGCCGTGGACCAGTTCCAGGGTACTTGGGCGCAGATGTTCGACCTCCAGGTCACCTGCGAAGAGGTCGGCTGCGCGGACGGCCTGGACAACGACCTCGACGGCCTGGTGGATTCGCAGGACTGCGACTGTACGGGCACCTGCCCGCACTGATCGCGCGCCGGCCTGGCCCCGTAAGGCCGGGCTGACCTGACACTTTCGCCATGGCGGGAGTTGGGAGGGCTTCGGCCCCCGCTCTCGCCGGTTCGAATAGTTCGAAAAATTAGAATCGCTTGACCCGCTTCGGCGGGATTGGCCCTGGCAATAGCCGGGGCATGGGGTCGGAGGCGTGAAAGATTTTTACGCCTTTCGCCCGTAGTTCTTTCGTCCCGACTAGTTCGGGACGGTGAGGAGAGGAGAATGAGACTTGTGCTTGTATAGGCAAAACTTCTCTCCAACCCTCACTTATATCCATGATTTACCTCGTGAATGTAAGTGAGGGTTTTTTGTTGCCTTTTTTCATTTTGTTTTTTAACTATTGACATACTAACCTAGTATGATTATATATATACTCTGGTCCTGTTGGTTGCCGGATGGTCCGGCGACAGCGGATAGACAGAGGAGGGTCAAGATGCGTCTTAAGTGGTTCCTGGTGTTCACGGTCGTGTTTGGTCTGTCGATCGGCTGCGGGATCGAGGACGATGACGAGAAGGGGCGCAGGGCCGCCCCGCCCCAGCAGGTCGAGGATCGCGATGACGATGGCACGGATGACGGCCGTGAGGACGTCGGGTGCCTCGCGTTCACCCTCGTGGTGGACCCGGGGTGCAGCGTGAGCCAGGTCTCGTTCTGGTCCGCGACAGGGAAGGACCCGATCTCGTTCTTCTCGCCGTCCAGCCAGATGAACGCGCGTGGGTTCGAGCGCAATTCGGCGCTCGAGGCCTGCTCGGTCACGCTCGACTGGCCCGGTCGGTGGGAGACCTGGGAGAACGACCGGCGGAATTTCCCGGGACCGAATGCGCCGACCGGGCACTGTGTCCTCGCCGGAGGCATTAACGTTCCCTTCGGGGAACTGAACGAGGGCGAGGCCGCCTACGGCTGTGCCCACGACGGGCGCACCAAGGACGGGGTTGTCGTCAACCCCTGTGCGGATGGTGGTTGCTACGCCGCTGCCCTCCGCTGAAACTGTGCCGGAGGCGTGCGTTCGAAGTTCGGACGTGCGCCGCCGGCCACAACATATTTTGTTTAAAAATAAAACCACCTTGTCAGCGGTTTTTTTATTGTGTTTATTTTTTTTATTTCTCCTCTCTTCGTTTTTTACGCGTGCTCGGCGCTCCAGTAACCCCAGATCGCCCAGAACCACCAGATGACCGGGGTATGGTGGAGCATATTGTCAGATAAAGAAAGGATTAGATAGACAAGAATGCTCAAGATAAAAATGGTGTTGGGCCATTTGTGTTTTTTACCGTATTGTATTTCTCGGTAGAGTAGGGTGGCGAAAATGGCGAGGTACAGCAGAAAACCAATGATACCGGTTTCAAAAGCAACTTTGAGATAGTCATTATGCGCCTCACTAGTATTATCCCAGATATTTCCCACTCCTTTACTAACATCCCAAACTGTTGCAAACGATCCGTAGCCATAGCCTAAGAGTGGGCGGTCACGGAAGAGTGGGAATACTTTGTTGGCGACGTCCCGTCGCCAAGCGATCGAATCCGCTTCGCGGTTGCGAGTAGTCAGTCTCGCGATTACCGAATTATTTTGGAGGTTAATATTAAAAGAACTGGTGAGCCAGTGGTTAATTGGAAAAAAGGAGGCGTAAAGAATGACTAGGATTGTTAAAGTGGAGAGGGTGGTTTTGGTTACTTTGATAAGGCCATAGGCGACTAAGAAGAAAACAAAACCGATCCAGGCAATGCGGGTGTAGGTTAAGGTAATAATGGTGACCAGGAAAAGAAAAGCTAGAAAATACAGATCTTGTTGGTTTTTAAACCAAGCGTTGAACGGTTGAAAGAGCCAACGGTCTTTGTTTTTAAAAAAGGAGTCAAAGGCAAAGATAAAAAGTAGTAGAGCAAAAGTGGCGAGGATATTCGGGTGAGCAAAGGTTCCATACAGGCGATTGGCGACGCCATCGATCATGAGGCCAGTGTGGGTGAAGTATTGGTAAACGGCGAGAGCGAGCGGGGGGAGGGCGCCGATAAGTAAAGTTTTCCGGAAATAGCGATCAAATTTAGTTGGGTATTTTAAGCGCATGACAAAAGTTACGCCAAAGAGGGCAAAGAGGTTGGCGGCTTTAAGTACCTCGGTAATAGTTGAACTTTTGTCAAAGGTGTAGGCATAGGTTATAGCGACCCAAGCGAGAAAGACGAGCCAAATTCGTCGGGCGGGGATCTGTTTCCAGTATTCGTGGTTTTTGATAAAAAACAAAATTGACCAAGCGAGTAAGATCAAAGAAATGCCGGCGTTAACATTAAAACGAAATTCATCTTCAGAAAGGACCACATAATCCCGCCAGTAATCTATGGTCGGACGGATAATTAGGAAAACCAGAAGGGCGTAATCACCGAAGAGTTTGTAAAGTAAGAAAAAGACTAACACCAAGAACGCCAGCACGTCGCCCGCGGTATAGGGGTTTACGATGGTAAAAAGGAGAAGGGCAATGAAAAAGAGGGCGTTGTATTTTAGGTTGGTCATAAAGGCTTGTGGTTTATCCCTATGAGAGGACTACCAAAGGGTTTCCTCCCGCGGGAATGCCGCTTTTTTGTTTTTTAAAAGTTAGTTTGATTATATCACAGTCATTCTTTAGAATAAAGGCATTTTGTGATAGAATTACTTTGTTATAATTATTACTTAATATGATCAAAGGAGAAAACGTTAGTAAAGAGATTGTTATTTACGAGGATAAAAATGGCCAGGTGAAAGTTGAGGCCGAAGTAAGGAAAGAATCAGTGTGGTTAACACTAAACCAAATTGCCCAGTTATTTGCTACCCATAAGTCTGGTATCTCTAGACATTTTAGCAATATATTCGAGAATGGTGAATTATCAAGAGAAGCAACTGTTGCAAAAATTGCAACAGTTCAACTAGAAGGTAAAAGACAAATAGAGCGTTTGGTTGAGTTTTATAATCTCGACGCTATTCTTTCTGTTGGTTACCGGGTTAATTCTAAAAGAGCCACCCAGTTTCGTATTTGGGCGACGGGGATTTTGCGTAAGCATATTCTAGAGGGGTATAGCCTTAATGAGAAGCGCCTGCTGGAGTTACGGGGTAGAGAATTAAATGAATTTGAACAAGCCGTATCCTTAGTGCGTAAAACAATTAGTAATCGCGAACTTAACGGTAGAGAGGCGGAAGGGATTTTAAGGGTAATAACTGATTATGCTAATACCTGGGTTTTGTTGCAAAAATATGATGAAGATAAGATAGAATCGCCCATTAAGTTTACCAAGGTCAAAAGAGCGTTTGCTTATGAAGAAGCAGTAGGTTTAGTTAATGAATTAAAAAATAATTTGTTAGAAAAGAAAGAAGCCGGTGATTTATTTGGCCGTGAACGCGGAGAATCTTTTGGGGGGATTATCGCAACCCTTAGCCAGGCTTTTGCTGGTAAAGATTTATATCCAAGCGTGGAAGCAAAAGCAGCTCATTTGTTGTATTTTGTGATTAAGGACCATCCGTTTAGCGATGGCAACAAACGCCTGGCTTCATTTTTGTTTGTAGTATTTTTAGCCCGCAACAAGAGTTTGCTAAAGAAGAATGGTGAAAAGAAAATCAATGACAATGCACTGGTCGCTTTAGCCCTTCTAATTGCGGAAAGTGAACCAAAGCAAAAGGAGGTTATGGTTAAGCTCATAATGAATTTTTTGGCAGGTTAGTATCATTTATCGTTTTTTGTGTATTGGCTTGCCGGCAATGCTTTTTTCCGGTATAATAAAGGCATAATTTATCATTATGGTCTGTCGCTTACCAGTTGATTGCGTTTTAGCTTTAACCTATAACTGTAATTCCCGTTGCACGATGTGCGACATCTGGAAGATAAAAAACAGCCCCGAGTTACCACCCGAGGAATTTTTGAAATTACCGAGTAGTCTTCGAGATATTAACTTTTCGGGTGGGGAGCCATATTTACGGAAAGATTTAGTAGAAATTTTAAAAAATGTTGTTAAAGCGGTGCCAAAAGCCCGGATCATAATTTCTTCCAATGGCTTTGCGACTGATTTAATTATTAATCGGACTAAAGAGTTATTAAAGATTAAACCAGACATTGGTATCGCTATTTCTATTGATGGCATCGGAGAAATGCATAATGAAATGCGCGGTATTCCTGGCGGTTTTGATAAAGCGATTGAAACAGTAAAAAGACTGAAAGAAATTGGGGTGACAAAATTACGTTTGGCTTATACCGCTACGGATAAAAATGTTAACCACCTGTCTAAGGTATATAACCTGAGTCGAGAACTCGGGATTGAATTTACCCATAGCTTTGCCCAAAGCTCGGAGTTTTATTTCGGTGGCAAGCAGAATGTCCATAACCCGAGGGGGGAAGTATTGAACAGGGAGTATGGTTACCTCATCAAGGAGGAATTAAAAAGTTGGAGTTTTAAACGTTGGGCCAGAGGTTACTTTGCTTATGGCATGCGCAAATTTGTGACGAGTAAAAACCCCATGTTATCTAACGCTCCGGGGAGAGATTTTTTCTTTTTAGATCCGTCGGGAGATATCTATCCTTCCGTTGTTCACAATGTGGTTATTGGTAGTATTAAGAATATTCAAGACCAAAATACCCTCGAACAATTTTGGTGTTCTACAGAAGCAGAAGTGGCCCGTCAGAAAGTTGATGATTTAAAGATGCCGGTTTGGATGATTTGTACGGCTCGGACGGCGATTAAAAAGCATCCCTTAAAAGCCGGCCTGTGGTTTATGAAACACAAACTTTATGCGCATTTTGCTAGTTAATAAATATTGGTATTTCCGCGGTGGGGCGGAAAGGGTGGCAATCCAAACAAAAAATATTTTGGAAAAAGCCGGCCACACGGTCGAGATTTTCGGTATGCATGATCCAAAAAATATTTTCCATAATAAGTATTTCGTGAGCCATGTGGATTATGCCAAAGTGCGAGGGCTTAAAAAGATATCTGCTGGCCTGAAAGCAATCTATAACCCGGAGGCGCGAGATAAGTTTAGAGAATTAGTGCAGGATTTTAAACCCGATGTCGTGCATTTGCATAATTTTTATCACCAATTATCTGGGTCAATTTTGGAGGTCTTGAAAGAAGAAAAGATTAAAACGGTTATGACACTTCATGATTATAAATTAATTAGCCCCAATTACAACTTGTACCATCATGGTAAAATTGCAGAAGAGGCGATGGGTGGTAAGTACTATCGTTGTTTGTGGAATAACTGCATGGAAAGCTGGGGGGAGAGTTTTATCGCGACGCTGGAAGCATATTTTATGCGCTGGAATAAATTGCTTTTAGCAATTGGCCAATATATAAGTCCCAGTCGGTTTTTAAAAGATAAATTTATTCAAGCTGGTTTCCCAGCTTCTAAAATAACGGTTTTGGCTAATCCGCTCGAGGTTAATTTTGGAGAGCCATATACCGAGGGTGAATATATTACCTATGTCGGTCGAGTGGCTCCGGAGAAGGGGTTGGGGCTGTTATTACAGGCAGCGAAACAATTGCCAAAATTAAAGTTTCGGATCGTCGGTGATGGCCCCGAAGAGAAAAAATTGAAAGCTGAAGCTTCTAAATTAGATTTATCCAATCTGGATTTTTTAAGTCATGTCGCGGGCGATGATCTAGAAAAAGTTTTTGCCGAGGCCAAGTTTTTAGTTTTGCCGGCGGTTTGGTATGAAAATTATCCCATGAGTATTCTGGAAGCTTGTTTACGTCGGAAAGTGGTAATTGGGAGCCGAATTGGCGGTATACCAGAATTATTAGACGAAGAATTATTATTTGAATCTGGCGATTTAGATAGTTTGGTAAATAAAATTACCGAGTGGGCGAAGAAGAAAGCTGAGGCGCGGGAAGCAATGGGCAATGAATTACGCGAGAAAGTTTTACAAGAGAACAATGAGGAGAAATATTTGACTAGACTTTTGGAAGTTTATTCTTTAAAAAACAATGATTAAGTTTTACCGAATTTTTGTCATTTTGTTTTTAGCAGTACTAGTATCCAGTGCTTTTATTTTGCGACCGAGCAAATCTGCGCCTATGTTGGCTAACTACTACCTTGGTACTTTGCCGACTGACCAGGCCTCGATAGATTATCTTGCTCGTAACGATTTATTAATCTTAAGTCCAGAGCAGGGCATAGTCCGGCGGAATGTGATTGATCAGATTAGAGCAAAAAATCCGGACATTATACTTCTTGCTTATGTACCGAGTGAAAGCTATAACCAGTCTTGGAAGGTCTACCCAGCTAATACTTTGTATAAAGATTTCGTCGTAAAAGATGACTGGTGGTTGAGGGACACCGGGGGGAACATTGTTTCGGATTGGCCGGGATTACAAAACACCAACATGACTGAAGAGTCAACTGATTATTTAATTCAATATGTTAAAAGTCATATTCTAAGCCAGGGGATTTGGAACGGTGTGTTTTGGGACATGGTTTACGATGGTATTTCTTGGCAGAACAAAGGAGATATTAGTTTGTATAACAATGGCCAACGGGGGAATGCTGACGAAGTTAATGCGGAGTGGACAAGACGCATGGTGTATTTGTTAGATCAGACTTGGCGACAATTGCCAGTCGAGTATGTATTAATGAACGGCAGTTCTTTACCGGCCTTGCAACCATATACCAATGGGCGGATGTACGAGGATTACCCAACACCTTGGGAAGCAGGCGGATCGTGGAGCGGTATTATGACTGGACTAGTCAGGAACCAGGCAAAGAATAAAAATCCGCAGATTTATGTTTTTAACGCTAATACTAATAATACTGGTAAACAAAATGATTACCGGCGGATGCGTTTTGGTTTAGCGAGCAGTCTTATCGTTGACGATGTCTATTTTTCATTTGACTATGGCACTAAAGACCATTCACAAGTCTGGTGGTATGACGAATATGACGTGGATTTGGGTGATCCGACCGGCGAGGCCCGAGGGATGAATGGATCAAATCAATTTCAGTCCGATGTTTGGCGGAGAGAGTATTCGAATGGTGTGGCTCTAGTTAATCCGACCAGCCAAGCACAAACTGTCGATTTGGGAGCGGAGTACGAAAAAATTATTGGTAAACAAGATTCAGTAGTTAATAATGGACAAATTACTGATCGGGTGCGGATCGGAGCCAAAGACGGGTTGGTAATGTTAAAAACTACCCAGACGCTAAAAAATGTGGTTTTCAATAACGGCTCATTTGTTCGTTTTTTTGATGACAAAGGCAATCGCACGAGAAATGGTTTGTTTGTCTTCGAAGATCGGTTTAAAGGTGGGGCGGCGGCTTTTGAGGGAGATGTCGACGGCGACGAAGGAAACGAACTCATTACTATGACTGGTGCACGGTTTGAAATTTTTGATGACAACCTTGCCTCTTGGGGTAGTGAATTTCCTTTTGGTGGTAATTATTCTGGTGGGGTGAGTCTCGCAGTTTCTCGAAAGAATCCGACAGCATTGGCTACAGTTGCTTTAGCACCGACCAAAGGAAACGAAGTTCGTTTGTATACTTACTACGGTGAATTACTGACGAAAGTTTATCCGTTGGGGAAAAAATACCAAGGGGGGTATAATGTCGCGATCGGCGACATTGATCAAGATGGTAAAAACGAAGTGGTAGTGGGAACAGGAAGAGGCGTAGTCGCCGAGTTGTTTGTGTATAACGAAGATATGAGTAAAATAGAAAAGCGCTACAAGCCGTTTAATAATAGTTATAAAAATGGAATGACTGTTGCTATCGGCGATGTGAATGGAGACAGTAAAGTTGAGTTAATTGTTGCTTCACGATCCGGTCGCGATCCACTGGTAAAGATATATAAAAAAGATTTTAAAAAAGTATCAGAGTTTAAGGTGGCTTCAACTTTCAACGATGGTAACTTGGTTACCCTTACAACGAGAGATATGAATTATGACGGTAAGGAGGATATTTTGGTCGGAACGCAGTAATTATTGCGGTTGCGAAAAGGTAATTTTTGTGGTATAATTACAGTATAAATTACAGTATTTATGCGTTTTAGACAGTCATTATTTTGGGATGTTGACCCAAAAACAATTGATGAAAAAAAACACGCTCGGTACATTATTGAACGGGTTTTAGATTTTGGTAATGACAAAGAAGTACGCTGGGTTTATCATAATTTTTCACCGCGGGTTATTAAGGATGTGGTAAAAAAATCAAGAGTTATGCATAAAAAATCCAAAGCCCTATGGTCTCTAATATAGAATCTACTGAAGATTTGCATTTTGACTCACTCCCAAAGGCGACGCAAGAAGCTTTTTTGGTTTGTCAAAAGATGGACTTGTTTGCGAAAAATAACTGGTATTTAGCTGGTGGCACGGCTTTGGCTTTACAAGTGGGGCATAGGCAATCAGTCGATCTGGATTTTTTTACGCCGAATAAAAAATTTAAAGAGATAGAAGTGGAACGGGAGTTGTTAAATACCGGGCTGTGGTCCACTACTTATAGAGAGAATGGTACAATTTATGGAGTATTTAATGGAGCTAAAATGAGTCTGATCGCTTATCCTTTTTTCTTGCCGCAAAAGAATAAATTAAAAATTGGAAAGATAAAAATTTTGTTGCCCGTGGACATTGCTTCGATGAAGATAGTGGCTGTAAGCCAACGTGGCCGCAAGCGTGATTTTTATGATTTGTATTGGTATTGTAAAAATATTGCTCCGCTAGGTGAAGTGATATTAAAAGCAGTTAACCAGTATCCTGGTCAGGAAAATAACGTCGCTCATATTCTTAAAAGTCTGGCTTATTTTACTGATGCAGAAAACGACCCTGATCCAAAAATTTACTTTAAGGCCAGTTGGTTGGAAGTGAAGAAATTTTTTCGTCAGGAGGTAAAAAGTTTGACTCCTAAAATTTTACAGTTTTGAAATCAATTATTACTTAAGGAGGCTTATTACTTTAACAAAAATTTCTTTTGTGCATTCTGGGCAAAAATCAAAAGTCTCCCATCTTTTTTCGCTATTTGGCAAACTTTGATCAAGACCGTTAATGTTTAAACTAAGGCTCCCTGAGCCTTCTTTTTTGTTTTTTTCAATTTCTTTGTGGCATTTATCACAATTTGTTGTAGAGCTCATAAAAATAAGTTAAAAATATTTTATTTCCCGGTAATCAAGCAAACGATTGGTCCGGTAATTTTTTTTTCATTTGTTAAATACTGTTGTAGGCCAACTAAACTTAAAATGCTGTTCGGAGACAAAACAATGTCTTCTTTTTCTTTTAGGAGAGTAAGTGTTTCTTGAATTTCTTCGTTAGTAGCTATCCAGGTGTTTCCTCGGCTTTCTTGTGCAGCATTGGCCACTGTAGTTTTGCGGTGGCCCACCTTATCTACAATGGCATCGGCTAAAGACAGTTTATTCGTGTCTGATGGTAGTTCTCCATTATGGTCTTCAACAAATGGATGGCAAGCGTCAGTTTGGACGATATGTATTTCTGGGTTTAAACCAAGTTTTTCGAATCCAAGATGCAATCCTAAAGCCGTCGTGCCACTCGAAGTGGGGATAAAAATTGCCGCTACTGTGGGGAGCTCTTCCATTATTTCTTTAGCTAATTCCTCATAGCCAACAAGGGCCAGATCATCGGTGGATTGGCGCAAGTTTTTTACTTCTTCGTCTTTGTCCAACTGAAAAGCTACTTGTTTAGGATTCTTGACTTGTCGTAAAACAACGTTTTCATCCGTTAGGTTACGTAAAGCATTTATTTTTTCTTCATTAATATTTTCGCCAACTAGAATAAGAAGGGTGAGTTTGTTGTTATTATTTTTATTATAATCCGAGATATATAATCCCGCGGCCAGAGCGGCGTTGCCAGAAGAAGAAATGGTGAATTTGGTGTAACCTTGTTTTAAATAGTGTTCAATCATGAATGGAATCGATCTCCCCTTGTGGGACTTCAAAGGGTGAAGATCTTCGCGCTTAAAAAACAGCGACTCTTTTAGATTAAGAACTGTCTCGAGTTTTTCCATTCTTTGGAGAGGGGTTAAAGGCATATTTGACGTTTTAGGCTTTTTTTACTATACTTAATTTCGCTTGTACATTACCTAACTTTAATTATTTGTAATTATGAAGCTAACTTGCCCGGAGTGTAAAAATGAAGTGGATTTATCTATTTACCCTAACTTGGCCAAAGGGGACGTAATTGAATGTGATAAATGCGGTATTACTCTTATGGTGACAAATATTGACGGAGACGAGGTAGTAGTCGAAATAGTGGACGAAGGAAAATAGTTATTTTACCAATTCTTCAATCATCCCTCGGAAGCCGTGGCTACCGAGGAACACAACCACATCGTTTGGTTGTGTTTTGTTTTTGATATAAGTAATCAATTCGGCGTCTAGAGGTAAATATAAAACATTAGGGTGGGTTTTACTAATAATCTTGGTTAGTTCATCACCCTCAAGGCTCGTGTCATTTTCTTTGTTTTTTAATTTAGTCAGGCGGGGGATTATGACTTCAGTGGCATCGCTAAAAGCTTGGTCGTAAAAAGGAGCAGATTTTTTTTCGCGGTTGCCGGTATTAGGTTCAAAAATCGCGTAGATATTTCCAGTATAGATTTTTTTCAAGGCGTTTAAAGCCGACTTGGCTTTTGCTGGTGAATGAGCAATGTCATCAAAGACATCGGCGCCGTTTAGAGTACCGCGTTTTTCCAGTCGGCGTTTTAAACCAGTAAATTTAGTTAAAGCAGTGATTATTTTTTTACTCGGTACGCCTATTTCACTCGCGAGCGCAAAAGCCCCACAAACATTCTCAGCCATGTATTCGCCGATAACTGGGACGTTTAGGTGATATAATTCGGCTTGATGGACGATGTCCAAACTTAACCCGGTTTTGTTTTGCTGGATATTTAAGTAACAATAATCAGTTTGGGCGGAACGTCCATAGGAAACGAGTCGAGCAGCGAGGGGTGTCTCTTTGACCAACTTGTTTACATTGGTATTGTCGAGGCAAGCGACGATTAAACCAGATTTTGGTACCAGATTAAGTAATTCACTAAAAGCTCTGAAATAATCGGTTTCAGTTTTATAAATATCAGCATGATCCCACTCTACCGCCGTTAGAAGTAAGTGGGTGGGGGAGTAGGATAAAAATTTTGGGCGGTTATCCCAACGAGCAGTTTTGTATTCGTCGCCTTCTAAAATACTCCACTCGGAATTATTTGGATTATCCGCGCTTAAGTCTAGATTTTTACTAATTCCCCCGAACATATACGTGGGGTTATAACCAGATTCTTTTAATATCCAGGCAAGGAGAGTGGTGGAAGAGGTTTTGCCATAAGTACCAGCGCAAACAATCGAATTTTCTTTTACCAAATATCTGGCAATTAATTCTGGGTAGGAGACATATGGTAAGTTATTATCTTGGACATATTTCCATTCCGGGTTTTCTGACCCGGCCACATTTCCAACAACCACCATGTATTCGTCGGTGGGGGTAGAATTATTTGTAAATTTTTCTAAAACTTTTTCCGGATGCCACCCTGGATAAAAAACAACGCCGTGTTTTTTTAGATTGGTAGACACAGGTGGATAAAAACCCACGTCCGAACCAGTGACAACCCACCCTTTTTCTTTAAAAAGAATAGCGAGTGCGCTCATACCAACGCCACAGATGCCGATGAAGTGGAGGTGTTTCATACAGCGTTTTTTAATTCATCTAAATCTAAGTTCCATTTTTTTTCGTCCCACCATTCTAATCCCGTAAACTGAATTTTATACAAAGCCGTTTCGTCTTTAACACTACCTAGGTAGACATATTTTTTATTCTTTTCCTTGGCTGAAGTTATTGCCTCGGTCATCATACCAATGCCAAGATTTGGTAAGTCAGTGTGTAAATTGTAAAAAGGATAAGAATAATGGAATAATTCATTGGTTTCTAAACAAATAGCATAACCAACCGGAATGTTGTTTAAGGTGTAGACAAGGAGCTGGTTAAAATTGGATTTGTCGGTTGTTAGTAATTCCTTTATTTTATTGGCGCTGAAAGTGCCGTCGCCAAATTTAGTGGTATAAAAGTCCTTGCCCAGTTTTCCGATTTCCCAGGTATATTTATCGTAGGGCAGGGGATGAGTAGTTAATTTAATTTCTTCATTTTTTCTTAAAATTCTTCGGTTTTCGCTCGTTAGTTCAAATTTTTCCAAGTTAATTCGTAAACTCCTGGTCTGGTAGAGGTAGCCTTTTTTGGTCCGACCAAAAAGCCAGCCTTGGTTGTACAAGGCATTAAGATTACTATCGGAAAAGTCAGTCGTGGTTTGTTCTGCCCATTTTAAATACATAACAAGTTAGTAAAGAGCAACCCAAAGTCCTAGTAGTACAGCGGCGGTATGCACAATCCAGAAACGCATGACGGTTTTTTCTTCACTCCAGCCGCGCAGTTCAAAGTGGTGGTGGAGCGGGGCCATTTTAAAAATGCGGCGACCGAGGATGTAGCGACCAAAGATTTGGATGATAACGCTCACCAGTTCAACATAAAAAATAAAAGCGAGAAGAGGTAATAGTACGAGTTGGTTCATGACGATAATATTGATGGCGAGGAGTGCCCCGAGGCCGAGTGACCCAACATCGCTCATTTGAAAACGGGCCGGTTTGATATTAAAGTAAGTATAGGTAATTAAGGCACCGACAGTCGTGGCGTTTAAAAGGGTAATTTCATTTAATCCTTCCAGCCAGCTTAAAAGAGTTAAAGCCGAAAAAGTAATGATTAATGATCCGCCAGCTAAACCATCCATGCCGTCGGCGACATTAACGGCATTGGCGGTAAACATAACAAAGAAAATGATTAGTGGGATGATCCACCAACCGATGTTGATAAACCCATCGAAAGGAATATGGATTTCACGCCAATTTTCACCGAGTTTAAAAAAGATCCACCAGGCCGTAATCGCGCCAGCGAGAAATTCAAGGAGTAGTTTCTCATGGACGTGTACCCCTTTACCAGGATGCGACCCCAACCAAAGAGAAATTCGTTTAAAAGCGGCCCACGGGAAAGTAACGATAAGCCAAATGCGATGCCAGATACTTTTGTGGACGCGGATTAAAGTAAGAATCTGACTAATTTTTCGGTTACGTCTCGGCGTACCAAAAATATTTAAGAGGTCGTCGACTCCGCCCAGGAATGACGACAGTAACATGACGCCGATTGGTACCCAGGTAAATTTACGTTCCCAGTTAAAAAGTATGGTAATTACTGCGACAGTTACGACCACCAAGAGTCCGCCCATAATCGGTGTGCCAGTTTTAGTTTGACGGCCATTTATACCGAGCGAGACGTCAAATTCATTGCGGCGGGTAATTTTGTATTTGTATAAAATCTTCGTAAGAAGCGGTGCCCAGAGAAAGGCAATCACACACGAAACTAAGCCAAAACTAATGGCTTTACGTAGTAATTCGAGGGTTTCTAGATTCATGGGCATAAGCGTTAGGGATTATACCCCAAAAAGGTGTTTCGGGCAAGATTAAGCCGAAAATTGTGACTAAGTCCGGTTTGTGTTATAATAAGGGGGTTAATTAAATTTATGGCCACTAAAATTAAAAATATTTCGCGCCGAGAGACAACCGGTAAAAATAAAATATATGTCTTTGATTTTGATCCAGTTAATTTGTTGGAAAAAGAAGTAAAATCAATTGACGAATGTGTTGAGTTAAAAAATACCCCCTCTATTACTTGGATTAACATTGACCGAGTACCGCCAGTGGACTTTTTGGATAAGCTAACTTTGGGGTTTGATCTCCATCCCGTTGTAATTGATGACATTTTTAATGTTAACCAAAGACCAAAGATTGAAATTCTCGATGACTATATTTATTTGACCTTTAAAATGCTTTCGGCTGAAGTGGGTAAGAAGAATATTGTTGCGGAGCAGGTCAGTATGATTATTGGTGAGAAGTTTGTAATTACTTTTCAACAAGGTATTGAGGGTGACACTTTTAGAGCGGTGCGGGAACGGATTAGGAATCCGAAAAGCCGGATTCGTACCCAGGGTACGGATTACCTCGGGTATGCTTTGTTGGATTCGGTGGTCGATGGCTATTTTGGAATTTTGGAAAACTTCAGTGACCGATTAGAGAAGTTGGAGGAGCAGTTAATCAACGACCCCGGTTCGCACACCTTGAAAGAAATTCATACTTTGAAACGCGAGATTTTACATTTGCGTAAGGCAGTGTGGCCGTTGCGGGAAGCGATTACCATCATGGAGCGCGGTGAATCAAGGTTGATTAAAAAAACAACCCGTATTTATCTACGAGATGTTTATGACCACATAATCCAAATTATAGATACGGTTGAAACTTACCGGGAAATGCTTTCGGGGATGGTGGACATTTATCTTTCCAGTATTAATAACCGGATGAACTCAGTCATGAAGGTTTTGACTGTTATCACAACAATTTTCATGCCGCTAACTTTTATCGCCGGTATTTATGGCATGAATTTTAAACACATGCCGGAACTAGAACACGTTTGGGGCTATCCGTTTGTTTTGGGTGTAATGGCAACCGTTGCTTTAATAATGTTACTGTATTTTCAGCGGAAGAAGTGGTTGTAAGTTTTACTTAAAGCAGTTCAATCTTTTTAAAATTAAGTCCTCGGCATTCTTGGCGTGGGTAAAAGTTTCGTTGTTATTACCGGTTTCATTTTTTTCTTCCCAAACTGCTTCCAAAAGCGGTTTTTTAGTGTCTGTGATTGTAATTCGACCGAGGCGTACACCGTGATCATATTGTCCATCTTTTGACCACTGAAAAGAGTGAGCATAATTGATAGTGGTCGGGGTGTCCGCTTCTCTCTCTATTCTAGTAACGATTAAGACATGATTATAGTCGTGTTTGGGTCCGGTTTTAAGCATTATGATCAGATCGCCGGCTCTGACATCTTCGTTTTTAATTTCATGGCTATTCTTTTCGTGGACGAGAGTACCAACACCGGTATTTTCAATCGGCCGGAGCCAAGCCAAAAGTTTTCTAAGCGGGCTTTTAATAAAGGGTCGCTTTAGATGTTTTTTTAAGGGTCCTAATTTTTTGCCCAAACTCTCCGCTTCTAAGAGATGATAGGCGAAACCAGAACAATCAGTACCTAAGTGGTGATTAGCTAAAAATTTTTTTAAATCACCAGAATCGAGTGTGCCTAGATCAATTTTTTCTCGAAGGGCGATTAGTTGTGCTTCTTCGGAAATTTCTTCGGCACCACCTTTTCCAACCAAAACTCGAAGAGCACCGCGTAGTCGCATGTGGCGGTTATTGAAATACGGGCAATTAACGGTGGCGTTAAAATTTGGTAGGTGTAAATAGTCAGCTAATACTTTTTTTGCCTCAGCGGTTAAATCACTCTGGATCATAATGCGTCAGTTAAAACAGTTTTAATTTTTTTACCGAGGGAATTTAGCTTTTCGTGGTTTTCTAAAACACCCGTTCGGCTTTGTAGGCGTAGCCAGTCGCTCTCTGTCTTTGTGTTGGAATAGACAAAGTACTTTAGTTTAAGTTTGTTTATTTTTATTTCGAGTTTTTTTAGATTTGGCATTTTTTTGACTACCTTTTGAATAATTTGTGCCCCGGTATTTATCTTAATTAGATTCGCTCCCTTTATGTTTTTATCTAGAAAAGATAGAAGGTGCGCCTCAAGCGTGGTTAGCCCACCCTTTTTTGTTTTTTTTCTAGTTTCATTTTGTAAAATACTTTCGTAAGTAGTGCTGGCGGGCTGTCGGGCGTTAATTTCGATTAAATATAGTTTGTTATCTTCCGGGTTTAAAATGATATCAATACCAAAAAGACCGCGCCAACCGTTTTTTTGGAAGTGCCGGCCGATGTCTTTTGCTATTCTTTGGTAATTACGAATTTGTTTTTTAGTTAAGATTTTCGTTGGTAGCGCCCAGTCGTTTCCAATTGTTGCAAAAGAATTATTGGTAAAGGGGGATAAGCCCGTAATCTGGTAGTTAATATTCCCGACTAAAATTTTATTTTTCCACACTACATTGTTATTGGTAAACATCGGACCGGCAATGTATTTGGTTAAACGCGCTAAGCGTTTTGGAAATTTCTTTTTTAGTTCAGAAAGCTCAGATTCGGACTGGATAAGATAGGTGCCACTTCCGGTATGAGCGCGGTTGAATTGTAGAATAAAGGGCAAGGCGTTTTTTCCTTGGAAGGCGAATTTTGGCCAGGTGATTTTTTCTAAAGTTTTAATTTCGTGCGGGGGGAGGAACTTGTTTAAAGGGCCAAGCCACTCAACTTGAGAAATTTTTTCTTCGACGAAGTTGGCGAAACTGGACTTGGGATTTAATAGCTCCCAGCTATTATTTTGGCAAATCTTTTCAATCACTGGGGTGTTTTTGAAAACTAGGATTCGGGGATCGTTCAATTTGTTTAAAAATGCCTTGGTTTGGTGGTGGCTAAGTAGCTCGTGGGTGTCTAAAAGCTTTTTTTCTTTAATAAGGAGGACATTGTCGAGCCCAGTACATTTTGACTTCACAAAGGGGGTAAAATTTGAGATAATATAATAACCCTTGGTATTTAGGGGTAAACCAAGTGCCCGCTCGAGATCTCGGGTGACGTAAACTAGAGGGGTTTTACGTAAAAAGGATTCTAACATACAGGATAAGTATATTATTAAATCGCTAAAAATGCAATATTATGGGTGAGGTAAGAAAAGTAAATTTCGGTGGAAACACAGAATCAGCCCAGGCCTTAGAAGTCCGGCGCGAGGAAGAAAAAAATGATGCTCTTCGGTTGGTCCGTCCGATTTTAGATTTGTTGCGTAAAAAGTTTATAATTGAGCTTCAAACCACAGGTGACAGTCCCTCACCGGCTGCTTATGCAAGTCTGCCACCGTGTTTACAGGAAGCCTGCCGATCAGGAAGGATTTTTCAGGACGTTGATCGTTGGGAGCTGCAGTTTAGATATATCGGAGAGCTGCTGGGGAAGAAATTTGCAAGATGGGAACTAGATATCGTATATAACCCCGAGGTAACAACTGAGATACCCAAACCTATTAAAGAGATTATCGCCCATAATTTTGAACCAAAGTTTGTAGCTGTTCAGATCAAAGCCGCAGACGAAGGCAATATTTTTTTGAAAAGAATAAAGGATTACGTTGAATCAGGAAAAATTTTTGAAGTGAGATTGGGATCGTTAGGGATTACGGCCGAAGATTTGTTGTAATTTATGCAAGAAATATATAAAACACTAAAAACTTTCGGTAAAGTCAAAGTTAATGTCCCTTTGGCTCGTTTTACGACTTTTAAAATTGGCGGACCGGCTAAGTTTTACGTCGAGGTGGCCGGTAAGGATGAGACGGCAGGATTGTTAAATTTCTTGTCTAGCGAAGGGATGACTTTTTATATTTTAGGCAACGGGTCAAATGTGGTTTTCTCGGATGAAGGTTATGATGGTGTTGTGGTGCGCTTCAAAAATGAAGAAATAAACTTGATGGGGAATACGATTATTGCGGGAGCCGGAGCGGCTCTCGCCAAAGTTGTAAACCTGGCCTCGCAAAATAGCCTAAGCGGGCTTGAATGGGCGGCTGGAGTACCGGGTACGGTTGGTGGCGCGGTGCGTGGTAACGCGGGGGCGATGGGAAAAGAAACTTCAAATTGTGTTTCGGAAGTAGAAGTTTGGCAAGATGGGGAGGTAAAAAATTGGACAGCGAAAGAGTGTGGATTCGGTTACCGGGATAGTGATTTTAAGAATAACCAAGCCGTAATTTTGGAGGTTAAGTACGTTTTGAATCCTGGGGATAAGGCAACAATTTTGGCAGAAATGCAAAAATATTTAAAACAACGTTCAGGGCGCTATCCCGCTTATCCCTCAGCGGGGAGTTTTTTCAAGAATGTTAAGGTGGCGGATTGGCCAGGAGATAAAAGTGAGCTGCCACCATTATATATTGAGCGCAAGATGATCCCGGTCGGTTGGCTGATCGAGGGTGTTGATTTAAAAGGATACGCGATTGGTGGCGCCAAGTTTTCTGAGGAGCATGGGAATTTTATTGTGAATTTTAATAACGCTACTCAAGCGGACATTGTGGCTTTAGTTGAAGAGGCTAAGTCTAGAGTGTATAATAAATATAAGGTGGGGATTGAACCGGAAGTGGAGATTGTTCAATAAAGATTACTAATAAAAACTTAATTCATTAATCTTTTATACTATGCAGGTTCTTATTTCCGGCAAGGGAGTCGAGGTAACTGACGCGATTAAGGAGTATATAACAAAAAAGATTTCTAGCCTAGATAAGTTTTATGACAAGATTATCCGCGCTGACGTGGTGGTCTGTCTGGAAACAAATAACCACCACCAGAAAGGGAAAATCTTTGTCGCTGATTGTAAGCTTGAGGTTCCTGGCAAAGATTTGTTTGCCTCAAAGAACGAGATATCTCTTTATAAGGCAATTGATAAAGTCCGAGATTATTTAGAAAATGAACTTAAAAAACATAAAGTAATGACGCGCGAAAAAGAAAAAAAGGATCGTCGGGAAGTTCGGAGTAGTAAGGAGTACCAGGTTGAGATTTAATAAAGGATAATCTTTGTATCGAAGCATGAAAATATTTAAGAGTGTTTGGTCCAAGTTGGTTGAGTTATTTTACGTTTCTTCCGCATCTTTCCTCATTGTTGCTGGCTGGAATTGGTATCATCTACTGCATAAACCGCTCACGCGGTTTATTGTTGTTTCGTTCGTCATGTGGTTCTTGGTTTTTTTGGCGTATTATGTGGTTAAATACTTGGGGCAAAAGGTTTTACAGCGATTGCGGCCGGAAACCTTTTGGAGTAGAGAATTTCTACAATCTTTTCACCGTTTGTTTCTGACTTTTTCCTTAGCGTTTTTAGTTTTTTTTATTCGGAATGAATTTTGGAGCTTAGTTTATTTTTTAGCAGTTATTTTCCTTTTTTATCGTGAACTGCAAGATATTTTTAAAGGACACCATAATTCCAGCAGTTGGAATAAAATAAACCGTTATGTTTTTGCGTTATTTTCTCTTTTTTTTGTACTAAATAGCGCAATTCAATATTTTGCTTTTAAATATTATATACTCGATGCTTCGGCTAAACTATATGGCGTGGTATTATTTCGATCTTGGACCATAACGATGTTTTGGTTAGCTGGCGTAGCACTCACAAGTGTCATTTATCTAACGATTAAAAATAGGTTGCGTTATCTGTTTATTGTTTTGTGGGTATTATTTTTTGCTTTTAGTTTGTTTTTATCCGCTGTGAATAGCGGCATATTATACTATTCGGGCTTATATTTCGGGCCGGTAGTTTTGGCGCATGCGGAGGGGGGAAGCGGTGTTTATATAAATTTGTTGACTTTTACACTAATTGGCCTTTACGTGGTCTCCTTGGTTTCGGTCTTATATTTATTAGTTCGTTATTTTAAAACTCACCCGAAAGTTGAGAAGAAGTATTGGCTGTATTATGATTTTGTCATAATAATTTTTGCTCTTGGCTCAATTTTTGGTTTAGCCTCTTTTAAAACTACACCGGAATATGCGATTACTCGTTCGTTTTATGAGGATTGGTTGGGTATTAGAGAGCCAGTAAATATTTCGCCCGTGGTACTTAAAAAAATGGAACGCTTTGGTTTACAGTATGATTTAAATGAGTTTAATATTACCACTCAAGACAAAGTTTTTAATGGAGAAAAAAAATTATTGCCTGAGAGGTTTGAAAAAGATCGGCCGAATATACTTATTGTATTTTTGGAATCTTTTTCTTCTCGACTGACTAGTGTATATAATGGAGAAGAAATTGGTTTAACTCCAGGTCTAGAAAAAATGGCGGCTGATTCCCATACAACCATTTTTAAAAATTATTACAACGCTTCGACACCGACTGTCACCGGCCTCTTGTCTCAACTTTGTTCGTTTTTACCACCAACTGGCCACGAAGAAATTGCTCACCAGGGTAAGGTAAAGACTGTCCGGCTGTCTTGTCTGCCCGAGATATTACGCGAACAGGGTGGGTATAACTATGCGTCATATATTACGGCGGTTGAAAAAGACTTCGCTAATAAAGATACGCTTATGGCGAGCATGGGGGTGGACGAGGTCTATGGTACCGAAGAATTGAGTGAATATATTGACGGCCAGCCTTTGTCTTGGGGTTATTCTGACCACCAGCTTTTTCCTGTTACTGGAAAGTTTATGCAAGAAAAAGCAAAAGAACCATTTTTAATGATGCTTTCGACTGTAGATACCCACCCACCGTTTACCAAAGCAAAAGACATGGTGTACTTTAGCGACGGGAAGAGCGTGGTGCGTAATTCGGTACACACGACTGATGATGCTTTCCGAATATTTTGGGAAGATTTTGTTAAAAGCAAATTTTATGACAACACGATTGTCATCGCTCTCGCTGACCACGCCATTTTTCCCACGGCCTACGGGGCTGATCATTTTCCGAAAGTGGCGGGGAAAATGACTTTTTATGATGAAAACACATTTTTAATGTATGTACCGGATAGTGTTTTACCAAAAACAGTTGAACAGTATTCTTCTGGTTTAGATTTCGCGCCAACTATTTTACAAATGTTAAACATAAATACGCGTAATACTTTTGAAGGCCATTCTATTTTTGACAACCGTAAAGATTACCCGAATCTTTTGGGTATGCATGAATTTGGTTTGTATATAAACGAGGACGTTGCTGGTAAAAGAAAGTTGGATTATTACATCCCGCGCGAATTAAAATGCCCCAGTGATCTAGAGGTAAGTCTGGAGGCGCCCCTAACACTTTGTGAATTTAAGTCTTTCTACAACTGGAAGCGCCAAATGTTTGAGGAAGGGCGGTTGTGGCTTAAAAGTAGTCTGCGTTGAAGGAAAAGGCTTTTTACGGTAATATATAGTTGAAACTAACTTTAAATATGGCCAAGATGTCAATTTTTAAATCACTTCATTTTTCAAAGAAAAAATCATCTATTAGCCAGCCGGTTCATTTGGACTGGCAAAAAAAGAATTTTACTAATTCGGATTTAAATAAAGAAAAGCTTGAGAAAATTGCCCGTGTTTTGCGTGGGCTTATTTTCACGACAGTGGAAGCTGGGCAGTCCGGCCATCCGGGCGGTAGTAGCTCGAAAGTTGAACAGTTCTTGGCATTAAGTTTGTCTGGGGTTATGGCCTTTGATCCGATGGCACCAAAACACCCTGGTCGGGATCGCTTGGTTTGGAGCGCTGGCCACTGCACGCCATTATTGCATTCAGCGAGCGCCTTGTATTATGAATGCCTGCGTCGAGGCGGTCGGCAATTTGCCGAGGCGGTAGTTCGGGATATTTTTTTAGAAGATTTATTGCGCTTTCGTCATCCGGATGGACCGGAGGGACATGCGGAAAATTATTTACCTTATTCTGACGCCTCCACCGGCCCTTCGGGCCATGGTTTTTCGTATGCCGGGGGATTGGCAATTTTACATCGTTCTAATGGACTCCCAACTAAAATCTGGGTAATGATGGGGGATATGGAAAGCGAAGAGGGTATGACCTATGAGGCGCGAAATGTTTTAGCTACTAATGGTTTAGATAATATTATTGTTTCTTTAGATTACAACCATGTTGGTCTCGATGGCCGGTTGGAAGAAGTTATTTCTTCGCCTTATTTAAACCATTGGCTGGGACTGGGCTGGAATGTGATTGAAGTCAATGGACATGATACCCTAGCCTTGGTCGAGGCCTACAAAAAAGCACGAGAAGGTTTTCAAAATAGTTTACCGACCGTGGTTATTGCTCATACCATTAAAGGGAAAGATTATGGTCGGGCAGAAGATACTCCGGAATCTCATGGGGCACCGGCTCCCCATGAAGAGTATGTTGAGATAATGAAAAAGCTCGGTTTTGCCATTAAAGGTGAAAAGGGCAAAGTGATGCAAGATATATTTAGGGTTATGGAGGATGTTGCACTTGAAGAAGAGGAATATATTGCCCATCAATTAGAAATTGGTGCTACAAAAATTAAGCCAGAAAGTGAATTGAGTTTGCAAATTAAAAAATCTTTGGCTGGTCGGAAAATTGTCCAGCCTCATTTAATTCGTCGACCTAAAAAATTACCACCGGAATTAATTTTTAAACCTGGCGAAAAAGTATCCACGCGCCAGGCCTTACAGGCCTGGTTGAAATGGTTTATGGAAGAGTCGGCTTTTGTCTATGCTGGTTCGGGAGATTTGGCTCGTTCCACTCTTACCAACGCGGCCGAAGGGGTTTACGGAATTTTTTCTAAAGATAACCCGCTTGGTCGAGGAATAAAATTTGGGATTGCGGAACAAAACATGGCCATGATGAGTATCGCGATTAGCCAAGATATTTTACCAGGCGGTTTTCAAGCAGTATCGGCCTTTGGGACGTTTGCGGTTTTTACTGCCATGTTAAGTCATGCCGTGCGCTTGGGTTTGTATAACAACCAGGTGACGAGTGAAAATCCAGGATTTTTTATTGTCATTGCTTCGCATGATGGCCCAGAAACCGGGGAAGATGGGCCAACCCACCAAGGATTGTATTGGATGTCTATTTTTCAAGCTTATCCCGGTATTAAAGTATATAAACCAACTGACGCGAACGAAACTATCGAGATGCTTTTTCACGCTTTGGAAAAAGGTGAGCCGATTGCGCTCGCCACTACGCGGGTCGCTGTGCCGGTAATTGCTCGTAGTGGGGTAGTCCCTGAAGCCGCAGCCGCTAATGCGGGGGCCTATGTTTGCAAAGATTATAACGGACAAGGGAAAAAGAAAATGGCGGCCGTAGTTAGTAGTGGGTTAGTTTTAAAAAATTTACAATTGGCTTTACCGGAATTAGAAAAGAAAGGTATTGATTTAAAAATTGTCGTCGCTACTTCGCCAGAATTATTTGAGGAGTTTAGGAAAACCAACCCTGCTCTGGCCGAAATAATATTCTCCAGTTTCGATCGTGAACACGCGGCAGTGTTACACAATGGTTGGAAAGGGTTCTTAATGAATTTCTTAACACCGAATGATGCGGTTCTCAGAAACATTGGTGTTGATACTTATTTAAAATCTGGTAACGCCGAAGAGGTGTATGCTTTGACTGATTTAACACCAGAAAAAATTGCCGATCACTTGGTAAAATTATTTTGATTTTAAGTATTATATGGAAACACCTTCCGAGACGATTAAAATACTGGATAGTAAAAAACGGTACACTGGGTTAACCACGAGTGAAGCGGTGGCACGATTGAAATTACATGGTCCGAACCAACGGCCGACTCGTCCGCCGAAACGGTGGTGGAAGCAGACGTGGGAAGTTTTTAGTGAGCCGATGATGTTATTAATACTTATCACGGCGTTTTTTTATTTTGTCTTAGGTGAGTTAGTAGAAGCGGTAATTTTTTTAGTAGCCATTATTCCGATTGGCCTAATGGAGTTACTGGAGAAAAAGAAAACTGATAACGCCATCGCAGTCTTGGACAAGTTAATGGTTGAGCACTGTATGGTTTTTCGAAATGGTAGTGCTGTAAAAATTGAGGCTAAGGATTTAGTGCCCGACGACTTGGTATATTTAACCGCTGGGGATAAAGTTCCTGCTGACGGTTATATCTACGACACACCGGGGTTAATGGTGGATGAGTCAGTTTTAACTGGCGAATCGATCGCGGTTATTAAAACTGCTTTAACAGCATCAGATAAAAAAGAGGTTCCGGAGCACCGTTTGTATCAAGGTACCTTGGTTGTTCAAGGCGAAGGTTATCTGATGGTAACGGCAACGGGTGCTAAAACCGCCTATGGGGCACTCGGGAGTTTGCTAGAAAAAATTGTGGCACAAAGGACTCCTTTAGAAAAAAAGATTCATTCTTTGGTCGAGAAAATTGCGGTTGTTGCTTTTTTGACAGCAATCACCGTCGGGATTATTTTGGGCATAAAAGACAATTGGCAAGCCGGAGTTTTGGGCGGGTTAGCGATGGCTATGTCTTTAATTCCAGAAGAAATGCCGGTAGTGTTTAATGTTTTTTTAATTCTCGGCGTTTGGCGCATGGCCAAACAAAAAGCGATGATCCGCGAAATGGCCATGGTGGAAACACTAGGTTCAGCCACAGTCATTTGTACAGATAAGACCGGTACTTTGACCGAGGGGCGAATGGCTTTAGAGCAGGTATATTTTGAGGGTAAATTTGTTGATTTAAAGAAAAAAGCTAACCAGCTTGATCTAAATCTAATTTTGGAAACCGCTATTTTAGCTTTGGAAAAAGTGGCGATTGATCCGATTGAAGTCGAGGCGCAACGCTATGCACGCGTTTATGGATTAGACGTGGAAAAAATGTTTAGCGAAAGGAAGCTCCTTCAAGACTCCTCGTTTGATGCCAAAACCAAAATGGTCCATCATATGTGGGAAGATCAAACAGGCGAGGTTTGCCAATACACGGTTGGCGCCCCAGAGTTTGTGATTAAGGCATGTGGTTCAAATGAGGTAGGGAGAGAAAAATTGTTGAGTGATTATAACCAAGTAGCGGAAGGCGGCTACCGGGTGGTGGCGGTCGCCAAGAAATGTCGGGCCAAAGGTGAAAAAATTCAATTAGAAAATTTGGAATTTATCGGATTGCTTATCATGAGTGATCCGCCGAGAGAAGGAGTGGAAGAAGCGATCGCGCTTTGCCAGAAAGCCGGTATCCGGATTATTATGATTACCGGAGATAATAAACTCACGGCGCACAGTATCGCTGAGAGTATTGGGATAAAACATAATGAAGAAATAATTAGTGGTGAAGAGCTAGTGAAATATTCCAATGAAGAATTAAAAAAGATTGTCGCGACCCGAGATATTTTCGCCCGGATTAGGCCAGAACAAAAATTTTCCATTGTTGAGGCCTTGCAGGCCAATGGAGAAATTGTGGCCATGACCGGTGATGGTGTTAATGACGCGCCAGCTTTAAAAAAAGCGAATATTGGGGTGGCGATGGGTGAGAAAGGAACCGAAGTGGCTCGTGCGGCGGCTGGTATTGTTCTTCTTAATGACAATTTTTCGACGATCGTCAACGCAGTTAAAGAAGGGCGGCGCATTTATGACAACTTGCGCCAAGCGTTTGTTTTCCTCGCCTCCTTTCATTTGCCAATTATTGGTTTGGCGCTCATGCCGCTTTTTCTTGGCCAGGATTTAATTTTTCTTCCAATTCACATTATTTTTTTGGAATTAATTTGCGACCCGGCATCAGTTCTGGGCTTTGAGCGAGAAGTACCGCGACAGGGATTGATGACCGATCGGCCACGGCCTGTACAAGAGTCGCTTATCCCGGCTCGTTTGTGGCTCCGGGTGGTGATACAGGGTCTAGCCATATTTGCGGTGAGCTTTGGCCTCTATGCTTATTTTGGTTTATACCAAGGCAATTTATTATTAGGACGAACACTAGCCTTTGTTTCACTAGTTTTGAGTCAAATCTTTATGATTCTCGTCACTCGAGAATGGTTTCAGGTCAAAAGAAACAAGTTACTTTTAACGATCAGCGTCTTAACGGCGGTGGTAATTGAAGCCGTCATTATTGTGCCGTTTTTACGTGATTTATTCGGTTTTGTCGCTCTTAATGTTACTTTACAGTTGTTGGTTTGGTTGTTACCGCTCGGTGTAATGATCCTAACTAAATTATTAGTATTAAAAAATTTGAATAAATAATTTATGTCAAAAAATAATCTTACAGTTTTGGGAGCTGGGAATATGGGTACAGCTATCGCGCAAGTTCTCGCAAATAATGGACATGAATTAAAAATATGGAATTACGAGCACGACTTGGAACCATTAACACAGATCGAGAAGGACCAGGAAAATAAAAAGTATTTTCCGGGGTTAAAACTTTCTACTCGTATTAAACCCGAACCAGATTTGCAGAAAGCCGTAGCGGGAGCAGATGTTGTTTTTGTAGTAATCCCGAGCGCGTTTTTTGCCGCGACGATCGAGCGCGCCATGAAGTTTATGAAAAAACAGGTCATTTATGTTTCGTTGTCTAAGGGATTAGACGAAAGTAAAATGATTCTTTTAAGTGAAGTAATAGAGTGGACATTAAAAAATATTGGTGGTAAAGCCGTGGTCTTGTCGGGGCCAGCGATTGCCAAGGATTTAGGACATGGTTATTTTACGGCCATGAATATTGCTGGTAAAAATATAAACGATGTTAAAAAAGTGGCTAAGCTTCTGGAAAACAAATATTTAAAATTAGTGCCGACTCGTGATGTTACCGGTGTCCAACTCGGTGGGGTTTGCAAAAATGCCTATGCCTTACTTTTTGGGCTATGTGACGGATTGGAATTGCCCATGAATACCAAAGCAGCTCTTTTAGTTTTTGCTTTGCGTGAGATGGGGGGAATCATCCAGGCTTTTGGTGGTAAAAAAGAAACAGCTTATGAATTGGCGGGGGTAGGGGATTTGATTGGCACGAGTTTTTCTCCCCACAGCCGGAACCGTCGTTGTGGTGAATATATCGGTCGTGGTAAAAAACCTCAAGAAGCAACAGTGGAAGTTGGACAGGTAGTAGAAGGTATTAAAACTGTTGATTTAATTTTGAAATTAGCCAGAAAAAAGAAAATTAAACTACCGCTAATCGAAACAGTTAAAAAGATTGTCGTAGACGGACGAAACGCTAAGGAAGAATTGGAAAAATTTTTGCTTAAGTCGTTTTAAAATAAAAAGACCTTCCGCCAGTTTGGGGCTTATAAACCCCGGCCGAAAGCCTTTCTTGTTTTTAAGATACCATATTGTCATAAATGGTCAAGTGGTTATTGGGTTAACGGAAAGAATAGAGAGTGTTTATGCTAAAAGAACGAAATAACGAAAGAGAAATAACGATCTTGTCTTTGGTGTTTTTGGCCATCGCCTTGTTTATTATTGTCCGTCTTTTAATTTTACAAATTCTCCAGCACGATTATTATTCTTTGTTCGCCCTAAACACTCATGAGATTTACCAGAAGCTTTATCCGGCGCGTGGTAGTATATATTATCGTGATGCTCGGGGCGACAAAGAATATCCCGCGGCGGTTAATCGGGGATATTATCTGGTTTACGCTGTACCGCAAGATATTCCACAAGATAAAATTACCGAAGTAGGGGATAAATTAAGCGAGGTCTTTGGTTTTGTTGAAGAAGACAAAACCAAACTTTTAGAGAAGCTTTCTAAAAGCGACGATCCGTATGAGCCAGTGCAAAAAAAAGTAGATGAGGCAACCTGGGAAAAAATAGCGGCCCTAAATTTACCGGGGATATACAAAGCATCACAAAAGTTTCGTTACTACCCGGAAGCTAATTTAGCGTCAAATATTTTAGGTTTTACCGGTGAAAGCGAAAACGGTAGTTTGGTTGGGAGCTACGGCTTGGAAGGGTATTGGAACAAAGAATTATCTGGTAAATCCGGATTTTTAGCCGGTGAGCAGGGAGCCCTTGGTTCGTGGATTGCGAGCGCCGGTCGTACCCTGGTCAAAGCTGAAGAGGGGCGAGACTTAGTTTTGACGCTTGACCGCTCTGTTCAGAACAAAGCCTGTGCAGTTTTAAAAAAAGGCTTTGAAGAATACAAAGCTAAAAGTGCTTCTTTAATTTTAATGAATCCGAAAACTGGCGCGGTATACGCGATGTGTAGTTATCCGGATTTTGATCCGAATAACTATTCAAAAGTAAAAAATTTGGAGGAGTTTAATAACACAAATATTTTTACGGCCTATGAGCCGGGTTCGGTATTTAAACCAATAACCATGGCGGCGGCTCTGGATCAGAACCTGGTTAATCCAAATACCACTTTTCAAGATCCATGTGAACGTAAAATTGACGGGTTTACTATTAGGAATGCTTTAAAAAAATGCTACGGTCGGATCACAATGACTCAAACTTTGGAAAATTCGGTGAACACGGCGATGATTTGGGTGCAAGAACAATTGGGTCGGGAGCGCTTTCAAGATTATGTAAAAAAGTTTGGTTTTGGTGAAAAAACCGGCATTGAATTAAACACAGAAGTAGAGGGCAACATATCTTCTTTAGAAAAAAAAGGTAAAGTGTATGGTGCGGTCGGTTCGTTTGGTCAGGGGCTAACAGTAACGCCGATGCAGATTGCCACGGCTTACGCCGCTATTGCGAATGGCGGCAAGATGCCGCGGCCATATGTGGTGGCTGAACAGCGATATGCCGATGGGCGGAAGGAAAAAACTGAACCACGTATTGTCGAGAATGTTATTTCTGAGCGCGCCGCAAAGCTTTTAACCGGGATGATGGTTTCAGTAGTAGAAAATACTTACACTACTCGAGTGAAGCTCGACCATTATTATGTGGCTGGTAAAACCGGTACTGCCCAGATTCCTGGTAAAGGTGGTTACACCGAAGAAACTAACCATACTTTTGGCGGATTCTTTCCGGCTGATGATCCGGGGTTTGTAATGGTGGTAAAGTACGAAGCGCCACAACGTGAATGGGCGGAATCGACGGCCGCACCCACTTTTAAAGAAGTGGCGGAGTTTGTATTAAAGTATTTTGCGGTGCCGGAAGAACGGTAGACCCTTGTTAAATTTCACTAAAAATGGTAGCTTATCCCTGGTAAACTAACTATATTATGAAAACTATTTTAATTAAGATTCTTCGCTTTTTATCTAAAAGGATAATTCGGAAATACCATCCGGATGTGGTTGGGATTACTGGGTCAATCGGTAAAACATCAGCCAAAGAAGCGACTACGATGGTGCTCGGCGGTCGTTTCCGAGTCCGGAAAAGCCCAAAGAATTATAACAATGAAATTGGGGTACCACTAGCCATTATTGGTTTTGACAAAACTCCCGGTAAATCTTTACTGGGTTGGCTTAAGGTTTTGGGGCAGGGAGTGGGGTTATTGTTAAAACGGGATAAAATTTATCCGGAGATTTTAGTTTTGGAAATGGGGGCAGACAAACCAGGAGACATAAAATATTTGGTAGACATTGCGCCGTGTCAGGTGGGGGTTTTAACTTACGTTGCTCACGCACACACAGAATTTTTTAAGACAATTAAAAAAATTGCTGAAGAAAAAAGAACTATTTTAACTCACCTTAGTAATGAAGGTGTAGCGGTAGTGAATTACGACAACCCGGAATCTTTACAGGCGGCCAGGGGTATAAAAGCCGAATTAGTTACTTTTGGTTTTCAGCTGGGCGCGGATTTACAAGCGACGGATGTTAATATAATCAAGGGAGAAAATGGTTGGCCGGCTGGTTTGAATTTTAAAGTTTTACACAAGGGAAGTATTGTGCCCGTTTTTTTGCCAGGAATTGTTGCTGAGCATTTAATACCATCAGTTTTAGCGGCTATTGCCGTTGGTCTTTCAATGGGGATAAATTTGGTTGAAGCGGCGGAATCACTGCGTGCCCTAGAGCCACTGCCTGGCCATATGCGATTAGTGTCTGGGATAAAGCATACATTACTAATTGACGACACATATAACTCCAGCCCCGAACCAACTAAATCGGCTTTAGCCACATTAGCTAAAGTAGATTTGCAGCCAGGAGCGGAAAGATACGCTGTACTGGCAGATATGCTTGAACTCGGGCCAGAAACAACGAACGCCCATCGCGAAGTAGGTTTCCGGGTGGCAGAATTGGGGATAAATTATCTCATTACGGTTGGTGAAGCATCCAAGGAGACTGCACGAG
>CAZRZQ010000003.1:32807-34167 GCA_964604585.1 uncultured Gammaproteobacteria bacterium
CCGCTAAAGAGGCCGGGTTAGGCGATCATGACGTTGCCTCTTTTAACGACGCGGAAAGCGCCGGAAGGTTTTTACAAGATAAAATTAAAGAAGGGGATGTGGTTTTAATAAAAGGATCCCAAGGCATGCGGATGGAAAAGGTGGTAAAGGAAGTAATGGCCGAACCAGAACTAGCCAAGGAATTATTAGTACGGCAAAGCGGGGAGTGGGAGCTTAAGTAGGTTGACTAAAGGGGTTATTTTTGTTAGAATAGCTCCACATTTTTTGGCCTGTTCGTCTAACGGCTAGGACATTGCCCTCTCACGGCGAAAATACGGGTTCGATTCCCGTACAGGCTACCATAATAAAAAAATTCTCATAGCAAGAGAATTTTTTGATTTCTTTCCTAAAATCAAAAACCCCATCGTCCTGGTGGGATTTTCGGAAGCCGCCCCGTACCTTACAGCTTCACAGGCTAGCCTATTATGGTAGGCAAGTAGATATAAACTTTCGTCTATATTACCTTTCACCAGTTGCCATGTTGGTAGGTGAAAGCTAACTTCTAAATTAACTGTACCAATTCATACTAAATAAGTCAAGTTTTAGTTATCCCCAAGTGTCGTGGCCGGTGTTAATCAGGTGTATTTGTTTTTTTAGGCTTTATGTTGCTTTTGGGGCTTTAAAAGCGTATACTCTAATAGAGGGGATTTAGATATTTAATTCTTATTGTTATGGACAAAAATAAACGCTTAATTATCGGGGTTATTGTTCTTTTTGTTGTGGTAATCGGCGGTCTTCTTTTATTTCGTGGTTTAAGTGGTGAAGACACCTGGGTTTGTGAGAACGGGCAGTGGGTGCGCCACGGTAACCCAGGTAGCCTAGCGCCAACGGAAGTTTGTGATGGCGCGGTGGCAGTAGATTATATGGGGAAAATTATTGAAAACAACGCTGGTACAAACATTAAATTTTCCGTAGATAATAACCAGGGAGTTAAAGAAGTACAAATAACCGAATTCACGGTGGTGTATGATCGTGACAACAAGGTTATCGAGGCTGGGTATATCCGACCGGGGTTTGGGGTACAGGTTAAGGGCGATGAACGAAACAATATTATTTCCGCTCGAGAAATACGAATCATCGATGAAGTGAATGTTGTGGTTTACGAACCAAAGGCGGGAGACACTATTGGCTTACCAGTTGTCATTAAGGGCGAAGCGCGCGTATTTGAAAATACTTTTAATTACCGCATCAAGGATGGTACAGGAAAAATTTTGTGGGAGAGTTTTGGTATGACCGAGGCCCCGGATGCCGGTATCTTTGGCGCGTTTACAATCCAAGCGAATTATGCCAAACCGGGAACAAGTGAAGGAACAATAGAGGT
>CAZRZQ010000004.1:0-696 GCA_964604585.1 uncultured Gammaproteobacteria bacterium
TGAAGCCCCCAAGCGTGTAAGAAGTAACGAGCCCGAGCAACCATAAAATAATTAGAATGACAGCGATAGACCAAATCATATGATTAAAATTAAAAATTAATTATTAGCACCTCTTTTATCTTCGGCAGGTGGAATAGGTTTTTTATGTATCATATCGTTAATATTATTTCAAAGCTTCCTGAATGGTTTTAGTAACTGCTTGAACGAATGGATTGCCAGACTCAAGTTGGGGAAAAACTTTTTTCCCACCGCGCTCTTTCTGTAGCAACCGGGCATGCTCTAAAACTTTTATATGTTGTGATGCTAAAGGCAGGGAAATATTTAAAATTCGGGCGATACTGCTAATAGAGATTTTTGGTTGTTGAGAAAGAATACGAAAAATTCGGTAACGGTTAATATCGCTAAGTACCTTAAACGCTGCCGCCATACTTTTGTCGCTCTCGCTAAATATTTTACGATTTTCTCGGATTTCTTTTTCGCTCAGCATATTAAATAGTTAAATACTTGTTTAACAATTTAACTGTATACCCTAGTTAGCAACCTGTCAATAGCAAAAAATATCACGGTGTCTAAAAGGTGCATAACTTTTTGAAAGGTTTAACCCTGTATCCCCGGAAGGACGCCAGAGGCCACAGAACCGGGGGATTCGTGACGAAACTGAGGCCCAGTGTAAATTTTAAATACTCAGACGAGGTG
>CAZRZQ010000004.1:706-7746 GCA_964604585.1 uncultured Gammaproteobacteria bacterium
GTTAAAAAAACACCACGATATTCGTGGTGTTCCAATAACACTATTATTAGTGTCACAAAACAAAAAATCATCCCGGCTCCCTCGTGAATAATTACTAGTTTAATTACTCATGATACTTCGGGATGGTCTTTTGTTTTCGCCAGTCCTTCAGTATCCTTCCCTGACATATTATTTGACTATTAGAATATGAATATGATAAAATATTCTTGATCAATTAGATAGCTTGTTAAACGTCATTTTAAATCTCTTATTATATGAATAATTTTACCTCGTATATATTAGGTGGGCTGTGTGTATTACTCTTAGCAGGAACTGGTTGTGCACGTAGAATTTCTTCAATTACGGAAGATACAAATAGAGAAAATAATTTTTCAGATTCGTCAGAAGTTAGTGCGTCACTTTCAGTAAACAGCCAAGAGATTGTAAATGAATCTGTTTACATTGATGCGATAGAAATTTCAATAGATGCGTGGATCGTCATACATCGAGAAGATAATGGTGTGCCAGGGAAAATACTTGGACAATATAAAGTGAAAGCAGGAAACTATGAAAATTTGCGTATTGTGTTCGACCAAACACGGACAACAGAGCAAGAATTAAAAGAAGTTAAAAATTTAGTGGCTATACTTCATTATGACAATGGAACATTAGATATATTTGAGCCAGAGACGACAGATACATATATTGAGTTAGCACCGGGCATGATAATGAAATCATCATTCAGCATAAAAGAGTCCGCCATAAATGAAGAAGACAGATAAATTATACAGACAAAATTCTTCTATTTTATGTGCTTAATATTTTTTGAAAAAGATAGCGTACCTAGGTAAAGTAATAACTTTACTATAAACAAATTTTAATCTGGCCATTTTTTTATTGTTATCCGACTGAGGAGTCTCACGTCGCCTCGTCTTGGCAAATGAAAACTATCGTTTTCACCCCTGCCTGCCTGCCGGCAGGCTTTCCAGTCCGCTCCCCAGTCACGACTCAAAAACAAAAAACCCACCTTTCAGGTGGAATTTTTGTTTTGTGATCCGGCTGGGGTTCGAACCCAGGACCTCTTCCTTAAAAGGGAATTGCTCTACCAGCTGAGCTACCGGACCAGTTTTGTTGTTAAATAGACAAAACAACGCTTATTATGATATACTAAATTCTGAAAATAATCAAGAGGGCAGGGAGGGGAGAGGTGGATAATTCATAATTTTGTACTATATGGTAGACAAAAAATATTTTAAGGAAATCCGTGTTAAATTATTATCCTACGCTTCCAAGCGTCGCGAGGTTATTAAAACCGCCGGTGATGCTCAGCATCACGCTAAGCGCGCTATTTTCGCCCTACAGCGTGATGACAAGGCTGGGGCGGAATCTTCTCTTAAACAGGCCGAAGAGCTCTTGGTAGGCCTTTTAAAGCGGTTTAAAAGCGATCAGGCGCTCTTTGACGAAGGGTCTTACCGCGCTTCGCTTGAAGAATACACTGAGGCGGCTCTGTTTAAACAATTTTTATTAGGAGAAAGAATCGGTCAGGTCAAGGGCTTGCCAATGGATGAAGATACCTTTGTCGGCGGTCTTTGTGATCTGCCTGGAGAACTTTATCGCTACGCTATAAAATCCGCGACCGAGCGAAAATTTGAAGTGGTTAAAAAATGTTATGTTGTCGCCGAAGAAATTATTGGCGAACTGATGGACATGGACTTAACTGGTTATAACCGAAATAAGTTTGATCAAGCTAAACAAGCTTTACATAAATTAGAACAAGTTGTTTACGAAGTAAGTTTGCGGACTTAAACTATGCGCAAATTAGCTCACTTCCTTCGGGCTTGGCTGGCCTATTGGCGTTACGGTCGACCAGCCCGTAAATTAGTGGTCATTGGTGTTACCGGCACTAAAGGCAAGTCGTCCACTTGCCGTTTTGTTGCCTCTGCTCTTGAGGCCGGTGGGCACAAAGTTGGCCTGTTTTCGACGGTGGAATTCCAGATTGGCGAGAAACGCTGGTTGAACGATCGTAAGATGACCATGCTTGGGCGCGGTGAAATACAGAAAATGTTGAAAGACATGGTTAAGGCTGGCTGTGATTATGCTGTTATTGAAACTTCTTCAGAAGGTATTTTACAATACCGCCATTATGGTCTTTGTTATGACGTTGCGGTCTTTACTAACCTCGGCACTGAACATTCGGAGCGCCACGGTGGTTTTGAAAATTTAAAAGAAGATAAAGGTAAAATGTTTGCGGCTTTAAATTTTGGCCACAAGAAAATTAATGGCCAAAAAATTAAAAAGGTTATTGTTGCTAATGTTGACGATTCTCATTCAGAATATTATTTAAGTTTTCCAGCTGATGAAAAATGGGGTTATGGCGTAGAAGCAAAAAATAACAATGGAGTTGAAGAAGATAAGACACTCTCGGCTCGCAGTATTTCTTTAAAAGAAAATGGCTCGGAGTATTTTGTCGCTAACCAAAAATACATTTTAAATTTACCCGGTCAATTCAATATCTATAACTCCTTGGCCGCGACGGCCGTAGCGTTTTCACAGGGCATCACCCCAAACAAAGTAGCCGAAGGATTAGAAAAAGTCACCATTATTCCGGGTCGGATGGAAATGATTGAAGAAGGACAGAATTTTAAAGTCATTGTGGATTATGCCCATGAACCAATGAGTTTGACCGAATTATTTACGGCACTCCGTCAAATGGTGGGTAACCACAAGATAATCGCACTCGTTGGTTCTGATGGCGGTGGACGCGATGTCGGCAAGCGAGAAAAGATGGGGGAGATCGCTGGAAAACTGGTGGACATGGTTATTATTACTGACGTCAATTGTTTTGATGAAGATCCAGTGCAAATCGCGGAAATGCTGGCTAAAGGAGCGAGAAAAGCCTGGAAAAAAGACGGATTAGATTTATTAATCGAAGTTGACCGGCGTAAAGCAATCGCGCTTGGTTTGTCTAAAGCTCAGCCTGGTGATGTGGTGGTAATAACCGCTAAAGGCACTGAACCGGTTATCGCGGTAGCGGGTGGTAAGAGAATTCCCTGGGATGACCGCTTAGTCGCTCGTGAAGAATTAAAAAAGTTTTTAAAATAATTTTATGTCTTTAGCCAAGAAAATAAATTTACGTGATGGCGAAGAAATTCTCTTTACTTTTCGGCGCTACGTTGTTACTAGCTACCCTGGTTATCTTTTGGGTTTGGCCTTTATTTTTGTCAGTATGTTTTTTGTGGTTTGGTTATTTGATCAGGGTTTGTGGGGTCAAGTGGCTTTTGGTCTCGGATTGGTAATCGGCCTCTATGTTATTTTACATACTTGGTTTTTTAGTAAAAATAATTTTCTTACTGTTACCAATCAGCGGATTATCGATGTTAGCCGTGTTGGCTGGTTTGATGAAGTTATTTCCGCTTGTTACTTTCGTGAAGTACGAGATATTTACGTTCGTAAAAAAGGCATTTTTGCCAACCTTTTTAATTACGGTACGATTACAATTGAAACCACCAATGACCGGAATGTTTTGCAGTTAACCCACATCCATGATTCCACCAAAGCCGCGACCGCTATTCGGGATGAAATGGCTTTGGCTTTAGAAAAATCCCAAAACAAAGTTGTCGAAGATGTTTACGAAGATTTTATCGAGATCGTCCCGGAATTGACGCCCGACGAGTTGCTTCGTATTTCCGATTTAGTTAACGAGCGTCTAGACGAACTGGAAAGTCCTGGCGAAACGCTTGAAATAAAAGAGCGAATTATAGTATAATACTAATAAGGAGCGTAACTATGCCTTCCAAAGAGCCAAACAATTGGAAGAATTTTTTCTTATCCCGGTGGTTTCTTCTGGGGGCTTTGGTTGTCACAGTATTTATTGCTTTAGCTTACGGTCGGGCCTATTACCAAGATTACCAAGTACGGCAAGAAATAAAGCGTTTACAAGAAGAAGTAAAAAAACTGGAGGTAAAAAAGCTAGAATCCCTCGAAATGTGGAAGTATGTCCAGTCGCCAGCCTTTGTTGAAGAAAAGGCCCGGGAAGAATTGAACCTGGTAAAACCGGGTGAACAAGTGGCCATTGTGCCGAATTTAGGGCAGGCGGAGGCCGTTAGACAAGAGGAAGAAGACATGCTAAAATGGTATAACTTGCCAAATCCATTAAAGTGGTGGAAATATTTTGTGGAGGGGGCAAGATAATATTTATTAATTTTTCTTAATTTAAGTTTTACTTTTGTTTATGGATCATGACGTAAATGGTGGGTTGGACAACACCCAAGGAGAGGGGACAAATAATTTACCGGAGGCCGAGGCCACACCGAGCAAAGATCAAAAGAATCTTCGTATGTTTGTTATCGGCATTGGCGGTTTCGTAGTCTTAGTTATTGTCGCCGCTCTCTTGGTTGGTATTTATCGCGTCTACGCAGTTACAGCGAGCGATGGTTTTACCAAAACAGTCGCGACGGTTTTTCAACTGCCAGCCGCTAAAGTGAATGGTGAAAAAATTCTTTATGCTACTTATCTTGAAGATTTAAATGCCATCCGCAAGATGCGCGATTTTGATGCCGCGAACGATGGTCAGGGCGCCTCTCTTACCGATGAACAAATGAGCGACCAGGTTTTGTGGCGTTTGACTAATAACATCTTAATTGACGAAGCCGCTCGGAAATTTAATGTTACTGCCGAGGCGAGCGATGTCGAAACTTTAAAGAGTCAGCTCGTTAGCCAATTCCCCAGTGTCGAAGCTGTCGACCAAGAGTTAATGAATCGTTATGGTTGGACCTTAGCCCAGTACGAAGCCAAAGTCATGCGGCCGTATGTATTACAAGGGAAAGTCGCGGAAAAAGTTGATGGAGATGTTGAGGGGCGGGTTGCCGCTCGTACAGAGGCAGAAAAAGTATTAGCGGAAATTAAAGGCGGTGCAGATTTTGCCGAATTGGCTAAAAAATATGGTCAAGATGGCACAGCGGAAAACGGCGGCGATCTTGGTTGGTTCGCTAAAGCTGACATGGTGCCAGAATTTAGCGAGGCCGCTTTTGGTCTAGAAAAAGGTAAAATCACTGAAGAGCTAGTTGAGACACAGTATGGCTACCATATTATTAAACTAGAGGACAAGAAAGTCGAAAAAGAAAAAGATGAGGCTGGCAAGAATGTTGATATTGAAAAGGCCAGCGCGCGCCACATTTTGTTCCGTTTTCCAAGCCTTAGTGAATATATGGATTCCCGGGCCAAAGAGGCTAATATCCACCTCTACCTGAAAGTCCATAACCCCTTTGAAGAGTTGAAAAAATAAAACAAATAGTGTAGGATTAAAGACGGCTCTAGGGCCGTCTTTAAAATTGCGGGTATAGTATAGTGGTAATATGTATCCTTCCCAAGGATAAGCTACGGGTTCGATTCCCGTTAACCGCTCCAATGCTGATTCGCACATGACCCCAACAGAATTACATCGGTTACAAAATGAGCTTTATCTCGCTTTAGAGGAGTGTGGTGTAATAATTCAGGATCGTTATCAAAAGACAAAATTAGATTAACCTTCGCCGACCTAGCTCAACGGTAGAGCAACGGTATCGTAAACCGTAGGTTGTGGGTTCAAATCCCATGGTCGGCTCAAGTTTTTTTCTGTAAATGAGTTTATGCTTCCTTCGGAAAAACTTCGTATTGCCAAAGAATCTTTGGCGGATAAATTATCTGGATTTATACCTGAAGTTGGTATTACCCTTGGCTCTGGCCTGGGATTTTTGATTGAAAAATTAGAAGGTGCTTCATCTTGCGCCTATTCAGAAATTCCCTATTTCCCCGAATCAAAAGTAGTGGGGCACAGCAACCGATTGTGGTGGGGGAAGCTCGGAAGTGTCAATGTGGTAATTATGCAAGGTCGGGTTCACCTTTATGAGGGGTTTACTGCCGAGGAAGTCGTGTTCCCGACGCGTTTAATGATTACGCTGGGCGCTCGTACTCTAATTTTGACCCATGCGGTTGGTGGGATAAACAAAGAATATAGTCCGGGAGATTTTGTCGTGGATACTGACCACATTGCTTGGCACATGCCTGATCCACTGCAAGGCGACAACGACCCCGGTCTCGGCCCGCGTTTTGTTACTCTCGATCAAGTGTATGACCCAACTCTTATCGATGTCGCGGTCGAAGCCGCTACCGAAGAAAAGGTAACTTTACATAAAGGGGTCTCTATGTTTAAAAGTGGGCCATGTTTTGAAACTGCCGCTGAGATTGAGGCGATGCGCCGATTGGGTGCTGATGTCGCGACCATGTCGACTATTCCAGAGATTATTGCCGCCGCTCACATGGGGGCAAAAGCGCTCGGGATTGCTTTTGTGTCAAATATGGGAGCGGGAATTTTAAAAGAGGCAGTAAACCACGACGCGGTATTGGCTACTGCTCATTCGGCTAAGGATAATTTTGCTCGTTTGGTGCGAAGGATTGTTGAGAAAATTACTGTTATTCACAGTCAAAAACCTTTGAGTTAACGAATAATATCCGTTTAATTTTCTTCTTTTTTATACACACCCATTATAATGGCTGTGTTTTTTAATATATGGTATAATGAAAACACCTTTCAAACTATGATTAAACTTCACGGTGTAACTAAAATTTATCCCGGTTCCTCGGTCGCTTTGCGGGACGTGAATTTACATATTGAAGCGGGAGAGTTTGTATCGATCGTTGGTCAGAGCGGTACTGGTAAGACGACGCTCATAAAACTTTTAATCGCTGAAGAAAAACCAACCAAAGGAAGACTAGAAATCGGTGGCTGGGATATTTCAAGTATTAGTAATAGCCAGATTCCATATTTACGCCGTCAGCTCGGGGTAATTTTTCAAGATTTTAAATTGTTGAATCGTAAAACTGTTTTTGAAAATGTTTCTTTTGCTTTAGAGGTAGCGGGGGAGAGTCGTCACCGGATTCACGACCTCGTGCCCCAAGTATTAGAAATTGTTGGATTGGGGTCAAAAAGCACTCGTTATCCCGATCAATTATCTGGTGGTGAACAACAACGAGTAGTAATTGCTCGATCTTTGGTCCATCGGCCAAAGATTATTGTTGCCGAT
>CAZRZQ010000004.1:7756-31931 GCA_964604585.1 uncultured Gammaproteobacteria bacterium
GCCGACCGGCAATTTGGATTCTATTAACACAGAAGAAATTATTGGTATCTTAAAAAAGATTAATGAATTCGGCACCACTGTTTTACTGGTGACCCATAATCGCGAAGTAGTGAATCATCTCCGCCGTCGCGTTATAACCTTACATGACGGCCAGATCGTGAGCGACGAACATACCGGTAAATACGTACTTTAAATATAGCCAATCATTATGCTAGCTTTTTGGCGGATTATCAAGTTTGCTTTCCAAGACATGGGTCGGAATATCGGAATGTCCTTTATGACGATCTTTATTTTGATCCTCATGTTATTGTCGATCAATATGTTGATGGCAGTCGATCGTTTAACCCAAGAATCGGTTTCAATGGTTAAAGATCAAATTAATGTTAGTATTTATGTTGTCCCGGACGCCAAAGAGGATGACGTTAAAAAGGTTCGTGATTACATTAATTCTTTTCCTGAAGTCGTAAATGTAGATTTAATTAGTAAAGAAAAAGTTCTCGAGTCATTCCAAATTCGTCATGAATTAAGTCCAGAAATTGCTGAAGCCCTGAAAGAACTAGGGGAGAATCCTTTTGGTCCGACCATTGTGGTTAAAACCAGAGAGCCAGGAGATTACAAGAAAATAATTAGCGCGCTTGACGTACCGGAATTTGATCCCATGATCGAAGCCAAGAGTTTTGATGGCCACGAAGAAGCGATTACCCGCTTACAGAATATTACTAATCGGATTGAGAGAATGGGCCTAGGATTATCTGTTATCTTTGCTGTCATTTCGTTCCTTATTATTTTCCATACCATCCGCGTGGCCATTTACACCCAACGGATTGAAATTAGCATCAAACGTTTGGTTGGCGCCAGTAGTTGGTTTATCCGTGGTCCGTATTTAGTTGAATCCGTTATCTATTCTTTTGTCAGCATAGCTGTAACTTTCGCCCTCGTCTTTTTTGCCCTGCGTTGGATAGACCCCTATCTTGGAGTCGTCTTCCCAAACGGTTTTTCCTTGACAAATTACTATAAATCATCTATCCTGTTCCTCGTTGGCATCCAACTCCTTGCAGTCATACTTTTGACCGTTTTAACCAGTATGCTTGCGATGCGCCGACAGCTAAAGGTCTAGTTATTTACAATACAAAACGAAAGTTTAAAAGCCCGCCGGCAGGCGGGTTTAAAACACCTTCGGGGATCGTCTAATGGTAGGACAACGGACTTTGCCTCCGTTTATCTTGGTTCGAATCCAAGTCCCCGAGCAAAGCAAACCAGCCGTTAAGGTTGGTTTTGTATTTATCCTCTGTACATAATAAACTGGACAGTGCATAATAAAAACATAAAGATATTGTTGGTCTTAGGTTATGTCCAAGAAACTCCTTTTCCTTATCATGGTAGTCATTGTTTCCCTCGTCGGTGCGGTTATTTGGGTTGCCCCGCTACTTAGCGAGTGGAATAAAGACTCAAAAACTACGGTTGAAGATGTGGTGGATAAAGCCATGGAGAATCGGACGGGGGAGATACTCTCCACCTCTACTTTGAGTATTACCGAAGCCGTTTTGAAAGACCAAAAAATAATCAACATCCTTTTACTTGGTTTAGACTCGCGTAAATCTGCCACCAGCTCGCACTGTGATGCTATCCACATGTTTTCTCTTGATGTTGAAAAATGGACAATTAAAATTACCTCTGTACCGCGCGGTACCTATGTTTACATCCCACCTGGTAATTTTCCACCCGGCCAGTATTATTTAGGCAACGCCTGTCGGTTGGCCGGACATGAATATACCATAAAACAGATTGAAAAAATATTAGGTATTAAGGCCGACTTTGTAATTAAAGTTGGGTTTTCGCAAACCCTCGGTATTTTGCGCCTTTTGAAATTACCGACTACCGAATCACTACAATGGTTGCGCGATCGCCAAAGTTTTGGCATTGGCGATCCTCAGCGTAGCCACAACCAAGCGGTGTTCATGAAAGATGTCATTATTAAAACGATTGGACCATCTAGCGCAATCACCATGTTGCCTTTAACAAAAATAGGTTTTTCTTTTGTCGATTCTGAACTCAGCTTCCCATATTTCTACGCCCTTTTAAAGGGTTATGCTGAATCCGACCTCGCCAAACACCCAGAACGAATTACCATAACCATGAAACCATATTTTGCCACCGTTGATTACCACCTCGATCTAGATAATCCTGAGAAATCTCTTACCAAGTTTCCTTTACCAGCTGTGATCAGAACTTCTACTCAGTCGATCGAAGCAGTACAGGCCGATTTGGTTAAATATCTAAAAAGTCGAATTGCTGATAAAAATAATGTACAAGATATCTTAGATAAACGTTTATGGTTGCAAATAGAAGATGAACAGATTCGTGAAGAAATACATTTTCAATTAATTAAAAAGCAATTAACTTCTCTCAAAGATTCTAAAGAAATAGTCTATCTTTTAGATAACTACATTTTTGAGAAACAATACCTCGGCCTTACAGAATGGGCCGAGAAGGGGAAGGAACTTTTAAAAACTGTATCACAAGTGGAGTAAGTCTCTAGAGTTGTTTGTAATATCTCATCTTTAAAAGACTTATGGTCTTTTTATTATTGTCGAGGAGACAAGAAAATGATATACTCAATTAAAGCATTATGTAAAAAATGCATATTGGTAATGAAATGCCCTCTAAGATTATAAAATTTAAAGACCAAAGTTTACAGGTAATAATTCGGGATGAGGCCGACGAAAGCGTCATGCGCGAGATTTTTAAGTTTCGCGAATACCGTATTGCAGAAGATGTCATAGAAGAAACCGCAGACCCGATTCTAGATATCGGCGCGCACGCTGGCTTCTTTGCTATGTACACCCGCCTTTTGAACGAGAAAGTAAAGATTTATGCGGTTGAACCGGAAAAAAATAACTTGGCTCAATTAAAAAAGCATCTTGAAATGAATAATATTACTGGTGTGGAGATTGTGCCCGGAGTCTTGGCTAGCGAAACAGGTGAAGCCAACTTGCGCATTTCCAAAGACAGCCACAACCACGAAGTGGTGGAACAAGAAATGGGGGAGGGGGAATACCAAAAAGTTAAAAGTTATTCGCTTTTGGATTTGTTAAAGAAAATAAAAGTGAAAAAAGTTGGTTTAATCAAAATGGATATTGAAGGTGGTGAGTTTTCGATCATCGAAAGTTGGGATAAAGATGAATTTACTCTAGTAAAAAATGTAATTTTGGAGTATCATAATAGGCGTAAGGACGACTATAAACAAATCGAAAACAAATTCCGCGAAAATGGTTTTAGTGTCCGAGTATTTCCTTCCCAATTTGATAAAACTATGGGCTTTATCTTCGCCCACAATAAACGTCTTAAATAATTTTGCTTTATGCAGGAGGCTTGGGTCGTCGCTGTCGACATGGGCTATGGTCACCAAAGAGCCGCTTATCCATTGCGGCATTTGTCGCCAACCGGCAAAGTAATAATAGCCAACAATTACCAGGGCATTTCGAATAAAGACCGGGCGATCTGGCAGGGCTCACGGCATTTTTATGAATTTTTTTCGCGTTCAAAAAATATCCCACTCGTCGGCAATTTTTTGTTTGATCTCCTAATCGACCGGATGCAGCGCATCCAGCCGTTTTATCCTACCCGTGATTTAACGAGGCCAAATTTTCAACTCATAACCACTTACCGCACGGTTCGTGGTGGTTGGGGAGAACAACTAGTCCGACTTTTAAACCAAAAGAACATTCCGCTCATTACGACTTTTCCAGCTGTGGCCTTTATGGCCGAAGAGCATGGTTTTAAAGAAGATATCCATTGTGTTATCTGTGACAGCGACATTGCAAGAGCCTGGGCACCGCTTAGCCCGAGGAAGAGCCGAATAAAATATCTCACTCCCTGTCGCCGGGCAACGGAGCGTCTTAGTTTGTATGGTGTTAAAGATGAAAATGTTCATTTAACAGGTTTCCCTTTACCCGAAGAAAATCTTGGTACCAGTAAACTCGGTCTTTTAAAAGCCGACTTATCTGAAAGAATTGTTAACTTAGATCCGGAACGTCGTTACCGGCAGAAGTTTAGCGGAACCTTTAAGCAATTTTTCAAAGACTCTAAATTAAACGAAGTACATCGTCATCCATTGACTTTGTCTTTTGCTGTTGGTGGTGCCGGAGCCCAGAGAAATATTGCGAAAGATCTTTTACGAAGTCTGTATGGCGCTTTGGTAGATAAAAGGATTAATCTCAACTTAGTGGCTGGTACCCGTAACGATGTCTATTTGTATTTCCAAAAGTTATTAAATGAATCCGGGTTAGCTAAACTTGTTGGGAAAAACATTAATATTATTTTTGCCTTAAACAAAGAGGACTACTTTACGGAATTTAACAAGTCCTTGCGTACTACTGACGTCCTATGGACCAAACCTAGTGAGCTAATTTTCTACAGCGCCCTTGGTTTGCCAATTATTATTGCTCCACCGCTCGGTAGCCAAGAAGATTACAATAAGATCTGGCTGAAGACGGTAGGCGCGGGGATTTCTCAAGAAAACCCACGTTACACCAATGAATGGCTCTTTGACTGGGTTAATAGCGGTTGGTTGGCGGAAGCCGCCATGAGCGGATTCTTAGACGGTCGCCAGTTTGGGGTAGAGAATATGACCAACGTAGTATTCCGGGGAGCTAAAAAGCCAGCGAGGGATTACCAGTTAATTTAGCCCTCTCTACCATATTCATTTGACTTTTTAGCTAAAACATGCTATACTGTATTTAGATAATTTAAGTAGAAAAAGTCGTCGAGTTTCAGCTAAATTATTTTTTCATTAGTCTATACATACATATTATGCAAGGTACCATCAAAAATTTGGTCAATGAGAAGCATTTTGGCTTTATCGCTGTCGAAGGCGGCGAAAAAGACATTTTCTTTCATGAGACTGCTTTGAATGGCGTACAGTTTTCTGACCTTAAGGTTGGCGAGACTGTATCCTTTGATGTCGAGGATTCTGACAAGGGTCCACGCGCTGTAAACGTTACTCGCGTTTAATAGCTCAAATTTCAAAACCCTCTTTAATTAGAGGGTTTTTTAATCCTTTTTTTTGCTTCAGATATTGACAAACCCTTTGTTTTAGGTTATAATGCCGTGTCGGCCAAGATTTTTTGGCCAAATTCTACCTATGGAAATTAGAAATATTGCTATTATCGCCCACGTTGACCACGGTAAGACTCGTTTGACCGATGCTTTGATGACCCAAACGGGCATGACGACAGACGCTAGCGCCAGCATGGATTCGAACGCTTTGGAAAAAGAGCGTGGTATTACCATTTACTCTAAAAATACTAGTGTCTTCTACAAGGGCACCAAAATTAATATCGTAGACACCCCGGGCCACGCTGACTTTGGTTCAGAAGTAGAGCGTGTCTTGCGATCCATTGACTCGGTTCTTTTGGTTGTTGACGCTCAGGAAGGTCCGATGCCCCAAACTAAATTTGTTTTAAAAAAATCTCTCGAGTTAGGTTTGAAGCCAATTGTTGTCATGAATAAAATTGACAAGCCCGCTGCTCGGCCCGAATGGGCCGTGGAGCAGGTTCTGGAATTATTTATGGATCTTGGCGCGAACGATGAACAATTGGATTTTACTACCGTCTACGCCATTGCCAAAGAAGGTGTGGCTAAAATGGCGCTTACGGATGATTCCAAAGATCTTACCCCTTTACTAGATACTATTTTAGAAAAAGTCACTCCCGCCAAAGGTGATGTCGAAGCTTCTTTTGCTTTTCAACCTTTTAACTTAGCTTATGACAATTACCTCGGTCGCATGGGTATTGGTCGCGTCTATGAAGGAAAAATTAAAAGCGGAGACAAGGTTTTTGATAAAAAGAGCGAAGGTGAAATTGTAACCGGTACAATCACCAAACTGTTTACCTTTGAAGGATTAAACCGCAAAGAGGTAACCGAAGCCGTTGCTGGCGACATTGTTATGATGGCTGGTTTGCCAGGCATCTACATTGGAGATACTATTGCGACCGACCAAAACCGTGAACTTCTGCCAGCAATTAAAATTGACGAGCCAACTATCTCTTTAAACTTTTTAGTAAACAATTCTCCTTTTGCCGGCAAAGAAGGCCGTTACGTAACCAATAGCCAGATTAAGGAGCGTTTAGAAAAAGAATTGGAAGTTAATGTGGGGTTACGTATTGACTTTTCTTCCGCCGATTACTACAAAGTAGACGGTCGTGGTGAATTACATATCGCCATCCTCATGGAAAACATGCGTCGCGAAGGTTTTGAACTTCAAGTATCCATGCCACGCGTAATTATTAAAGAAGAGGACGGCGTAAAATTGGAGCCATATGAAGAAGCGACGATTGACGTCCCGAGTGAATTTTGTGGCACGATCATTGAAAAAATAGCTAAACGCAAAGGTGTCATGATGTCCATGGCCCCAGAAGAAAACCATACCAGGTTAATCTACCAGATTCCTACCCGCGGACTTTTAGGTTACCGTAGTGAATTTGTAGTAGACACCAAAGGCGAGGGCATTCTGTGTACTGAGGTGGTTGGTTTTAAACCCCACGCTGGTGAGATTGCTCACCGCGATTATGGTTCGATGATTTCAGGTATAACTGGTAAGGTTTTGACCTATGCCCTGTCTAACCTCCAGGAACGTGGTATCCTTTATGTATTACCCAATGTAGACGTCTACGAGGGCCAGGTAATCGGTATGACGGCTAAGGGACAAGATATGACCGTTAACCCTGTTAAGGGCAAGCATTTGACCAATATGCGCTCATCTAACGCCGACTTCGCTATCCAGCTGACAGCACCACTAGACCTAACTCTGGAGCGTGGCTTGGAGGTAATGCGGGAAGATGAGTATTTGGAAGTTACACCAAAGAATGTCCGCCTAAGAAAACAAAATCTAACAGAAAATGACCGTGTCCGCGCGGCGAGAAAAGCCTAAAAGATAATAAACGATATTTTAAAACACCTCACGTTGTGAGGTGTTTTTTTAGATCCCCTTCGCTTGCCAAACCACATTTATCGTTTTCAAAATTATTTTAATATCTCGTAACACTACTTTCCAACCGGGGTTATGGGAAACAAACTCGATGTACTCCTTGTCCAGTTCAAACTGGCGTCCAGTACCGCCTTTTTGAGCCTGGTAAGGGCCGGTTAAGCCACAGATTATTATTTCTCTAGTGTAATCCCCAGAATTTTTGTAGTTAGTAGAGTTTACTAAATTAGTCGGACGTGGTCCGACGAGCGTCATATCCCCCCTAAGAACATTCCAGAGTTGTGGTAGCTCGTCCATGTATATCTTCTTAAAAAATTTTCCATAGTAAGTAAGATTTTCTGGCTTTCTTTGTAACTCGGCGGTGTGGATAACCGCGCCGGCCTTTAAGGCCGCTTCAATCGCCTTAACTTTAAAAGTCCGCCACTTGTAGAACATAAAAATCTTTCCTTGCGAGATTCTTTTTTCTTTATAGAACAACGGTCCACGTGATTCCTTTAGTAAAGCCTGTTCGGTCACAATCCAAATCAGCATAAAGAGACAAAAGGGGAGAGATATTAACAACAAAAAACTTGACATTATGATGTCAAAAAGACGTTTAGAGCGGGGGATAGCGATGACCATTTAGGGAGGAGTAATAATGAAAACTATCTAGAACGTGGTGTAATATATCATGTCTGGGCAGAGAATTCCAGACCTGTAATCCCACCATACCAGAAACAAAAAGTGGCCATTGACGAATCTAGAGCAATATTGTATAATTTTTATCGTTACAATTTATTCCGGGGTAGCGCAGCGGTAGCGCAGTTGACTGTTAATCAATTGGTCGCGGGTTCGAATCCCGCCCCCGGAGCTCACAAAGATAATGGCTTATTCAGGCCACTATTTTTTTATTGACGGGAGCTATATTTCGAACTATACTTTAGCTATTAAACTATGATGAATATAACATTAGCCACAATTAAAAATTTTACGGAACTGCTTAAATTAAGCGGTCTTCTAGACAGTACTGAAGCCTCAATTAAAAAAGAAAATAAAATTAAACAAGCCTTAAACAACAAGTTGGTTTGGGTGGCTAAAAATGGGGGCAGTATTATTGGGTATTGCTTGGTTGAACTGTTCAATAATACTCACGATCAATTACCCAACTCTATTTTTATTTCAGAACTCTATGTTTTAGAGAGCCATAGAAAGCAGGGTGTAGGGAAGGGGTTGTTACATCAGGTTTTAAAAACTAATTTTCCAGTGCAGTACAAATATTTTTCATTATCGCATGATCCAGAGAAGACACACCTGACGGATTTTTACAGGTCAGTAGGATTTGAAGTGGTCGGTAAAACTAAAGGCGGCAATGTTAAAATGTCTAAACAAATATGAAAAAAATATCTCTAGAGCCCAAACAGCTTATCGCCATGGTTGACTACCCGCCACTCCACAGTCCGGAAGCATTTGCTGCGTATTATGAAAAATTAAAATCAGGTATTGAAATTGAACCCATTGTTGTTGTTCCGGTAGACATTGTTGTTAAGTATTTAGCCAAAGACGAAGTGCGTTATGCTAGTTATAAAAAAGTGTTAGAACAGTTTTTAAAAGACCACCCCCAGGCAAAATATTTTATGACCGGAGGGAAACACCGTTCAGCCGCCGCAACGGTTTTGGGAGTAAAGATACTAAGCTTAATTATTAAGGATGATGCTGATGTAAATGGTGTTAATTTACTAATAGACAATGGAGAAATTACTGGTGTGCCACCAGTAAGTGAAAATTTTGATAAAACTCTTGAAGAATTAGAAGAACATTTTTTCGAACACAAACGTTTTTGGACCATGGATGAAAAAGCTCGAGCTATGATAGAAAGCGGAGACATCTCAGACAAATGATAATTTAAATAATGGTTGTTCTTCTTTTTTGCATACCATATTACTTGTAATATGTAAAAATGGGAAACAATGCTTAATACACCTAAAGTACTATGGAAATTGAATCAAAACAACAAATTCTAAAACGACGGAAAGAAGTCGAGCAAGAGCTCGTGGATATGCTCAAGGAAACGGAAAGCGAATTTAGTTTAGATCATGTCCGGGATGCCATTTATAACGAAAAGGACAGCGACGACACGATGAAAGTCGTGGCCATGTTTGACCGTGGTGGAGACGCTTCAGAATTGGGCAATGTGCTTGAGTTGGTAAGCGATGCGTGGAATTATTTTCCGCACAAAGTTCTTGGCGGTATCTCCCCAACGGAAGTATTATTAAATTATAAAGATAAAAATATATGATCAAAGAATACATAAAATATCTAAGAGACAATTCGCAGGGCTATTGGTTCAAAGCACGGCTCTACGGATGGGGCTGGGTGCCGGTGAAGTGGCAGGGGTGGCTCGTTGTGGCTATAGGCATGGCTATTGTTATTGCTGGTGTTTACATTGGGGACACTGACGACGCTCCTGGCGCGGCGCTTTTGGGTTTACTGCTGATGATCACGCTTATATTTATTTTCGGTTATTGGAAAGGAGAAAAACCACGCTGGCAATGGGGACCGCCAAAGGAAAAGAAATAATCTTATGACCAAAAAAGAAATTTCTAATGGTGTGGTGCATAAGGTGCCGATAGATTTACGTAAAGCACTTATTTCTGATGACTTAGCACTAAAAGCCTGGGAGGGTATAACTCCGCTTGCGCGTAACGAATGGATATGTTGGACAACCTCCGTAAAAAAATTGGAAACCAGGAAACAGCATGTCGAGAGGGTGTGCTCGGAACTTAAAGAAGGAATACGCCGCCCTTGTTGTTGGGTCGGTTGTCCTCATCGTAAAAAGTGATAGTAAAAGACGGGTGCACCTCGCTGGACGCGAGATGACTCGTTTTTATCTTCCGTAGTGTGCTGTCTAACTTATTGACAGTTAGCTAAATTCATAGTAATATTGCCCCCATAACGAACCTTTTACAGGCTCGTTATTCATATCAACCCTATGGCGGAAAATGTCATTCTGCGTTTTGACAATGTTACCTTTGAATATGTGGAAAGAAAGCCTGTTTTAGACGAGGTTAGTTTTAGCGTCCGCCGGGGAGCAAAAATTACTTTGATGGGTCAAAACGGTGCTGGTAAAAGTACAATTTTTAAATTAATAAAAGGTGAACTAAAACCAACCAAGGGCAATGTCTTTATTACCGACAACTCTTCTATCGCCACAGCCTCACAAATGGTAGACAAGGCCGATCTAGTTCTAACTATTGAAGAATATTTCGCCAACGCCTACGGTGGTAATCCTAATAAACTAAAAAGCGAGATCAGTAAAGTAATGGACGCCGTTAACCTCACAGTTCCTTTTGACCGGAAAGTAGGGGATTTGTCTGGTGGCCAACAGGCAAGAATTTTGTTAGCCTTTGCCTTGATCCAGAATCCAGACATTTTACTTTTGGATGAGCCAACGAATAACCTAGATAAAGCCGGGATTGATCACCTGATCGAATTTCTCGTCATGTATGACAAAACTGTCATGGTCATCTCCCACGATGCCGACTTTTTAAACTGTTTCACCGAAGGCGTGGTTTATCTAGATGTCTTTACCAAAAAGATTGAAACCTATGTCGGCGACTATTATTCGGTTGTTGAAGAAATTAACGCTCGAATTGAAAGAGAAATTAAAAAGAATGCTCAATTGGAAAAGGAAATTAAAGACAACAAAGAAAAGGTAAACTTTTTCGCCAACAAGGGTGGTAAGATGCGTAAACTGGCCAGTAAATTAAAAGAAGAGATCGAAGATTTAGAAGAGAACAAGGTGGATGTAAGGCGTGAAGATAAGACGATTAGAGATTTTACCATACCCGCCCAGGGGATTGTTGGCAATATTGTTGTTATTAAATCCGTTAAGATCATTAAAAACCACGAGCCGGTGGAAAAAACCGTAAATATTTTGTTAAGACAACGCGATCGTCTTTTAATCTCCGGTCCAAACGGCATTGGCAAAAGTACACTTTTGCGGACTCTGGTCAATGGCGGTAACGAAGACGCGATTATTTTAAAAGATACACGCATTGGTTATTACAGCCAGGATTTTGCTACTCTGGATTACGAACAAACTGTTTTCGATTCTTTGAGCAGTGCTTTAACCGATGGGTCAGATCTCCAAGATATGCGTTCGATCGCTGCCGGATTTTTAATCACCGGTGAGCTCATGGGTAATAAAGTGTCGGACTTATCCGAAGGTCAAAAGGGTTTGTTGTCGTTTGCTCGTCTTGTATTAATGAAACCAGGGTTATTGGTTTTAGACGAACCTACTAACCACATTAATTTCCGTCACATTCCGGTCATTGCTAAAGCAGTCAACAACTACGATGGCGCCCTGGTTCTCATAAGTCACATGCCGGATTTTGTTAAAGAAATTAATTTTGACACTCGTCTTGACCTGGGGAGTTTGTAAACTATGTCTAATAAATTTAAAGCAATCGGCTTTGACTGGGGTGGGGTCTTGTATCTTTACTCTTTTAAGCTTTACCACACTGCAGCCGAATATTTAAATATTCCTTTAGATCAAGCCCGTGAGGTATATTTTAAGCACAACCACTTGTTAAACATCGGTGAATACGACCCAAAGGATTTCTGGAAAATAATTTTTGTTGAATTGGGTCGGGGAGAAGAAGTCGAAGGATTTTTGGCTCATGTTGACAAAATGCCCCCCAGTTCTTTGAACCAACCCATGTTTTCATTAGTTAAGCTAGTAAAAGAAAATGGTTTTAAGGTTGGGCTTTTAAGTAACATGTCTTCTTTGGGAGCTAAGGAAATAAGAAGTCATGGCGCGGAAGATATTTTTGATGTGGTTGCTTTTTCGGTTGAAGAAGGGGTTATGAAGCCCGATCCACTTGTTTACCAGTCCTTTGCCAAGAAGCTCGACATAGAACCCAACGAATTAATTTTTATCGATGATTCAAGAAAAAGTTTAGAAAGTTCAGACGAAGTCGGATATTTACCAATACTCTACACTGACATGGAGAGTCTTTTAAAACGCTTGGTAGAGCTAGACATTTTAAAGCCTGAAGACGTTAAACTAATCTCCACAAAATAGATAATTTATTCATTAATTTAATCTAACTAATTTTATGGAAGATTTATTAGTAGAAATATTAGAAGCCGGAGAAGGGGAAGAAGCAAAAGAGGGGCACACTGTTTCCGTGCACTACACCGGCACCTTTGAAGACGGATCAAAGTTTGATTCTAGTCTTGATCGAAACGAACCATTTTCGTTTAATCTCGGTGGTGGCATGGTTATTAAAGGTTGGGATTTAGGTGTAGTTGGGATGAAAGTCGGAGAAAAGAGAAAACTTACTATTCCTTATCACCTTGGTTATGGAGAATTTGGCCATGGTCCGATTCCACCAAAGGCCACTCTAGTATTTGAAGTGCAATTGTTGGGGATTAACTAGAGAATGAGAACATTAGATAATAAAAAAACAAGGCTAAAACCAAGCCTTGTTTTTTAATGTCTTTAACCTTTGGAAACCGCTTCGGAAATTATGTTGTCTAAATCTAAAGTTATACGTTCACGAGTGCAGGCTGTTTTTTCCGGTTCGTCATAGTTGTCGCACCCTAAAAATTGAAGGGTAAAATTAATTTTAACCAACTTATCGTCTTTAATAGTTGTATAGGTATATTCGGTATAAGTTGAACCAGCCGCGCCTTCGCTTACAGCTTCTATACAATACACTTCTCCGGCGAGGAACTGACGACTAACTCTTGTTGGCAAGCTACTCTCTCGTCCGGGTTCTTCATAGGGGCCAGTTACTTCACAGCGAGATGCTTGGTCACTGGCGCTAATTGTAACTGTCGGTGGCCATTTAGTTTCGCTAATGTACTTCTGGTTTAAACTTTCCGGAAATGTAATTTCAAAATTCTTTGGATCTTCGTTTTTAACTTGTATTCGATTTTGCCCAAACCAAGTGGGGGAGAAAAGGTAAATAACACCGCCGATAAGAAGTAAAACAAAAATAGTCAATAACACCTTTGTGTGTTTGGAAAATGGTTCGAGAGTCATAAGTTTAAAATTAAGGACTATTTAAAACTTCTTCACCTGTATTATACGGAATTTTCAATAATTGGCAACAGTGGCCTATTTGTCTCAAAATGATACAAAAATCATGTTTCGTGCGGTTATAGCCCACGGCCATTGTATTTTATTGTAATCTATGCTATACTCCCGGCTGTTGCACTTTAATTAACTAGTATTAATAACATGGTATTTAACAAATTTGACAAGAATCGTGGTGGTGGTCGAGGTGGTTTTGGTGGCGGCCCACGTCGTTTTGGTGGTCGTGATGACGGCCCAAAACAGATGTTCCCAGCTACTTGTAGCGATTGTGGCAATGATTGCCAAGTACCTTTTCGCCCAACTGGTGATCGCCCTGTACTTTGCAGTAACTGTTTTAAGGGTCAAGGCGGCGCAAGTTCACGCCCTTCTTTCCCTCAAAAGAGTTTTGGTGGTGGTTTCCGCCACAACAATGCTGGTGGTAGTAACTTTACTCCTCGTACCGGTGGTGGAAGCACTAGCACTGTTACTAAGGTAGAAATCGATGCTTTAAACGTTAAGCTCGACAAGATTATGGCAATGCTTGCGACCTTAACTCCGAAGAGCGAACCAATGTTCTTTGAATCAAAAGACGAAGAACCGAAAGCCCTTGGAAAAAAGGAAGTAGCTAAAAAAAGTAAAGCACCAGTAAAGAAAGCCAAGGCCAAGAAAAAGTAATAACATTTCTAACAAAACCAGTCCTTATGGGCTGGTTTTTTAGATGTTTTACATAAATAACAGCATTTGGTATTATAAATACGTCTATTTTTACAATAAATATAAATGCTTACGCATCGTAACAATATGAATTTACATGGCTCAGGAGAAGGTGTGGGAAAAGAAACAGTGCTTGGTAAAGACTTAGCAGTTAAACTAGAGAAAGCTTTAAGTCTTGATCCTGTGGCAATGGCAGATAGTATAAAAAAAATAATGCAGACCGCTTCTCCGGAGGAGCTAGAAAATCCCGAGCTAAAAACTTATGCTAAGAGGGCGATAATTAAATTTATTTCCGATTGTCAACCTGTCGGGGGAATGTTTATAATGATGGAAAATAATTTAAGGTTTATAAGGAAATATTTTAAGGTCTCGCCAGAAGTAATTGATGAAGAAGTCATAGAAGCGGCCGAAGCCGGGCTTGAGCGTTCTGTCCAAGCGCTTGTTGTTTGTGAGGATGTACACGATGTCGGTGCTCTACTTTTTTGGATAGATCAGTATACTGATATTTTTAATTGCAAACTAAGGGGATTGAACTTTGAAGAACAGCGTAAGGTTTCTAGATTACTGGTTAAAGTAGCGGAATACGGCATGAGTAATGTGCTCGATCATTTTTTCTCCCTCTTTCACTTATATGATTTAGATGAACCAGAAGTTGGCGATGTGGATCACAGAAAAGAAGAGAAGGAAAAGTCAAAATTGGAAGACTTAGTTTTTAAGCAGAGAGAAATAATGAGTGAAGTTGCTTCTCGGTTAGATTATCGAGCCAAGGGATCTACTAAAAAGCAGTTTGTTTTGAGTTTACAAGCTGTAAAGGTGGGGCGTTTACCTGATCTGCCGGCTGAGATTTCATCATCTATTTTAAGTATAGGAGAAAAATATTTAAAAAATTGGGAGCATGTCGAAGATGTTTTTTCACAGTTAAGAGATTCTTTAGGCAAAGAAGCGGGCCCCGAAGAATTAGGCCGGGCATTCTTTGTAAGAGCCCTGGGTAGTGCGCCGACCGGAATAGTTAGGCTAAGCCAGCAGGAGACAATGGTCATCTTTGAATTTCAAGCAAAAAGTGACTATGATATTTTTTTCAAAAAATATTATGGTTCTGAATTGGCAAACAAACCAAGCGTCGGTAGACATTGTTATGGTAATACTATCGTTGTCAATGATAAGAACCTAGAAGTTTCTGTTGTGCTTATCGATGGCTCAGCTGGTCTGAATAAAGAAGGAATTTTATCTCATGAACGTCACCACGCTATAGACGCAGTTATTGACCCTGAATCAGAAGAAAGAAGGAACAAATATGAACGAAAAAAACATTTAGTAAGCGCGGAGAAAATCAACCAACTCGGAACACAATGGGCGCTTGAAGAGGCAGCAGAAAAGTTAGATAAAGATTTTCCTCACCACAATCATAGCTTAGTTGGTATTAAAATGGAATTCATGGCATTTTTAGTAGATGGAACCGACCCTTTGCAGATACCTAAAAGATTAACATCTAGCACCGCTTATGAAGATCTATTCCAGGTATTTAAATATGATGCTAAAACTTATGCTAAATTACTTAGTACGCTAGACTCAATAGCTAGAAAGTTGTCTGACCTATTAAGTTTTGATCGACGCCCCGATGCCAGACAACGTTTGGTTTATCATATAAAAGACATCCCTCTAAGACGTGTAGCTAAATATCTAGAAAAACTGGATAAATATCGGCGTAAAACGAGAAAAGATTTTCCGTTTAGTCCGTATGAAAATAAATTTTTATAAATAACGCTTGGATTTTCTACCTGAAAAACTAAAAACCACCGGCACTATGGTCGATGGTTTTTAGTTTCAAATTTTAGTTTACATCTGTTTGTTGGGAGTGGACATAGCGCTCCAAGCCGCTAGTACAGCAACGGCAATACCAAGGATGAGTGTATTCCACAACGCGGCATTGACCTCAGCGAAGCCGAGGATGAATGGCGAGAAGATTAGCCAGACACCTAAGACGACATTTACCCAGCTCGGCCAAGCTCGACGGTATCCTTCGCCTCCGGTGCGGCTAGCGGCAAGAACAGCTACTGCGATACCGACAATGACGCTGTTCCACATTGGGGTGGCTAAATTGCCGTAACCAAGGATAAATGGGCTTATAACTAACCACAGACCGAGGACTATGTCTACACCGCTGACGGTCTTTACCGTGGTGATTTTATTACCCATGATAGATGTGTTAGGCATATAGTTTAATTTGCTTAATAATTAAGCGACCTTTCTAAAGTTAAAACGAGTATATATTTAGCGTATTTGGTTAGTAATAATGAGTCAAGCGAAGAGGATCTTTCTAAATTATCCTCCAGTCACATAATAGGTTACGTTTAAAGGTGTTAAGCTGTGTTCGCCTTTAATGGTTATGTTCAGTGTACCTTCCACAAAATCTACTGGTACAGCATAGCCTGAATTGTTAAAGTTTCCACCGGCATCTGTCGTAAAGCTATGTACTGCCGTTTCACCCGTCCGATCAGTCGTTACGTTTATCGTTTCACTCGGGGAGTACCCACTCCCAATAAAGGTTATGTTACTTCCCGGTGCCCCAGCGTAAGAACCTAATTCCAGTCCGAGGTAAAAGGTCGGCATGGTAAAGTTGGTGGTGGCCACAGCATTACTATTTACTCCCTTTGCCTCAATTGTTTTTTCGCCTGAGGTTAAATAAGGCACGGTAGTTTCCAAGGTAAAGTCACCGTTGCCATTCGTCGTGGCTGTTCCTAATGTCTGTCCACCAAAGGTAATATCTACACTTTCGTTATCGCCAAAACCGAGGCCAGTCACGGTTAGGGGGGAACCACCATAAGCATAATAAGTAGAAAGGATAACAGCTGCGCTTAGTGGAGCAATGGTAATCGGGATATCGACATTAGCACCGCTCGTTGCGCCGGTAAAGTGGAAATTAGCTGTTGTCGCTCCGTAGGGGATATTTAATGGCTCGGTCGTAAAGGCCCCTTCGCTAGTAACTGTCGCTGACCCAATCCCAGTATTATTTAAAGAAATATTTACTGTTTCACCACTTGCGAATCCGCTACCGGTAAAAGTAACATTAGATCCCGCTGGGGTGTACCAAGTGCTCGGTTCTACTTGAGGAATAAAGCCTGCAAGAGAAATGTCTATTGCGGCTTCCGCGTGACTACCGGCGCCAGTAAAAGTAAAGTGGGCGTTGGTAGCGCTGAAAGGAATAGTAATACCAGGGGAACTAAAGGCGCCGGTAGCATCCGTTGTCGCGGTACCGACATCTAAATTGTTTAACTTAATATTTACTATTTCATTTCCACTAAAACCTAACCCTTCAAAAGTTATAGCTGTTCCTGGTGTGGTAAACCAAGCGCTCGGGGTAATCTGTGGGGCGAAGGGAGCAAGCGTCAGTGAGGTTGAACTTTGGGCGTTACTGGTGTTGCCTGTCGCGGTAACATTAATAGTTGGCCCAGGTGCATTTAAGGGAATTGTAATCGGAGTGGTAGTAAAACTTCCTGCTTCGTCCGTTGTGGCTTCGGTGCTTCCTTCACCTAAGCGTATTGTCACTACTTCATTAGCCGTAAAACCATTCCCGCTAACGTTCACAATTGTTCCGGGCAAAGAATAATAACTATCTAGTTCAATAATAGGGTTTAAACTACCAAGCGTAATATTTAAATCTACTCGCACGTGGCTAGTCTGTCCTTCAGCCATAAAGCTAATGCTATTGCCAGAGAACGGTGCAACAAACGGTCCGGCTTCTACAAAACCACCAGTCGAGGTCGTCATGGCGGTAATTGGTGGACCGCCATTCATTTTTATTTGTACTTCTTCGTTGGGTGTGAATCCTTCGCCAGACAAAGTTAAACTATGCCCAGGAAGAATGTAGTAAGTGGAAGGAGTAATGCTGGGGTTAAAGGCTGCGATTGTAATGTCTAATTGGCTTTCGGCGCTACTACTTAATCCTTGTAAATGAATTGTTTTTTTATTGGTCCAATCAAAGGGAATGGTAAAGGCACCGCTGTTTTCAAATGCGCCGACTGTATCGGCAATAATTGTTGAGAGGACGGTATTACTTTGTCCCTCGGTGACACTTACATTTTCTGATTTACCAAACCCTGATCCGGTAAAAGTAATTTCACTCCCTGGTAAAAGGTAATAGCTGGATGGTGAAACCTGGGGAGAAAACGCGGCAACGGTAATAATTGCTTCGGCCTCAGTTTGGCTACTCTGACCAACAAAATAAAAGGTGCGACTACTATTAGCCCAATTAAACGGAGCAGTTAAAGTGCCGGCGCCCTCAAAGTTACCACTGGCGTCCGCGGTTATATTTGCCAGAACCGCTGGGTTTTGGCCTTCCCGTACGTTTATTATCTCACCGCTCGCGAATCCCGTTCCAGAAAAACTAATCTCTTCTCCGGCGGGTAAATAATATGTGGAAGGAGTGACTAAAGAATTAAATTGTCCAACCGTGAGTGTAACTTCTGCCTGTCCACCTCCCACTTGTCCTACTAAACGGAAGGTGCGACTGCTACCTGTCCAGTCAAAGGGTATAACAATGTTCCCTAAAGCAGAGAAGTTACCTTCAGAATCTGTCGTAAATTCACTCATTTTAGTTTGTTCAAAGAAAATTTCCACTGGTTCATTGACGGCAAAGCCGCCACCTGTAAAAGAGAGAACTTCACCGGGGAGGATGTAAAAAGTTGAAGGGGAAGCAAAGGGATTAAAATTTCCGACCGTAATTTCTACTTGCGCGGAGCCGCCACTCGTTAGGCCCGTTAGTCTAAACATTTTTGCCCCAACGTAGCTTAGCGGCATAATTAAATTACCCGAATCAGTAAAACTGCCGTTTACGTCTGCTGAGATGATCCCTAGCGGTGTTTGGCTTTGACCTTCAAAAATTTGGATTGTTTCATTGGCTGAGAAACCGCTACCGGAAAAATTTAAAATCTGAGTTGGTAAGAGATAATAGGTGGAGGGGGTAATACTAGGGTAAAATGCTCCGACATATAAATAACCAATTGCCCGTGATCCCGAAGCTTGCCCGGTGGCATGTAACTCATAGTTTCCCACCGCCACATTCGGGATAATCGCGCTCCCTTCGGTGAAACTGCCACTTCCATCCGTACCCGCCGTACCTACCTCTACTCCGTTTACAGTAAACCGTATAGATTCATTAGGGGAAAATCCCTGGCCGGTAATGGTTAATATGCTTCCCGGCGTGTTATTACCAGTCATGGTAATACTCGGCGTAAATGGCACCACGTAAAAACTATTAGTTTGTGGTTCAGTCGTAACTGAACCGACAGCAACGATCGCGAGTGGACCTTGTGGCGTGTTTGGCGGGATGTTTAAAGTAACCGGTCCCCAGAAGCTGTCGTCACCAACTGTCGCCGTACCCGCCGGAGTACCACCGGCGGATCCTAAGTAAAGGGAAATAGTCTCGCCGGGAGTATATCCGCCACCCTCAACTACTACAGTTGTGGGCGGCCCACTAAAACTTTCGAGAGTTAAATAGGCGGCAGCAAAGACTCCTTGGAAGGGGAGGAGTACAAAACTCGCAATAGTTAAAAAAGCGATAGAAGAAAATATACCCTTAGTTCGTTTCATATGATTAAATTAAAAGTTTAAAATTTATTTAAATTTAGCTCTATTTTTATTACACACGACCGTTTACTAATCTGTCAATCTGACTGGACCAGGTATATAAAAAGGTATTGAAGCCGAGGTTTAGGGGTGGTATACTTAGAGTTAAGATTAATCATCAGATTAAAAATTAAAATATGCGAGAAATTGAAAAAAATATTTCAAAAAAAGCTTTTATCAACAAACTTAAACGCCTAATCACCAACCTCGAAAGTCATGAGGCTTTTACCATTCAGGTTAAGAAAAAGAAAATAAATGTTCCCGCTAAAACCGAACTTAGAATTGAATATGAAAAAGATGGTCTGAGCGGGGAGTTGGAGTTTGAATTAAAGTGGTGAGCGACTATGTTTTCTAAAAACCAAAGATTAGTTCCCGATAATGAATTGCGTTTTGTCTTTGCTCGTTCATCTGGAGCTGGCGGACAAAATGTTAATAAAACTTCAACTAAGGTTATGGTTTCCTGGTCGGTTGATCGGTCTCATGCTTTTACTTTGGAAGAGAAAGAACGTCTTAAGAAGAAATTATATTCTCGACTGACTAGCCGTGGTGAATTATCGATTGCTTCCGAAACAGAGCGTACCCAATGGCGCAACCGGTCACTCGCAGTCGCTCGGCTGAATGATTTGGTAACACGAGCCTTAAGAGTGCCAAAAAAGCGCTTTTCGACTCGTCCTACTCGCGCTTCAAAATTAAAACGTTTAGAATCAAAAAGAATACGGTCTAAAATTAAAATTTTACGAAAAGTGGTGGATGACTAAAGTCTAACCAAAACTTTAGATATTTTTGGTTTTATGGTAAAATAATACCATGCTTTTTAAATTTATATCATGACCGAAAACATTTTTTTTCAAATCAGCATTCTTTTTAGTGTTACGATCTCAGTGGCTTTTCTTATCCGCCTTCTACGTCAACCGTTAATGGTTGCCTACATTGTCGCCGGCGTTGTCTGTGGACCATTATTTTTGAATCTTCTACACGGGGATAAAGATTTGTTTGAAGCCTTCTCACAGTTTGGTATTGTTTTATTGTTATTCGTTGTTGGTTTAAACTTAAACTTCAATTACATTAAAAAAGTGGGGAAGGTCGTGGTTGGGGCTGGTATTAGCCAGGTGATTTTGACTTCCGCTGTCGGTGCCGCTATCGTTTATTTCATGGGTTTAAACTGGGTTTCCGCTCTCTATCTTGGTGTTACCATTACTTTTTCCAGCACTATCGTCATTTTAAAACTTCTAAATGATAAAAAAGACACGGATAGCGTTTATGGCCGTTATACCATTGGTCTAATGCTGGTGCAAGATTTAATTGCGATCGCCATCTTAATTACTCTTGGAATTTTAAAACAAAACGTAGCGGTCGGTGAGTATCTATTAGAGCTTTTAATTAAAGGCATTGTACTATTCCTGGCGATTATACTTGTCGCCAAATATCTTTTACCACGTCTTTTGAATAGAATAGCCAGTTCCAGCGAGTTCCTTTTTATTTTTACCATCACCTGGTGCTTTGCTGTCGCAAGTCTAGTATATGGCGCCGGGTTTTCGATTGAAATCGGCGCTATCGTCGCTGGATTATCTCTTGGTTCTTCGCCTTACCAACCGGAAATAGCCAGTCGTATCAAACCCCTACGTGATTTCTTCCTGGTTTTGTTTTTCGTAATTTTAGGGAGCGAGGTTGGACTGTCTAATATTGCTAATGTCTTCTGGCCAGGCTTGGCCTTAGCCGCTTTTATCCTAATCGGTAACCCTCTAATTTTGTATTTTCTTTTCCGTTCCGCTCGTTTTACGAGGCGCAATAGTTTTTTAATTGGCCTTACTGCCTCGCAAGTCAGCGAATTTGGTTTTATCGTTTTGTTCACTGGCCGCCAGCTCGGCCACCTGCAAGGTGATGAAATAACTATTTTCACGATGGTGGCCCTTCTCACTATCTTCTGTTCTTCATATATTATTACCTACAACGAACAGCTGTATCGTTTCTTTATGCCATTTTTCCGTTTGTTTGGCAAAGACCAACATCATCAAGTAGGTAAGAAGGTAGAGGAGTACGATATCTGGTTGTTTGGTTACCATCGGATTGGTTGGAAAGTCTGTGAGGCTTTGCGCGCCAAAAAGATTTCATTTGCCGTGGTAGATTTTAATCCGGAAGTAGTGGCTAAATTAAAAGCCAGAGGCGTCAACACTTTCTTTGGCGATGCGGCCGATGTTGAATTTTTAGAACTCTTACCGCTCGCTAAAGCGAAAATGATAATTATGACTATCCCGGCGCCCGATGATCAAAAAACTTTAATCAATCATATTCGCTCTCAAGGCTCCAAAGCTTTTATTATTGCAAACCTTTATCATTATAAATACGCAGAAGAGCTTTATAAAGCCGGCGCCGATTATGTCATGCTGCCGCATCTTCTGGGTGGACAATGGATCGAGCACTTCTTAAAAGACAAACGTCACACCGCTCGCACCTTCAAGATGTTGCGAGACGAGCAAAAAAAGGAGATGGGTTTGGCTATCCATAGCTAATTAATCTTATGCGATTAAATGTTAAAAAAACATTAGCTTTTTTATTTCTAGCGGTGGTTTTATTTTTACCCGGTTTTGTTAAAGCACAAACACCAGATTTAGAAGAAGAAATTACAGAAACCAAACAAGAGATATTTGAAGCGAAAGTTATTGAAATAATGCGGGAACGAGAGTTGTCTCGCCCGGGTGGTTCTTTAGCCAAACAACAAAATCTACGCCTTAAAGGTTTAACGGGAAGTTTTAAAGATCAAGAGGTTGTTTTTTATGGCATTTCTGAAATCGATGTCGCGAGTGCCCAAAATTATAAAGTGGGGGACAAGGTTGTGGTTAATTACATCGAAAATGCTGAAGGACAGGATGAATTTTTTATTCTCGACTTCGTTCGTCGCGGCTATTTATATTTATTAGCCGCGATTTTTGCTTTGACCGTTCTCGCCGTCGGTAAATGGAAAGGGGTTAAGTCAATAATCGGATTGGTCTTGAGTTTTGTCGTCATAATGTATTTTATTTTGCCCCTCATTATTCGCGGTTCTAATCCGTTACTTGTTGGTCTAGTTGGGGCTTTTCTTATCCTTACCATCATCATATATATTACCGAAGGATTTAACAGTAAAGCCCACCTCGCCGTCATTAGCATTCTTTTGTCTCTTTCAATCACGTTATTTCTTTCCTGGTTGTTTACTCGTTTAACGAGATTGACTGGTCTGGCCCAAGAAGAAGCTGTGTTTTTAATCGGTGCGACTGGCACGCCGGTGAATTTCCAAGGCTTGCTTTTGGCTGGAATTTTAATCGGCGCGGTTGGTGTACTAGATGATGTAATCGTCGGACAAATCGAAGCGGTTCAGCAAATCCGCGAGGCTAATCCCAGTTATACCACCTGGCAAACCTTTCGTTCGGCTTACGCCATTGGCAATACTCACTTGGGCGCGATTGTTAACACTTTGTTTTTAACCTATACTGGTGCTTCTTTACCGCTTTTGCTGCTTTTCAAACTAAACCAGAACCCTCCAGTTAGTTTCGGTCAGGCGATTAATAACGAAGTAATTGCGACTGAAGTAGTCCGAACCTTGGTTGGCTCAATCGGCGTCGCCTTGTCGCTCCCGATCGCTACTTTTTTGGCCGCTTTCTTTGTGACAAAAAAAGGGAAGTAATTTTATATATTTTTAACTTGACGAATAAGCAAAGTCGAGTTAGCATATAGGCGTAAGATTTTAACTTAAAATTGTATGGATAAAAAACAAAGGTGGATTATGTTTATCATAATCGACGTCGTTGTGTTCGCTTTGCTAGGCTTTCTAGCATATAATTTTTATTTTAAAGACAAAGAAAACAATCCAGAAAATATTTTGTCAGATTTTCCTTTGTTGGATAACTCTGAGATTAACGAGGAAGAAGTGTCTAAATTGGTGCGCGAAAAATTACGGACTGAAAAACAAGATTGGTTTAGTTGGTGGAATAAAATTACCCCTTATCTCACCTTTGACAAATTCACTTTACAAAATGTTAATAAACTGGTACCAGGTGAGAGGGTTGGTTATAAGGGCAATGTTAACGATGACGATCTACGTCAAGAGAAAAATGTCTATGCCAAATCTCCTAACCAAAAGATGTTAGCCGATCCTTTGATTGGCACAATGCTCTCTCGGCAGAACCAAGTGGTTAAGGGTGCTTTTGACGTCGATTCGGGCTTGGCAATAATAAACCTGGAAAACGACACCTATGAACAAGTATTATCCTGTGGTACCCCTTGTGGCTTTGATGACGCTGTTTGGTTAGATAACAATAAAGTCTTAGTATTAGGTTACGACATACTTTACAACGCTACCAGCAACCCTGATCTGGATTCAAATTACTCCCCAGCTTTGTGGGTAGTTGATTTAGAAAATAAAGCTGTCTATCATTACACTGGACCAACCGTAAGCAAAGCCGAATATTTGAAGAATAATCGTACAATTTATCTCACCAAGCGCTACGGTGGTGTAATATTTGAATAAACAAAATGATTATGGATTTAGTGCTCATCTTGGGACCAATGAAAAGTGGCAAGTCGTATGACCTTATTAGCCACTTTGCGCCTTTGAAATATACCAATATTCCTCACGCTCTTTACCAGTGCAAACGCAACGTCCGTGAGGAAAAAATTTTATCTCGTAATGGTAGTGGTATAGAAGCGACTAAAATTATGAGTTTAAAGGAGATCCCCACCGAGGATTACAAGGTGATTGGTATAGATGAAGTACACATGTTCCCACCGGAAGATACAGTGGTTATAGAGAATTT
>CAZRZQ010000005.1:0-27111 GCA_964604585.1 uncultured Gammaproteobacteria bacterium
TTTAGGTGCGGAAGTACCAAAACAAAACAAACGCCGGCTGATTGGATTAATAATATAAGAAATAGAGGCATCCCGGTCTATTGTTTGCAATGGTATGCAGATTATTTAGTAATTGTACCAGAATTAATGAAGTTTATTGATAAAATTTTTGTTTACAGTCAGAAAATGATTGATATTTATTTTCAATCTTATCCGCAAGCGTCAAAAGAAGAGCTACTAAAAAAATTTATAGTTGTTGGTAACCCAGTTTATGACTGCGTGCCAGCGTTGCATCAGCAAAAAGACGTTTTACTTAAAAAATATGGATTACCTAATGATAAAAAAATTGTTTTATTAATCACCGCGCCGTTTAATTTTTGGGAAGAGGCCAACAAAATTCGTGCGTGTTTGCTCGTTTTAAGGAATAGACAGTGGGAGAAGCTGAAAGATGTATTATTTTATTTTCGTTTTAAAAATATAGTTCGTAATTTAAAAAAGTGGTGTAAAGAAAATGGAGCCTGTTTAGTAGTTAAAAGCCGGACCAAACATTTTGATGCTAAATACATAGTTAAATCAGCTGATTATTTTATTAAGGATTTGATTCAGTGGTATCCACATGTCACATTAGAACTTTTATCAATTGCTGACGTGGCAATTGGTGTTGGCAGTTCCTCCGCGATGGAGGCGGTTTACTGCGGGACGTACAGTATCTCCATATTACCAGAAGCGTTTTATCGTGAAACTAAGCAACCTGGAAGTGCTGGGTCAGGATTATTTTTTAAACCGCCATTTTTTTCCTGTCCAAACGTCGCCAGTAGCTGTGATCCAAAGGAATTTAATGCATTTATAAATAATCACAAAATTGATGATTTTAAAATTAAGGATCGACAGACAAGCGAGTACTATGTAAAATTATATGCTGGTTTTGATGATGGTTTGGCGGCAAAAAGAATAGTAGATTTAATAAGTTAATTTTAGTTTATATCATTATGCAATTGGATTTTTTAAAGGATAAATCAATATTGGTTACTGGCGGGACTGGATCATTCGGTCAGAGGTTTGTCAGAACTTTACTAGAAAAATCTGAGGCTAGGAGGGTCATCGTTTTTAGTCGAGATGAACTTAAACAGTCGTTAATGCTTGCTGAGATAAATGACCCGGAAAAGCGGTTACGTTTTTTTATTGGAGATGTTCGTGATGCCGAACGGCTAGAAATGGCATTCAAGGGGGTTGATATTATAGTGCACGCCGCCGCCCTAAAACAAGTTCCAGCCTTAGAATACAATCCCTTTGAGGCGATCAAGACTAATATTGTAGGTACGCAGAATGTGGTAAACACCGCCTTGAATCAAGGTGTAGAAAAAGTGGTGTTTATTTCTACAGATAAAGCGGCCAATCCGGCCAATCTTTATGGCGCTACTAAATTGTGTGCTGAAAAACTAGTCATTAGTGGTAATTCTTATGTCGGGGTTAGGAAGACGAAGTTTTCCGCAGTTCGTTATGGGAATGTATTTGGTAGCAGAGGTAGTCTAGTAAAAATTTTAGAAAGCCAAAAATTGACCGGGAAAGTTACTTTAACTCATGAAAAAATGACTAGATTTTGGATAACTCTTGATCAGGGAGTCAATTTAGTTTTTACAACGCTGGAAAAAATGTACGGCGGAGAAATTTTCGTTCCCAAGATCCCGAGTATGAAAATAAAAAACATGATTGAAAAACTTGCTCCCGGTTGCGAGATGGTGGTTACTGGAATTAGACAAGGAGAAAAATTACATGAGACATTGGTAACACCTGAGGAGTCAAGGCACACAATTGAGTTTGATGATTATTACATAATTTACCCGGAGCACGATTGGTGGAATAAAGAAAATCATCCTTCCGGCCGGCCTGTGCCAGACGATTTCCATTTCTCAAGTATTAATAATGATAAGTGGGTAGATGACGAAAATTTTAAGATTTTTCTCTCTTAAATTATGATTCCCTATGGTAAACAAACAATAGGCGAAGACGATGTAGATGCTGTGGTAAAGGTACTTCGATCCGATTAGCTCACACAAGGGCCGTTGGCTGGAGTATTTGAGCAAAAATTGGCGGAATATTCGGGGGTCAAGTACGCGGTGGTGGTTTCTAGCGGTACTGCCGCCTTGCACGCCGCTTATGTTGTTGCAGGCTTGAAAGCCGGCGATGAATTTATTACCTCACCGATTACCTTCCCGGCGACATCAAACGCCGGCTTGTGGCAGGGTGCCAAACCAGTATTTGTAGATGTTGAGCCAGGAACTGGTAATATTGACGTTGGTTTGATTGAAGAAAAAATTAATTCAAAGACAAGAGCAATCGCTCCAATAGATTATGCTGGTCGGCCGGTAAATCTTGATGAAATTAAACGATTGGCGCAAAAATACAATTTAATTGTTGTTGAGGACGCCTGTCAGGCGTTGGGTGCGAGTTACAAGGGTAAAAAAATTGGTGCGGTAAGTGATTTGACAGTTTTTAGTTTCCATCCAGTAAAAACCATTACCACCGGAGAGGGTGGAGCGATCTTAACAAACAATGAAGAATATTATAAAACGATGAAGAAGTTCATCACTCATGGGATAAGTAAAGAAAATTTTATTTACGAATCTCCCGGTGATTGGTATTTTGAAATGCAAATTTTGGGGATGAATTACCGCTTGACTGACTTACAGTGTGCTTTGGGTATTAGTCAATTAAATAAAATAGATAACTTCGTGAGTCGGCGTCAAGAAATTGCAGCAAGGTACAACGAGTCTTTCAAAAATTTAGACACAATTGACTTGCTAGAGAAAGATTCTGACGAAATTAAATCAGCCCACCATCTATATGTGGTGCTTTTAAAAGAAAATTTGGCGCGCCATCGTTCAGAGATTGTTAGGCGCCTTAGAGAAGAAGGGGTTGGAGCGCAAATTCATCATATTCCAGTGCATTTGCACCCTTATTACCAGGCCCTTGGCTACAAAAGAGGAAGTTTACCGGTTGCGGAAAATTTTTATGAAAGAGTAATCTCTTTACCGCTTTATCCCACACTGGATCGTTCTCAACAGGATTTTGTTATTAAAAAATTTGTAGAAACAGTAAATTTTTTCGTATGGAAGATAAAATTTTAGCGATTATACCGGCCAGAGGAGGAAGCAAACGAATTCCCAGAAAAAACATTAAAGATTTTTTTGGTCAACCAATAATAAAATATTCTATTGATGCTGCCCTGCAGTCAGGTATTTTTGATGAAGTTATGGTGTCAACAGAAGATCAAGAAATAGCCGACGTCGCCAAAAAACTTGGTTCGGAAGTACCATTTTTTCGATCAGCTGAAGCCGCAAATGATAACGCCACAACAGCGGAAGTGGTGTCTGAAGTTTTGGCCGAGTACAAAAAAATGGGTAAGGAGTTTGATTGTTTTTGTTGTTTATACCCAACCGCACCATTTGTTACCTCGGAAAAATTAAAAATCGCTTTTAAAACTTTAAAAGAAAACGATATCGATTCCGTTTTTCCAATCGTACAATTTGGCTATAAAATCCAACGCGCTTTGCGGGTTGATGATGGTTTGGTTAAAATGATTTGGCCGGAGAATATTAATAAGAGATCACAAGATTTAGAGACTAGTTATCATGATGCCGGCCAGTTTTATTTTATGAGAGTAAAAAGTTTTTTAGAACAGAAAAGATTGTTTGCAGAAAAAAATATGCCATTAATCATGAACGAAACAGAAACCCAAGATATTGACAATGAAAGGGATTGGCAAATAGCAGAATTAAAATATAAAATTTTGAATAAAATTGGTTGTTAATTTAAGAAATATTTTTATGGAAGAAGTAGTTATTCCAACCCCCCGAGGAGAAAGAAAAATCGGCCCAGGAAACCCAGCTTTTATTATTGCTGAAATGTCAGGTAACCATAACCAAAATTTTGAAAGGGCTGTAGAAATTGTTAAGTCTGCGGCCGTGGCTGGGGCAGATGCTATTAAATTACAAACTTATACACCGGATACGATTACAATTGATTGTCGGAAGGAATATTTTATGGTGGCTGGTAAGGACAATCCAGACATTTGGAAAGGAAAAACATTGTATGAGCTTTATCAGAAGGCGTATACGCCATGGGAATGGCACCCTAAATTGAAAAAAATCGCAGAAGATTTGGGTCTGGTTTTTTTCTCTTCTCCGTTTGACGGGACAGCGGTTGATTTTTTGGAAACTTTAAACGTACCTTGCTACAAGATTGCTTCTTACGAAGTTACAGATATTACCTTGCTCAGAAAAGTGGCATCAACCGGAAAGCCTGTCATCATGTCAGTAGGTTTTGCTTCGTCAGAGGAGATTGAAGAAGCTATTAACACATTGCGCCAGTACGGCACAAAGGATATTATTATTTTACATTGTGTAACTGCCTATTCAGATAATCCCATTCCAGAACAAACCAATCTTAGAACAATGCTTGATATAAGAGATAGGTTTAAAGTTGTTTGCGGTTTTTCTGATAACAACGCCGGGGTAGAAATACCCTTACAAGCAGTAATAATGGGTGCCTCAGTGATAGAAAAACATGTCACTATTAAGAGCGATAACGGTGGAGTTGATGAAGATTTTTCTGTAGGCGAAGATGAGTTTAAAAATTTTGTTAAATCAGTGCATCGGGCAGAATCTATAATGGGCAAAGTTCATTATGGTACGCAGGGCCCGGCCGAAGAATATAACAAAAGATTCCGTCGTTCACTATTTGTAGTGAAAGATATGAAAAAGGGTGAAGAATTTTCAGCGAATAATACTAGAGTTATACGTCCAGCGATGGGTTTGCCACCGAAGTATTATTACGAAGTAATTGGTGGGAAGAGGGCATCGTGTGATATCGAGAAAGGAACACCTTTGAATGGGGATTTAGTTATTGGTGATTTATAAAACATGGATAGTGTTAAAAAATTATTTAATTTGTTATTATTTATCGCCCCGCAAAAAAGCGAAGCAATAATTTGGTTACAAGGCGACAGATACAATAGGGGATTAAAAGTTTTAGAACTTTACAATAGCGGTTGGGCAAAAAAAATTGTCTTAACTGGTAATAATGTATTACTTAATTCTAAATTACGTCCCGGCGAAAAAAATGTTTCTTTGCGTAGCATGTCTAATTGGCTGACCAAAAGGGGGGTCAAAAAAGGGGATATCATTTTTGAGAGCGAATCATTAAACACTAGAGACCAAGCTAAAAATGTTATCGTTTTGGCTAAGAAAAAAAAGTGGTCGTCAATATTATTAGTCGGTTCTTCATATTATCAACCGCGCGCCTTTCTTACTTTTTTATTTTTCTCCGCTCGGTTTGGCTGGAACGGTTTAATAAATAATCAGCCATTTTTTGTGGAAGAGAATAAGATTCCCGGTGGCCGTAGTGAAAAAGCGAAAAGGTTATTTTTAAAAGAAAGAGTTAAAATAGATCTTTATACTAAAGATTTATCTTCTCTTAAAAATGGTATTAAGTACGTCGAAGATAATTTTATTAGAATAAAATTAAAACCAGCAAAATTTTGTGATGTGAAGTTTCTGTTTGATTTAAGAAATGATCCGACAACCAGAAGTAATTCTTTTAGCCAAGAAAAGATCAAGATGTCGGAACATGTAAATTGGTTTAAAAAGGTTTCAGCAAGCAAAAATATTTTTATTTATATTGTTTTTAATGAGTTTAAGAAAAAAATCGGTCAAGTCAGGTTTGAAGTTTCAAAAGGACAAGCAGAAATTAGTATCGCCATCAGTAAAAATTTTAGGAATAGAGGTTATGGGTTGGAGGTTGTCTCGGTTAGCTCGATGTTTTTTTTGGATAAATTTCCTTTGGTTAAAAGCATTTTGGCTAGGATTAAAAAAAGCAATGTAGCTTCAGTTGGAGTTTTCGAGAAAGCAGGTTATAAAATATTAAAAGAAAAAAAAGGCGTTTTACTTTTATATTTTAATAGTCTATAAATTTATGATACACGAACAAAATAAAAAATATATCAAATATTGCAATCGTTGTGTATTACCCGAAACTAAACCGGATTTGTTTATTGATAGTGACGGGGTTTGCGATGCTTGTAAATCTTATGAAAATCGCAAGGAAATTGATTGGGAAGCACGCGAGAAAGAATTATTTACTATATTAAATAAGTATCGTTCCAAAGATGGAAGAAATTATGACTGTGTAATTCCTGTTAGTGGCGGGAAAGATAGCCATTTCCAAGTGATTAAAATGTTAGAGTTAGGCATGAATCCTTTATGTGTTACCGCGACAACCGACAAACTTTCAGATATCGGCAGAAGAAACATTGAAAACCTAAAAAATTTAGGCGTTGACTACGTTGAGGTTTCTACTAACCCGATGGTTAGAAGAAAAATTAATCGCATAGCCTTAAGTCAGGTCGGTGATATTTCCTGGCCTGAGCATGTTTCGATTTTTACGATTCCGGTACGTGTGGCAGCCGAATTTAATATTCCATTATTGATCTGGGGGGAGAACTCCCAAAATGAAAATGGAGGTCCAGCCGCCGCCGCTGAAAATAACGTATTAACGCGAAGGTGGTTAGAGGAATTTGGTGGTATGAATGGTTTGCGAGTAACTGACCTTAATGGGCAAGAAGGTATTGAAGCGAAACACTTGATTCAGTTTACGTATCCAGACGATGAGGATTTAAAGAGGGTCGGTGTTACCGGCATATTTTTAGGGCATTATCTTCCGTGGGATGGGCATAATAATGCTTTTCTAGCGCAAGCTCATGGATTCGAGATGTACCCGACGACAGTGGAAGGGTCAATCGTAAATTATGAAAATTTAGACAATCTGCAGATGCGTATTCATGATTATTTTAAATTTTTAAAATTTGGTTACGATAGAGCTACCGACTGGTCTTGTTGGCACATCAGAAGAGGTAGGCTTACCAGGGAAGAAGCTACAGCTCTGGTCGAGAAAAATGGTGGTAAATTTCCAATAGCATATCTCGGGTGTCCGTTAGATGAAATTTTGAATGATATTGGCATGACGATGGACGAGTTTGTAAAAATTTGTGATCGTTTTACCAACAAAAAATTATTTATTTGTGATTCTGACGGGAATTTATTAAAGGATAAAGATGGAAATTTGACAAAAATTAATTATGACAACGTTGAATAAAACCGTAGTGGTAGATTACGGAATGAGTAACTTAGACTCCATTAAACGCGCCCTGGAAGAATGCGGAGGCAGTGTTAGCGTGGTTAGCAGGGGTGAAGACTTGAAGGGTGCTACTCACGTTGTCTTACCAGGAGTCGGTGCTTTTAGCGCCGGGATGGACAATCTGAACAAGGGGGATATGCTGAAATATCTCCGCGAGCTAGTCATTGAGAAAGGCGTGCCTTTTTTAGGTATATGCCTGGGGATGCAACTACTATCAGAAAAGGGTTTTGAGGGTGGAGAAACGGCTGGTATAGGTTGGATTAAAGGGTCAACCAAACAATTAAAAAAGAAGAAAGACGATGAACGTCTGCCTCATGTTGGTTGGGATCAGGTATTATATAAAAAAGAGTCGTCTCTGTTTAAGGACATACCAGAGAATACGGATTTTTATTTTGTTCACAGTTACCATCTGGTTTGTGCTGAAAGCAGCGATATAGTCTCTTATACTAATTATTGTGACGGCTTTATTGCGGCTGTCCAAAAAGATAATATCTTTGGTGTGCAGTTTCATCCAGAGAAAAGTCAGAAAATGGGCTTGCGGTTATTAAAGAATTTTCTATTTTGTTAATTTTATGCTCAGGTTGAGAATCATGCCAACTCTATTGTTTAAAAATTTTACTTTGGTTAAGGGGGTAAAATTTAATAGCTGGCGCCGAGTGGGTTCGGTAATGCAGACAGTTAAAGTTTATAACATGAGAGAAGTTGACGAGTTAGTTTTTTTAGATATTGCTGCTACCAATGAGGGTCGTGGTCCTGATTTTGAGCTAGTAGATGAAATAGCCGATGAATGTTTTATGCCTTTGGCTGTAGGTGGGGGTATAAAATCCTTAGAAGATGTTAGAAAGCTCTTAAATTTGGGGGCAGATAAAGTTGTTTTAGGTACTGCGGCAATTGTAAATTCGGGGTTAATTTCTGAGATAGCAAATAAATTTGGCTCTCAGTGCGTAGTAGTTTCTATTGACGTTCTTAAGAAAGATAATGGAGAGTACGAAGTATATTCCAATTCAGGGAGCAAGCTTGTCAATATTAAGCCGATAGATTTAGTTAAAAAAGTTGAAAGTCTTGGTGCGGGTGAAATATTGTTGACCTCTATCGACAGAGACGGGACAATGTCTGGTTATGATGTTGATCTGATAAAAAATATTAGTAGAGTTACAAAAATTCCTCTGATTGCTTCTGGCGGGGCTGGAAATTATAATGACATGTTGGCGGTTATTAAAGAAGCGGAGGTTTCAGCTTTAGCTGCGGCTAGTATTTTTCATTTTACAGAACAAACTCCATTGGAGGCCAAACAATATCTAAAGAAAAACGGGGTTAATGTAAGATTGTAGTTTAATTATTATGGCTAAAAAAATTGGTTTTGTAATCTGGAAATTGCCGATGCTAAAAGCGTATGCCCCGGTGTTGCGTGAATTTTTGGTGCGAGGGGTGGAAGTTTTTTTATTGACTATTCCTCTTCCCAACGGGGAAATTTCTGAAGATCTAAAAGGGAGTGAATTGCCAGAATTTAATAAAAAAATTTTTCAGGACAAGTTACATTTATTTTGTTGTACTAATTGTGACAGTTTACCGGATCTCGTAAAAGAAAATAATATTAGTAGTTTAGTAATGACTGATTTTAGTAGAAATACATTTGGCAGTGCTCTAGATGTGATATATAGCCGCAAAGTAGATTTTTATTGTCTTCAGTGGTATGGAGATTTTTTGGCACTGAACAATGATTTGTTGAAGTTTGTAAAAAAGTTGTTTGTGTACAGTGATTATTATGTTAATATTTTTTTAAATAACTTTGACGATAATGAAAAAAAAATAGTAGCAGAGAAATTGTTAGCCGTTGGTAATCCTTTATTTGATTGCGCTCTAGACATCAAAAAGAGCAGGGAGTTAATATTCAAAAAGTACCATCTTCCATTTGAAAAAAAAATTGTTTTGATGATGACTCAACACTTACCTTATTTTGAATCATTTGGCCGCCTTAAATTAGTTTTAAAAAGCGTAATGAAATTTGACTTTAATAATTTTTTCAAAATAATTTTTTCTCCCAGTTACAAACAAATTTTTAAATCAATAAAAAAATGGTGTAGAAAAAATGGCGCCATTTTAGTAATAAAAAGCCGCGCCAAGCATGACGAGCCAGATTTTGTAAGTAAGTGGGCTGATATGTTTATAATCGACAATAATCAGTGGTATCCCACCGTTTCGCTCGAGTTGATGTCTGTTACTGACCTGTGTATTGGGATATGGAGTACGTCAGTAATAGAAGCTATTTACTTTGGAGTCTATAATATTACGCTTTCGCCGCCAAATTTTTCAATGCCGGACGATTCGCTCAATAATCGTTTCCTTAGTAAGGAATTATTTGAGGAGAGTGGAGTAGCCGAATGTTATCAATATAATAAAGTAACATCTTTTTTAAGAAGGCATCTACTTACAGATTTTAAAATTGACAAAGAAAACCGACAAAAATATTTGGAGAAATTTGCCGGGCCGACCGATGGGTTGGCGTCAAAAAGGATCGTGGATTATATTTTAAATGATGAAAATTTAGCAATATGAGGGAAAGTAAACCAGATTATATTCTAGAGGCTGAAGCTCGCGCCGTTGAGGTGAGAGAAAGGGGTGAAACTAAATTATTTGTTTTTCCTGAAGCAAAAGATGGTAAAAAGGAAGTGGGGGATAGAATTTTGGTCGGAGCGAGAATGCAGGGCGCCGTTAATGCCCTGCTCCCAGTTATAAAAGAATTAAGGTTGCGTGGTTATGAGATTTCTTTTTTGGCGGACTTACCGGCAGAAAATGTTTTGCGGAGTAATTTTCCTGAATTAGTAGAAAAAGATATTGGTGACCCCCTGCTGACAGTTGCAGTTATAAAACCATCATTGATTTTGTCTGGTTTATCCATCAATGGAGGCCCGGGAATTGAGTTTTATCTAGCGGCTGAAGCTGAGGGCGATGAGTCCCTTGGTATTCAGCATATTCCCACGGTATGGGTTGAAGATTATTGGGGTATAAGTGTTAGAGGACAGAACAAACATCATGTTTTTCCTGATGTGGTGTGTACTTTTGATAAGGCATCGCGAGATTTAGATATAAAAACATTAGAAAATGATCAAGTTGCAAGCGAGCGAGGCTTAGTTAACAGAACTGAATTTATTGTTACCGGTTCGCCCGCCTTTGACCAATTAGCGACAGAAACTGATATACAAACGGTGAATGATAAAGTGCGAGCGCAGTTCGGAATTAATAAAAATACGCAGGTGATAACTTACATGAGTGATATGCCCCCGAATGATTTAGAAACTTTAACGTATTTAGTAAAAAGCTTGAACGAAGTTAAATTTGGAGAAAGAAGACCTGTTTTCATCGCCAGGATACACCCAGCCATTTATGGAAACGGTCCTTTGTCTCGTCACAAAAAGGAGTATGAAAGAATCTTGGCAGAATTAAAAAGTTGCGATATAGTAGATACCATGGGAAAATGCAGTACTGATGAGGTGGCGAAAGCGACTGACGTGGTAATCTCGGCGTATTCTACCGAGGGGGTAAAGGCAGTTTATAGAGGTAAGTTATCTCTTTTTATGCTTTTACCAGGGCTAGGCCGGGATGATTTAAAGCGCGATAGTGGGATGGATAACCTGCCGGTGATCGAAGATGGATCCAGCGTCGGAGTTTTTGATGTAAAGAATTTGACGGGCTCTCTCAGTGGATTATTGTTAGACGAATCGGTACAGGAAAAACTTCGCTCTGCTCAAGTAAAACATCGGCGCTTAGACGGTCATAATGCCGACAGAGTAGTGGAAGTTATCGAGAAAAAATTAAGTTAATAAAATCTAAACAATATCAAAAGCTGACAAATTAGACAGATATTATGTTTTTTAATTCCATAAATTTTGCAATATTTTTACCAGTAGTTTTTTTGCTTTATTGGTTTGCAACAAAACAGAATCTAAAATTAAAAAACATTTTATTACTTATCTCAAGTTATTTTTTTTATGCTTCTTGGGATTGGAGGTTTTTGTTTTTACTCATTTTTTCTACCTTTTTAGATTATTTTACAGGTATCAAAATACACGAAGCCACAAACCAAAAAAAGAAGGTGTTTTGGTTGTGGCTAAGTATATGTGTCAACCTGGGTTTTCTTGGAGTTTTTAAATACTACAATTTTTTTACCTCGTCATTTGTTGACGGGCTATCTTTATTGGGGATTGAAGCTGATTTTGGTATTTTACAAATAGTATTACCAGTGGGTATCTCTTTTTATACTTTTCATGGCCTATCATACGTTATTGATTTATATAAAAACAGAATAAAGCCCGAAAAAAACTTTGTTAATTATTCTGTTTTTGTTAGCTTCTTCCCGTTACTTGTTGCTGGGCCAATAGAAAGGGCAGCACATCTTTTGCCACAGATACTTAAAGATAGAGAGTTCGATTATTTAAAAGCCGTAGATGGTTTGCGACAAATATTGTGGGGCTTATTTAAAAAAATAGTCATAGCTGATAATTGTGCAAAATTTGCAAATACGATTTTTAATAATTCATCTGATTATTCAGGTAGCACGCTTGTTCTGGGCGCACTATTTTTTACCTTTCAAATTTACAGTGATTTTTCAGGATATTCTGATATCGCCATAGGCACCGCCAGGCTTTTCGGGATAGATTTATTACGTAATTTTTCTTTTCCATATTTTTCAAGAAGTATTGCCGAATTTTGGAGACGCTGGCATATTTCGTTATCGTCATGGTTCAGGGACTATCTCTACATTCCTTTGGGTGGTAGCAGGGGGGGGTATTGAGTAAAATTAGAAATATTTTTATAATTTTTTTGGTGAGCGGTTTATGGCATGGAGCGAATTGGACGTTTATAATCTGGGGTTTGCTTAACGCTATTTATATAACGCCATCAATAATTTTTAATACGAATAGAAACAATCTTGATATTGTGGCAAAAGGGAAATATTTTCCAACAGTGAAAGAGTTTTTGACTGTGGCGGCCACCTTCTGTCTGACTGTTTTTGCTTGGATTTTTTTTCGTGCGAACAATATTAAGCATGCTATAAATTATATTACTGAAATATTTTCCAGATCATTATTTTCTATGCCACATTTCCCCGGGCGGGGGACATCTGCACTCATTATTTTTTTAATCATTATATTTATTGTTATTGAATGGTTGGGAAGGGAGCAACAATATGCTCTACAAGTCGCTTCAAGTATTAAAAAGTCTTATTTACGCATAATTTGTTATTATATTGTTATCGTCTCCATTTTAATGTTTGGTAACTTTGGTGGAAACCAGTTTATTTATTTTCAATTTTAAACATGAGCAAGTTTATTAAAAGATTTTTTCTAGTATTAACCCCCGTCCTTTTATTCGTGATTTTCGTAAATTATTTTGGCGATGCTGCGAATCTGTATTCAAAGGGTTATGAAGAAAAAATAGCACATGAAATCCTAAAAGGAAATAATGTTACTAATATTTCTAACTATGACGAGAGGCTTCTGCAAAAATTTTTAATCAGAGACTCTTTTCTTTGCCCAGAAATTTTAGTAATTGGTTCAAGCCGTGTTATGTTGATTAGCTCGGATAATTTTAAAGAAAAAACTTTTTTTAACAACGGTGTTAGTGGGGCATCGGTTGAAGATTTAATTGCGTTATTTCAGATGTATGAGCAAAAAGAATGTTTTCCAAAGAAAATTATTTTAGGCTTAGACCCATGGACGCTAAATATTAATAATGATCAAACAAGGTGGTTAACAATTAGTCACGAATATTATCTTTTGTCCAGTCAATTAACTAACGATAATAAAATAGTTAAAGAAAATTACCTGGATTCAAAATATCTCCAACTCCTATCACCCTCATATTTTCAAAGTAGTATTAGGGAAATATTTTTAAGTCTACCGGAGCCAACTACTACAAGTATTAAAATAAATACAAATTTTACAAAACTTGTGGACGGCTCGATAAATTATGAATTGCAATATAGGTCAGCCTCAGTTGTTGAAGTAGAGGATCGAGCACTAAATTATTTTAATGACGGTATCTATGGTATTGAAAAATTTGACACACTTTCCTCCGACGCCATGTCCCTTCTTGAAAGTTTCGTTAAACATTTAAGGAACAAAAACGCCGAAGTTACTATTTTTTTAGCGCCCTATCATCCAAAAGTATATTCTTTTATTGCCAAGTCAGAAAAATATAGACAAGTAATCGAAAGTGAAAAATATTTTATTGTTTTAGGAAAAAAATATGGGTCTAAAATTATTGGTTCTTTTAACCCAAATGTATTAAATATGGACGGTTCTTATTTTTATGATGGGATGCATAGTAATGAAAAAGGAATAGAAATAATTCTTGCAAGCGACAAGGAATAAAGCATGGGTGGCGCGATGTCTCATATACAACGGAGCGGCGGTGATCTCGCGGGTTTCCTTGTGGGCGACTTGCCACCTCGTATATTTTAATGATAGAATATAACTTATTATAAATAAGATATGTTAAATGCCAAATCAATTTTTGCCGGTTTTATTACCGTACGCACCGGCTCCACTCGCTTGCCAAACAAGTGGGATCTGAAGATCGGAGGACGCAGAATGATAGAACACATCATTGATCGGACAAAATTAATTAAAGGCATGGATAAGATTATTTTATGTACTTCTACTGACCCGGGCGATGATATTTTGGAAAAGATTGCCAAAGATAACTCTGTTGATTGTTTCCGGGGGTCTTTGGAAGACAAATTAGACAGGTGGAAAGGTGCAGCGGAAAAATTTAGTGTAGATTACATCGTGACGGTAGACGGCGACGATCCATTTTTTGGTACCGAACTTATCGAAGCAGCGATTACGCAAATGAAAAACGAGCCATGTGATTTTATCGCAGTACCAGAAGGTTTGGTGTGTGGCGGGGCAGAATTTTGTTTTAGCGTGTCCGCATTAAAAAAGGTGTGTGAAATAAAAGACACCAGTGACACCGAAATGATGTGGGTATATTTTACCAAAACTGGCTTATTCCGAGTAAGGGATCTGAAAGTTGAAGATAAGATTTATTTTAATGATTATACTAGGCTAACTCTTGATTATATTGAGGATTTCAATTTTTTTCAACGAGTATTCGAAGAGTTTAATGCCGACAAAAATGATATTCCTTTAAGATCGATCCTGGAGTTAGTGGCGCGTAAACCGGAAATCGCTAAAATTAATTATTTTCGTCAGCAGGAATTTTTAGATAATCAAAAGAAAAAAACTAAATTAGTTTTAAAATCTAATTTTTAGATTATGACCTTACTAAGTAAAGGATGGCGTTATAGTGGAAATGAATTAAATTATGTCAAAGAAGTGTTGGATTCCGGTTTCGCCGCTGCCACTTCCGGTAGCATGAACAAACGTTTTGAAGAGGCCTTCGCCCAAAAAATGGGCGTTAAGTATGCCATGACTCTAAATTCCGGTACCTCCACGCTTCATTCGGCACTGGCAGCTTGCGGAGTTGGGCCAGGAGACGAAGTAATCATCCCGGCTTTAACAGTAATAATGTGTGGTTATGCTGTGATTTATGCTGGGGCTAGACCAATTTTTGCCGATGTTGATCCAAAGACATTTTTGTTAGACCCGGTTGATGTAGAAAGGAAAATAACTCCGCGCACTAAAGCTTTAATGCCGGTGCATCTTTATGGCCAGGTTTGTGATATGGACGCAATCATGCAAATAGCTAAAAAACACAATCTGAAGGTGGTTGAAGATTGCGCTGAAAGTTTTATGGCTACTGACGGGCATGGTCGTTTAAGTGGTACTATCGGAGACGCTGGCAGTTTTTCACTTGAGAATTCTAAACATATCTCTACTGGTGATGGGGGCATGCTTGTTACCAACGACGAACCCCTGGCTGAGCGCATGAGAAAATTTGCTGGGATGGGGTTTAAAAACATCCAAGCTGGGAGTGGCCAAGTACGTCGTAGTAAAGACATATTTCAAAATCCTAGTTATTTACGCCACGATACCTTTGGTTTTAATTATCGCATGACCGAAGTGGCAGCGGCAGTTGGTTTGGGTCAATTAGAAAGAGCAGATATATTTGTGTCTTTGCGCCGTCGTGCCGGTTTGGGCTTTTTACAAGTAATTCAAGAAACAGGCTGTGATTGGTTAGTGCCGCAGTTTACTCCTCCCAATTATATAAATACTTATTGGACATTTGCCGCTCAGTTTGAGGGGAAAGAAAAGCGAGGAATTGAGTGGACAGATTTTAGGGGAAAATATTTGGAACTTGGAGGGGACGGTATTTATTCAGCCTGGGCTTTAGTTTATAATGAGCCGATTATCCAAATGCTTAGTAAAGAGGGGAAATTTTTTCCTGGTCTAAACGAACAACAAGGTAGACAATTTATCGGTATTTGTGATAATATTGAATGCCCCAACGCTGAAGTTTTACAGTCAAAAATGATGCACTTCCCGACTAACCAGTTTAGCGAAGAGGAAATTTTAATCAAAATGGAAGCGCTAAGAAAGACTATACAATTTTTTAGCTAATTAGTTAATTGGTATAAGCATGACAGGTGAAGAACAAAATTTAATGGCTAGCCAAAAATTAGAGTCAGAGCCAGCTCCTTTTTTACCCAACAATCATAGCAAGTTTAAAATAGAATGGAATAAAGTTGGCAACGAAGAGGCCGGCAATTTATTAGAAATATTTGGAAGACATTATCTTTGCGAGGATGTAGAATCAGTAGAGCAAGTTGGCGAGTGGGAAAAAATGAGTAATAATTATAAAATTAAATTTGCAAGCGGAAATCAGATTTTGTTTAGAAGGCACATCCAGTTAAAAGAGAAGGCACAGATTGATTTTTTGAACAACGTCTTGCTTTATTTGTCAGCCAGAGGGTTAAAAGTGCCCACTATCATACCCATGAGAGACGGACAAAGTGAGGCGTTAGTTGATTCACATTTTTACCAAGCCTTTGATTTTATTCCTGGGGATCACTTTAGAGGAGAGGCGGGAGAATTAGAGGACGCGGCCGGTAATATCGCGTTACTACACAATGCTCTGGCGGAAATGCCAGTGAGCAAAGACGAAGAGATGTGGGAGAGGCCGCTGCTGCCAGCCTGGGATAAAGAAGGGTGGAAAAAAATATTTGAGAAAGTGAATTTATCTGAAGATAGTGTTTCTAAAATTTGTAAAAAATATAGTTGGTTAATTGAGGGGTGGCTGAAAAAAATAGGGGATAATCACAAAGGTCTATCTTCACTTACCTCGCAGCCGATACACGGCGATTTGCATCCACAGAATACCATTTTTTTGGGTGGTAAATTAGTGGCGATATTGGATTTTGAGGGTGTTAGAATTGATTCTGTCGTAAGAGATTTTGGGAACGCCATGCACCGCTTTGTCAGGCAATACGTGGTCAATGCCGGCGGCCAATGGCAGGATTCTTTGCCCAAAGGGCTGAAATTATTTATTGATGCTTATAATAGACTTAGCCAGCTACCCACCCAAGAAATAAAATATGTGCCATTTTTGGTAGCTGATGAAATATTACGCAAGCTGTTTAAGGACCTCAACTTATTTTTCCAAGGGTATGGGGCTAATATAGATGAGCAGGAATTACTTAAGAAGCTGAATTTGTTAAATGAAGTTTCGTTAATACAGGATCATTTTAAATTTTAAGAATATGAAAATAGATTTACACGATAGACTGGTTAAAATAAAAGTATTAGTTTTTGATATCGACGGTGTGCTGACTGACGGAAAAATTTATTTGTCTGGTGACGAGGAGGAAACTAAATGTTTCTATGCTAAGGACGCCCCTCGGATAGCGATCGCGCTAAGGAGTGGTTTGTCAGTGGTGTTTCTAACAGCCAGAAGATGTCAGGCAGTAGAAAGGCGGGCTCGCGAACTTAAGACTGTTTTGATTTATAAACAAGAATTAAAAGAAAAGGGGGTCAAATTGATGGATGAGTTAAAGGTTCGTTTCGGGACACAGCCAGAAGAAATATTTTATACCGGTGATGACTGGAGCGATTTGTATTTAATGAAGCAATCTGGGGCTTGCGCCACTCCAGCCGATGGTTCGCCGGAAAATAAAGAAATCGCCGATGTCGTCGCCGAATGTAAAGGAGGAGAGGGCGTGGCCGCCGAAATAGTAGAAACAGTGATGCGAGCACAAAATATTTGGGATAAATATTCAACGGAATATAAATCCGAACTAATTTATTAAGAGCACTTTGTATGGAAACTCAAAACAATTATTTATCAAAATTATTTAGCCTCGAAGGCAAAATTGCTATTGTGACTGGTGGTATGGGCAGATTAGGAACTGAATTCACTAGAGCCTTGGTTCAAGCTGGCGCGAAGGTGGCAATTTTTGATATGGTTGATACGCCGAATCAGGATTTGTTAGACCTAAGTTTAAAATATCCAATAAAGTTTTTAAAAGTTAACATTTGTATTGAAACCGAAGTGGAGCAGGCCGTCAAAGTCGTGGAAGACATTTGGGGGACACCTAATTTGTTAATAAATAACGCCGGTTGGCGTGCTTCGCCTAATGAAAAATCGCGTGCCAGTGTGCCGTTTGAAGGTTATCCCATGAATGTTTGGGACGAAGTATTTTTAGTTAATGTCGCGGCGGCGGCAATCTGTGCTAAAATTATAGGCGGCCGGCTAATCGCCGCCAAACAACCGGGGGTAATTATTAACATCGCTTCTCACTACGGTTTAGTATCGCCAGACCAACGTATTTATAGCTATCGTGAAAAAATAGGTAAGGATAAATTTGTTAAAGATGCGTCATACAGCGCGTCAAAGGCAGCACTTATTGCCCTGACACGTGATTTGGCTACCCAATGGGCACCTTTTGGTATCCGCGTGATTGCTTTGGCGCCAGGGGGTGTTTTTAACCCCAAAAGCGACCAAGAGTTTGTCGCTAATTATAGCGCGCATGTTCCCCTGGGCCGCATGGCCAACATTGACGAGTATAATGGTGTTGTGGTATTTTTAGCGTCTGATGCCGCGTCGTATATGACCGGCAACTGTTTAGTTGTCGATGGTGGGTGGACAAGTTGGTAAATTTTTAAACAGAGTATGATCATTGAAAAAAACATCGCGGATTTAGTTGTTAATGAGCGAGATGACATTCGTAGTGCACTTATTAAGATTGATGTAAATAAGCATCGGTCAATTTTGGTTGTAAATGACGAGCAGGTTTTGATCGGTGTAGTTACCGACGGTGATGTACGTCGTTGGATTGTGAGTCAGAAAGTAGTGGATTTGTCTGTCCCGATAACTAATATCGTGAATAGAAATTTTATTTTTTCTTACATTAACGCGAGTGTAGAAAGGATCAAGCAGTTGTTTTCTAATGAGATAACGTTCATCCCTTTAATTGATGACAGTGGGAGGCTAACCGCGGTGGCTTTTCAACAGATGAATTGTTTTAGAATTGGTGATAAAGAAATTGGAGACGGCTTACCGACTTTTATTATTGCAGAAATTAGCAACAACCATAATGGTGATGTCAATTTGGCAAAAAAATTAATAAATCTCGCTATTGAGGCTGGGGCGGATTGTGTGAAATTCCAAATGCGTGATTTAAATTCTTTATACAATAATCAAGGCAGAGCCAAAGATATCAAGGATGATTTGGGGGCACAATATACCTTAGATTTGTTAAATCGGTTTAATCTCTCCGCAGAAGTCATGTTTGAGTTGTTTGATTATTGCAAACAAGCGGGCGTCTTGCCATTGTGTTCACCGTGGGATTTAAATAGTTTAGAAAAATTGGAGCAATACGGGATGTCAGCTTACAAAGTGGCTTCGGCTGATTTAACCAATGACGAGTTGTTGTCGGCGTTGATCAAAACCGGAAAACCGCTAATCTGTTCTTCGGGGATGACACTAGAGAGCGAGATCAAACACGCGGTTGATTTATTAAAGAGCAAAGGCGTGCAGTTTGCCGTTTTGCATTGTAATTCTACCTATCCCGCTCCGTTCAAAGACATAAATTTAAATTATTTGCAGGCATTAAAAGAAATTAGTAATGGTGTTGTTGGTTATTCGGGCCATGAGCGAGGGATAAATGTGGCCGTTGCCGCCGTTGCTTTGGGCGCAAAAATTATAGAAAAACATTTTACCATTGATCGTAATTTAGAAGGTAATGACCATCGTGTAAGTCTTTTGCCTGAAGAATTTAAAAATATGGTCGTCGCCATTAGAGAAGTTGAGCTATCTCTCGGGAGCGGCCAAAAAGTTGAGTTGTCACAGGGTGAAGTAATTAACCGCGAGATACTAGGAAAAAGTTTGGTGGTAAATTGCGATATCAAAAAAGGTGACACTATAACTAAGGAAATTCTCAACGCCAAAAGTCCGGGTAAGGGCATCCCTCCTTATCGTTGGCCGGAGGTGGTCGGCAAAACAGCTAAGAAAGATTTAAAAAGCGGCGATGTTCTTTATTTTACCGATGTTGACGGCGGAGGTGAAAATACACAACTTCTTAAATTTAATCGCCCATGGGGATTACCTGTTCGTTATCATGATTTTAATGAGATGATTGCAGATGTTAAGCCAGATTTTGTTGAGTTCCATTTTAGTTATAGTGATTTGGACGAAGATCCAAGCCGGTATCTGAATGAAAAACATGAGGTTGACTTCGTTGTACATGCGCCTGAATTATTTCCGAACGACCATTTGCTTGATCTGGCTTCTTTGGATGATAATTATCGTGCACAATCCATAAATTATTTACAAAAGGTGGTTGATTTAAGCAAAAAATTAAAAAAATATTTTAACACTCCGAAGCCCCGTATCATTGTGCATGTCGGCGGCGCCACGCTTTCCGGACATATAGACAAGAGTGACAAAGACAAGATGTACGAATTGTTGACGGACAGCTTGTCTAAAATCGATTCAGACGGTGTAGAGATTGTGCCAGAAACAATGCCGCCTCTTCCGTGGCATTTTGGCGGTCAACGATACCATAATTTATTTGTTGATGCCGATGAAATAATTAAATTTTGTGAAAAAACTGGCCATCGAATCTGTTTAGATGTGGCGCATTCAAAGTTAGCTTGTAATTATTATGGCCACCATTTCAATGAATTTATTGAAAAATTAATTCCACATGTTACACACTTACATATTTCAGACGCCAGTGGAGTTGACGGCGAGGGTTTGCAGATTAATGAAGGAGAGATAGATTTCGTTTCTTTGTCTAACGTTTTAAGGAAAACCAGCCTTGACGTATCATTCATCCCGGAAATTTGGCAAGGGCATAAAGATAGTGGTCGTGGTTTTAAAACGGCTTTAAAAAAATTACAAAAGTGGTTATAGTCTTTGCATATGATAAAATGTTATTTGTGTGGGTCAGTTTCGTACTCAATTAAAAATGAATGTACCAGAGATAATAAAAAACTAAAAGTATTACAATGCAAAAAGTGTTCGCTAACCTTTTTAGGATCTTTCAAACATCTAAAGAATTTTTCTTACAAAGACAGTCACAATAATTACGAAAAAGAAATTAAAACTATAACGGACTATAAAAAACTTTGTGACGGTTTGATGGTTGATGACCGTAGACGGTTTACTCAATTTAAAAGTATAATTACTGGTAAAAAAGTGTTAGATTTTGGTAGCGGAGCCGGTGGTTTTGCGAAATTAGCAAAAAAGGTTGCAAGTAGTGTGGTGGGTGTTGAGGTAGATAGTGTTACTAGATTTTATAATGATAAAATTTTGGTTAAAGAAGACATCAAAGGTTTTAGCGAAAAATTCGATGTCATTACTGTATTCCATGTTTTAGAACATTTACCGGATCCAATGGCGATGTTGGGCGAGCTAAAATCATACTTAAAGCCAAACGGCAGGTTAATTATTGAGGTACCAAACGATGACGATGCATTAATTTCTTATTATAAACTGCCAGCGTTTAAAAATTTTACTTATTGGAGCCTGCATTTATTTTCGTTCAATAAAAAAACACTAGAGAAGATTTGTCGACGTGCTGGCTATCATAATGTTAAGATTAGTTATGTTCAAAGATATTCTTTAGCCAATCATATCGGCTGGCTAAAGGACGGGAAACCCGGTGGACATCTAATTTTTAGGGAATTGCGTAATCCCGATTTAGAAAAAATATACAATAAGCAATTGGCGTTAATTGGTGCTAGTGATACCATGGTTGGTATTGTAAAAGTATAAAAAATTGTCAAGTTATGAAAATCAGTATCAATCTTAAAGATATTGTTGGCCCATATGGTGGAGGCAACCAGTTTAAAAATTATTTAAAGAGATTTTTAATTGAGCGTGGTAATAGGGTGGTAAATCATCTCAAAGACAATGATGTCGACCTTATCTTGATGATTTCTCCGTTGCCCAGCCAATCAAGCGGGTCCTATTCTTATTTGGACGTAGAAAATTATTTGCTTACGCATCCCAGCACTCTTGTGGTGCATCGTATCAATTATTGTAATTTGGCTCGTAGTAACAGTAAATTTGATTTTGATAAATATTTAAGACGCGCCAATCGTTGCACCGATTTTACAGTGTACAATTCTAATTGGATAAAAAGCATACACGAGAAAAAAGGACTGGGGCAGGGGAGGCCGAGCGCAGTTGTTTATAATGGGGCGGATGAGTCAATTTTTAATAACGCCAATAAAATTGTTTGGCATCCAGGTGAAAAGTTAAAGATTGTTACACACCATTGGTCAAAAAATCCGAATAAAGGTTACGATGTTTATAAGCGTTTAGATGATTTGTTGAGCTTACCGAAATACGCTGATAAATTTGAATTTACTTTTATTGGTAACTTATTGTACCCGACACATTACAAGAATGTTAGGGTTTTACCGGTAAAATTTGGCGCAGAATTGGCGAGCGAACTCAAAAAACACCATTTGTATCTGACCGCCGCCCGCAACGAGGCAGCCGGGATGCATTACATTGAGGCGGGGAATTGTGGTTTACCTTTTTTGTATTTGGAAAACAGCTCTTTGCCAGAGTATTGCCAAGATTATGGTCTTGGTTTCAACGAAAATAATTTTGAGGAAAAATTATTGGTAATGTATAATGATTATAGCCAGCATGTTACACATTTAAGCGATTATCCCTTTACCGCTCGATCAATGGCCGAAAAGTATTGGAAGATTTTTGAGGATTTATCAAAAAATTTGAAAAAAACAACAAAAGTTAGCCACGGTCTTATCTTGGTAGTTAAACAGGTGAGAATATTTTTTGCCAAATTAGCCTGGTTAAGTTATTGGTTGGGTCCGCTGATGTCTTTAAAAAATTACTTAGGCAAATTTTATAATCAAAGTTTTTATCGTTTTCTTTTGGAAAAAGAAATTAACAGGCATTTTGAATTGGTGACAGGGAGAGTGTTGGATGTTGGTTCACGTAATCGCCGCTATGACGCCGTGTTCAGTTTGGCCAAAGATATAGTCGCGGTGGACAAAAATCCCTATCGTGACTTTAATGTGATCGCCGCCGATGCACGTAATTTACCATTTGGTAATGATAGTTTTGATACGGTTGTGAGTTTCGAAATGTTAGAGTACATCTTGGAAACCAACGTGGTGTTGCAGGAGGTGGGGCGAGTGCTCGTTTCAGATGGTATATTTATTTTTTCCGTTCCGTTCATTAACCCGGTCACCAAAGACATTGACAGTGTCCGCTATACTGATTTTGGTTGGAGAGAACAGTTGGAAAATAACAGCTTTGAGGTCATGCAAGTTGTCAAAATTGGTGGACGATATTCAGCTATTTGGGATTTTTATTTTGAAAAAATTAGAAATATAAATGGCTTGAGATTTGTAAAGTTTTTATTGTTTCCAATATTGTTGGCTTGGCGTTATATTTGTGAGGTTGCTGATCGTGGAGAAAAAGAGAATCGTTTTCCGATGGGTTATTTATTTGTTATTAGAAATCGTAAAATTTTAGGCAGTCATTATGTTAATCAAAAATAAATTGGGCATCATCTGGTATCTATTAGGACGCAATGATTGGGTGTGGTCGAAGTTGTCGCTTGTAGAAAAGGAAATGATTTTAGGAGTCAACCGACAGTTTAACGATCAGCGTGAAGATTATTTAGATTCACGTGATTACGGCGCGGGGCGGATGATGGGCGGTGAGAATTGGGAAAATCAAACCGATCGTTTGTCTTTGCCTCGTGGGCGGATAATAAATGGAATATTAGAGCAGGCGAAACCGGTTAAAGTTTTAGAAATCGGCCCCGGACCAGGTTTTTATACAAAAACAATCTGTCAGTACAATTCGGTTCAAGAATATGTCGGCGTTGACGTTAACCAATATTTTTTGAAGTATTTGCGAGTGCACTTACAAAATTTGGTCAACAATAAGGACAGATTTCAGTTTTCTTTATTTAACGCGGAGGTCGGCGATATAGATTATAAAAATTATTTCGATTTGGTTGTATTGATTTCTACCGTGCACCACATCCCAAATCGCCACGGTTTGTTTAGTGATATCTATCGAATGCTAAAACCAGGTGGATTAATAGTTTGTATTGACCCCTCTCATTATTTTTTCCGCGTATTACATTTAATTAAAAAGATGATTTTTAAAGGTTATCTTTTCCGTAAGTATTATGGGGATTTATCAAATTTAAGCACTCACCACATGTGTACTTATGGAGAGTATACAAAAATTACACGAACTAATAAATTAAAAATTATGGATGAATGGTATTTATTCCCCAGGCGGAAGATCATTCGTGGCCATACTTGGTTGCGATTATTTTCTCAAGAAATTGGAATTTTGTTTAAAAAATATGATTAATTTTCGTATTGATGACATCGGTGCGTCTACTAAAATTTTTTCCGCCCATCATGGAGTGCTGGGGCGTTACGTTTTTAATTATTTGAAAACTGAAAAATTTCGACTGCAGCTCCCTTATAAGGAACTAACATTGGAAGAGTGGAGTATCTTTTTTGATATTTTTCAGGAATACAATGTGGTACCAATAATTGCGGTTACCGCCAGTTGGGTGGACGAAAAATCAAATCTTATTCCTTTTCCAGAAAAATTTCCTGAAGAAGCAAATTTTTTAAAAAAAATGAGCGCCACCGGTCGAGTTGTTATCGCTAATCACGGTCTCACTCATTGCGTGATAGGCAAACACCTGCCTAATATTTTGCTGAGTAACAGGCGATATCAAAGAGAATTTTGGCCGTATTTGGACCAGTCAATACACGATGAGCATATAATGCGGTCGCAGCATATATTAGAGAGTTATTTTGGAAAACCAATAACTATTTTTGTTCCCCCGGGAAACGTCTGGAGTATAAAAACTTATCGGGCATTAAAAAATACAGATATTCGTCAAATAATTTCGCGTAATTATATGTTTGATTCAGATGATGCCACTGAGGGGATCGAGTTTATTTGTGACAGAAATGAATTTTTCGTTTGCCACGATCGCGAGTTAAAAATTTTGGGCAGCGATTGGCTTAAAAAAACAATCCTTGGTTTGGTAAATACGTAAGATAACATAAAACTTTGCGTGGAAAAATGTGTTATACATCAGGCGGAAAAGGTTGATTGTTTTTGTAATATGTGCTAGTATATCATGCAATGAGATGCGTGGTGAATTATACCCGAATCTGCAAAATTTATGAAATTACTTTATATAGGTTCTGGTTTTGTTGGTACTTGTTCCGCGGCAGTGTCTGCCTCTTCCGGACACCAGGTTTTAGTTTACGATATTGTTGAGAATAAGATCAAAATGTTAGGATCTGGTGACCGCGATACTGTTGAAGCCTGCTTGTTTGAAGAAGGTTTGGGTGATCTTTTAGTGCGGAATAAAGAACGTATTCAGTTTACCGCTGACTACATTAAGGTGGAAGAGTGGTTGGATGAAACAGACGCAATTTTTATGTGTCTTCCTACTCCAGAAATTGGCGAAACAGGAGAGAGCGATTTGTCGTCTTATTGCTCCGCGGCTGAAAAGTTAGCTAAAATTTTAGTAAAAAGAAACGGCGGTAAACAAGAAAAATATATAGTGGTTGTTAATAAGAGTACCGTGCCGATTGAAATGGACGACCGAACTAAAGAAATTTTAGTGGAAATCGGTGTAAAAAATTTTGGTGTGGTTTCTAATCCAGAATTTTTAGTAGAAGGAAAAGCAATCCGTGGTTCTATGAGACCAGATCGAGTAGTAATTGGCGCCTGGAGCGAAAAAGATTTTTTGGTTATGCGTCAGGTTTATCAGCGTTTTTACGATGCTACCAATGTGGAATATATAGAAGTTAATCCCAAAGAAGCCGCGGCAGGAAAACTATTGGCTAATTTTTACTTGTTTAACAAGTTAGCGATTTGTTTTGATGTGATCGGTCGTACCTGTGAGACATTTAGTGATTTAAAATTTGAAAATATTAGAAGAATTTTAACTAACGATAAACGTATTGGTGATTGGGGATTCTATAACAGCTTATATGCTGGTGGCAGTTGTTTTATTAAAGACTCTCGATCTTTGTCGTATCAATTACAGGCGGCTGGACAGAATGCGGTTCTAGTTAGCGAGACATATTTAGCTAATCAACGCCAGATTGAGTTGTTTTTAAGCCGAGCAGAAAAAGAAGCAGAGTTTAATTGGTCCGACAAAACTGTAGGTTTAGTCGGGTTGGCTTTTAAACGTGATACGAATGATACCCGTAATGCAGCATCCATCGCAGTCGTTAATTTTTTGTTAGAGCAGTCGATAAACAAAATCAAAGCTTATGACCCTGCGGCAACAGAGAATTTCAAGTGTATTTTTAAAGACAATAACAAGATTGAGCATGTTAGCCACGAATTTGAAGCGGTGAGAGATGCCGATGTGCTAATTATCACCACTGATTGGCCGCAATTCCGTGGTTTAGCCGATGTAATGATATCCGAGCTTAAAAATCGTCCCTTAATTATGGATGGTCGTCGTATGTTGCAACACCGATATAATGATTTACAACAAGCAGGTTTTGATATCATTGCTGTTGGTAGTCCCTTTATAAAAGGTAAAAAATAATCTATATGGTTAATATTGATGATTTAGTTTCAAAAAAAGAAAAAATTTGTGTAGTGGGTTTGGGTTACGTTGGCCTGCCTTTAGCCGCCGTGTTCTCCAATAAATATTTTGTTATCGGTTTTGATGTTGATGCCAAAAAAATTGATGAGTTAAAAAATGGGCACGATCGCACCGGTGAAGTCGGTACCGAAAGGCTAAAGACACTCGGTGTGGATTTTACAACCGATGCGACTAGGATTAAAGAGGCAAAATTTATAGTCCTCGCCATCCCAACTCCGATTGACGAGAATCGTGATCCAGATTTAAGTTTAGTAGAAAAGGCGACTGTTACTGTGGGTAAAAATTTATCTGTTGGTTCAGTGGTAGTTTATGAGTCAACTGTCTATCCTGGTGTAACTGAAGAAATCTGCGTGCCGATTTTAGAAAGGGAATCAGGATTAAAATGCGGTACAGATTTTAAAATTGGTTATTCTCCAGAAAGAATTAACCCCGGAGACAAGGAACATACCATAGATAAGATTATTAAAGTGGTGTCTGGTATGGATAGTGAATCGCTTGATTTGATTAGCGACGTATACAGTTCAATCACTCTGGGTGGTACGTATAAAGCCAAATCAATAAAGGTGGCCGAAGCGGCCAAGGTTATTGAAAATACTCAACGAGATTTAAACGTGGCTTTGATGAATGAATTAGCTATAATTTTTCATCGGATGGATTTGTCTATTTATGATGTTCTCGAGGCCTCTGGCACCAAATGGAATTTTTTAAAGTTTTTTCCTGGTTTAGTCGGCGGCCATTGTATTGGTGTTGATCCATATTATTTAACATATAAGGCGCAAAGTTTGGGTCATCATCCTGAAGTTATCTTATCTGGGCGAAGAATAAACGACAGTATGGCTAGGTATATTGGCCGTCAGATATTGAAACAGATGGCT
>CAZRZQ010000006.1:0-6483 GCA_964604585.1 uncultured Gammaproteobacteria bacterium
GTAGATCACCGGCAACCAACATCCAGACAGTAACATCAGTATGACCGGCGTTTAAACCCTGAGTAAGAGTGCGACTAAGAAAAACTGGCGATTCAGTAATAACCTTCGGCTCGCCTACTCCAAGTTCCTCCTTTAATTCAAAAACTGCAGACTCTTTAAAGGTTTGACCCAAATCCACATGCCCACCAGGCGGCAACCACAAACCAGACTTGCGATGTTTTAGCAAATAAGTCTGCAATCTATCACCGGACAACAAAACTCCTAAAACTCCTAAATGTGCCACCAAATTATGGGGCTTGTTTATATTTTTTTCAGTTCGCAACCATTCTAGTGCTAACTTTATGTCTCTTTCTTCCGTTTCGTCAAGGGGTTTAATTGATAAAATATCGTTGATGTAGGACCCTCTTACTGTCTCTGGAACTTCCACCAATGGCGTGCCTTGGCCGTCAAATGCTGTTTTCATATTAATTTATTCTTAATTTAAACTTTTCTCAACTCGAACTGATAATGGTTTTAATTCACCCACAATAAACCAATAAGAAAGCGCGCCCACTACAGCAACGCACCCAGAAATAATCAACGGTAAACCAAAAGAACCTGTTAAACCAAACAGTGCACCAGTAATAATTGGAGCGACAATACCAGCAACATTAGAAAAGGTATTTTGAATTCCACCGATCTTACCTACATCGTATTTTGTGGGAGCGATATCACCTGGTATAGCCCAAATCCCCGTAGAAGCAGAAATTACCGAAGCATACGAGAAAGAAAGAAGTATTACCGCAAGAACTGGACTACTAGTGAAAGTGACAAGAATTATAACTGACGAAAGAAGCATGCCGATACAAAGCGGAATTTTTCTAGCATAAGTTACAGAAACACCTCGCTTAATGAGTGTGTCTGTAAGATGACCAACAAGTAATTCGGCGACAATCGCAGAAAGCGGCGGGACCATTGCGACGATACCGACCTTAAGAAATGACATTCCTCTTTCGGCAACCAAATAAGTCGGAAACCACGTAAGAAAAAAACTTTTGAGATAATTATAACTAAAAAAACCAAGTGCCATCCCCCAAATTTTTCGATATTTCAATAAATTCCAAATAGAGGTGGTCCGTTTTACTTCAGCTGGTAGTGATGGGTCGCACCCAACACAGATTAGCTCCTCGGTCGTTGCCCGATTTCCAATTTCTTCCGGATCACGATAATACAAGAACCAAGCAATACTCCAAACAACACCAATTGCAGAAAAAATAATAAATGCAACTCTCCACCCCAGAGACAACATAAGGACGATAATCAATGGAGCAATAAGTGCCGCACCTACATATGAACCAACATCAAACAACGCAGTTGCCTTACCTCGCTCGTGAAGTGGAAACCACCGCCTAACGACACTAGCATTCCCAGGAAAAATTGGGGCTTCACTTGCTCCGACAAGAAACCGACTTGCAAGAAACGACGTAAAACCACTCGCAAATCCACCAACTGCTGTAAAACCAGACCAAGCAAGACAGGACAACGCATTTACAATCCGCGGACCAAAACGATCTACCAACCACCCGCCCATCAACATAAAAAAAACATAACCCCAAGAAAAAGAGGACATAATAATTCCTTGCTGTAACGGGGAAAGACGCATCTCTTTGGCAATTAAAATAATCGCATGAGAGATGTTCACACGATCCATATAATTTATAACTATGCCAAAAAACATAAATATCCCAATTCTCCAACGCATCGTTTTCAAAAATTTCATATGTTCTATTCTAAAATTACACCTTGTGAAATTAATATTTTTTTTAATGATTCAAAATTAGTAAAAACCATCCCTTTCATACCAACTTCGAAACACGGTTTTATATTCCGCTCCCTATCATCAAAATAAATAACTTTTCCCGGCATTTCCTCGCGACCAACCAATCGTAATGCTTGTAAATAAGCCTCCTTATCTGGTTTAACAATGCCGTGCAAATTAGAAGATATCAAAAAATCAACCTTGCTAGAAAGTCCATACTCGCGCTCAATATGTTCGTATCTAAAAATATCTGTATTCATCATCACACCAACACGCTTACCTGATTTCTGCAACATGTCTACTAATGCAAGCATCCTTTCATCTATTTGATATGAGCGAGCCCAATTATCTTCAAGCTCCGAGATAGATACATTATTTACGCCCGCCAATTTCATCACTACATCCCAAAAATTTTCCCTAGACATTACACCGAGTCTATATCCTTTCCCTTGCTCTGATGTTTCGGACAGAAGTTCCCTAACACGTTTTGGCTCAACTTTCAATAATAAACTGAGATTCCCTTGCCAAGGCTCACAATAATGAAAAGACATAACTCCGCCATAATCAAAAAGATAGGTGTCTACATCGCTTAGATTTAATTGTTCTACCCCGCCATCAATTTCTGTTGTGTATGACATATAGTGTTGATATATCATATAATCATTTTATATTAAACCCCCACGTCCACCCTGATAAACAAAGTAAAATTGCTGTGCGGAGAGGGAGGGATTCGAACCCTCGAGACTTTGCAGCCTAACGCTTTTCGAGAGCGCCCGATTCAACCACTCTCGCACCTCTCCATAGCCCAAATACTACCACTTAAAGTACGGCAGGTCAACTTCACCACCCAAGGTAGTTATGGCTTAATTATCGGTAAACTCCTGCTAACACAATTACCGAGATAATGGCTAAGGCCGCACCAACCAGCTGATGTTTTTGCAATTTTTCTCGGTTGATAAAAAACCCCAATAAAACCGCTAACGCGACATAACTCTCACTAATCGTTATGGCTATCGAAATAGGTATAAGAGTCGTAGCAACAGCAAAGGCTACCCAACCCAGGTTATCAAAAAAACTTTGACTAATAATGGACCACCTGTATTTTCGTAAGCCTTTTCCCAATTCTTTAAATTGTTTTGAATAGAGCATGTAAAACCCGCAAACCAAAACAATTATTACATCCACAAACCACACGGTTATAAGGGGAGAAATATTTTGGCTCGACACCCCGATCAAAAAACTGCTTAGAGCAGTACCTACTACTCCAATGCTCGCTAAAATTACTCCTTTTTCTAGGGCCCTTCGATGATAAAACCAATGAGTATGATGTTTAGTAATTGCAAGTATTATACCGACAAACACGAGGGCTATTAAAATCCAGGGTATTAGTTCCAAACTTTCCCTTAAGAAAACCACACTGAGAGCAATGGTAAGCGGTAATTCTAAACTTATGATCGGCTCAACTATCGCCATCTTTCCCTGCCGAAGTGCTTCAAAATTAAACAGCGAGCCCAAGACCACAACCACAGAAAGCGTCCCGAGCAAAAACAGATCAGCAGTTTTTAAATAAGCAATATCTTTAATAACAAATGGGAAAATTACAATCGCCCCGAACAAACCGATCCAAAATAGCGCCCTCCAACTTCCCACTAGTCTAGTTGTTTTTTGAATAAAAAAATCTCCCAAACCCCAACCCAACAAAGCCAGTAGGGCTAAAGATACGCCTAAATATGGATGCATAAAAAAATTAAAATAGTTTTGTGTGAGAAAGATATAAAATAGTATACCACGTTTATATCTTTTTCTTTAACCCCAATCTTTAGTTGTTTATAATATAAAGCCTTGTAAAATCTCTTATAATATGTTATTCTCTCTGTGTTTTGGAAGGGTGCGAGAGCGGTTTAATCGAACGGTCTTGAAAACCGTCGTCCCGCAAGGGACCGTGGGTTCGAATCCCACCCCTTCCGCCACACAAAAAATACAGCCACTAAACGGCTGTATTTTTCTAAAAAAGATGTTAGAATACCTTTGAAAGAATTTACCAACATAACCAATCTATTTTATATGCTTATACTTTCTCGAGAGGGTCTTAAGGGTTGGATGCCGGCACTCGCGGCTGGAATTTCGGTTTTTATCGCTCTTGGTGCTGGAATAATTGGCTCCGTGTTTACCGTTGAAGCCATCCCCACTTGGTACGCAACATTAAACAAGCCTTGGTTTAACCCACCAAGCTGGGTATTTGGTCCAGCCTGGACGACCCTCTACATTCTTATGGGTCTGGCGGCCTATTTTATTTGGGAAAAATATCGTCAAACAAAAAAAGGCAAACAAGCTCTCGTAATTTATCTTATTCAACTTCTCCTAAACGCCGCCTGGTCAATAATATTCTTTGGCTTTCATTCACCCGGAGCGGCTCTAATAGAAATAGTCTTGTTATGGTTATTTATCCTCTGGACCACAATCGCTTTTTTTCGTCTTCGTCGCCTCGCCGGGTACTTACTTCTCCCCTACATTGCCTGGGTTAGTTTCGCCGCTGTCTTAAACTTCTTTATCTGGTATCTAAATTAAAATAGTGTACAAAAAAGCACCGCTTTGGCGGTGCTTTTCTTTTTACTTAATTTTACTTCAACAACCCACCCCACTCAACAACTGTGAAACCTTTTCTGGTTGGGGTGCGTAAAACTGGCTCTTCAACCTTAACTGGTTTTTCTAATCCTTCAAATTCCATAAAGATGCGGATTGTGGTATCTGGTTTAGGCAAGATCTCTAAAGGAGCAAGTTCGTCCATGGCGGGGGGGCCCATAAACTTCACTAAATAGTATGGGCTTTGTTGCATAAGAGGATACCAAAACTCAATAAAATCTGCGCTTTCTTTTTCATTCAGACCAAGCACAGTCAGTTTGGTATCTAAGAAATTCTTAACTTCAGCTTTCCCTACTACAAAACCCTTGTCGCCCATTAAATACTGCCCTTTGCCGGTTCCTTCCCAGAACAAATACGGGTAAGATTTGCCGGTTCCAACTTCTTTCAGATCACCATTAGATTTCGCTACTACCCGCCAACCATTTTTGTACAATGGGTCGGAGTAAGTTAATTTCATTAGGTCCAATTTTACACTTACTTCCATTTCCCGTTCTGGATAAAGGTAAATAACTGGCTTCCCACACTCAACTGGAAGTTTAAATTTCAAATTTTTCAAACGGATCAAACGACCCAAGGCATCATACCAAAAAACTATTGGCTTGGATTTCAAATACTGCTCAAAGGAAATATTTTCTCCTTCGCTTGGGTAATAGCTGCTTTCGTATTCTTTTTTCAAATACTCACTGTTTGTGTCTTTAATGGCGTAAATTTTATCTCCATTGCTTGCTTTGCCGACCTCAACCAAATCTTGGCTAGTTAATTCTTTGTTAACCGCGACCGTCCCATAACCGCCGCAACCACTATCTCGGTTAAAGATAAACGAATGCTTTGTCAGGTCGCCATCGTTCCAAGTAATTGACGCCAAACCATCCCCGTTGATAAACGGGATATCGATTACATAATTAGCCATCGTTCCATCGGGGGCAACTAGGTGGTGAGAACCGTCGCTCGAAAGGTAGACATTACCCCATTTCGGAATCACAAAACTTTTTTCATAACCATTTAATAGGTCTTTAAGACCAGTAACTGGATAAGGGTCAACCGCCCCAAACATGTCCCCAAAATGTCCGGTTAGATCAAACTTGGCTTTGCCATAAGTAAAAGTTTTTGGAAAATCCCATTCTGGAATATCTAAATTTTGATCAATAACAAACTTGGCATAATCAGGAGAGTACATTTCTGGCTCGCCGATCTTGTGTGAGTCTTTGGCAACAACATAAACCTTGTTATCAAATTCAACCAAAATCATCCTCTGTTGCGCCCCCATATCATAAGAAGCCCCCACTAAAAAGATGACTTCTCCGTTTTTATTATTACTACTAAAGTCACCAATTGAATAATACTCTGCTGTTTGCTCATCAACCGCGTTTAAATAATAACCTTTCTTTTCTGTCTCTTCCGGCCATTTCCAAACTACGTTCTGCAAAATTCCCGCCGGCAAATTTTCATACTGCGCTTTGACGGTGGAAGTCGCTCTCGCAGTGTCTTCTCCTACTACCGCGGGCGTAGTTGTGGGCCCCGGCACACAAACCCCATTTTCCAAAATATCGCCGACAGAACATTGGTACGTTGTATTTTGATCTGTATTATTATTCACCAAAGAAAATTCTCTTCCGTCTTTTTGGCCATTGCTTTCGCCAAAATAATATCCGATCAAGCCGCTTAAAATTATAAGGGTCGCCGCACCGGCCAAAAGAATAACTAGGTGCGCTGGGTTATTTTTTGGCACGTTTGGATTTAAATTATTTTCCGACTTAAAATTAAACATATGTATATTTGTTAAATACGCCTCTATTTTATTCCTTTCTGTCCCCTCCGTCAAACTTCTTTTTTCCACGCCCTTTGATGATAAACCCGACCAACATGCCGGCTACCCCACCGCCCAAGGCTGGAAAATAATTATTTGTTGTTTGGTCTGTCGAGGTATTGTTTTTGTTTTTCATTTCCTCGGCCTGACCGATCACTTTAATGTCTGCCTGGTTTCTTGGCCAAATCTGCAAACCGGTTTCAGTCATTTCCAATACCCCCGAGACTTCAACCTT
>CAZRZQ010000006.1:6493-17241 GCA_964604585.1 uncultured Gammaproteobacteria bacterium
TTTTTATTAATATTCGCTCCCCGTTTAAAATATACAACCGCCTCAGATTGTCCATCATCAATATACATGGAGTTGGTTTTAATTTCCGTAATATCTCCCACTACTTTCACCACAATTCCTAAAACATCTTCGTTCAGTTCGTCTAGGCTATGTTCGGTACTCGAAACATTGTTTTCCACCGATAACACCTCCACATCTTTTACCCCGCTCAACTTTACCCGTTTTTGTCCACTTGCTTCAGAAATTACACCTTTAATTTCCACTGCATCCCCGACGTTAAGAACGGGAAACAACTTTTTATACTGGTAAACCTGTATTCCCGCCAAACCGTCTGTAATGTAAAAATACTGGCTACCAAATACACCTGGTAAAACCGAGACAATCCCTCTTACTTTGACCCCGTCGTTTTTTGGCACCTCTCGCGCCATCGCTAAAGTAAAATTGTTATACGACACACCCTTAACGCTACTACTAGATTTACTAGCCGCGACTGGCGCTGTTATCTTTTCTCCCAGTACTTGCCCCAAATTGGCCTTACCGGGCGTTGGCATAGCAATTAATCGCCACTCCCCACCTACCACACCATAACTTTGGCCGGGATTACTTTCACCAAATTTTACTAAATCGGCACTTTCGTTATTCGGTGTTAAAAGTTCAACCCGATCTCCTTTATTGTCTAAACTAAGCTTTGTTACGAGTCGGTAAAAAACCAAATAACTCTGTGGCGCAATTAAAGTATTGTCCGGAAAAATATATGTTTTATTGGTGGTGTTCCTTAAACGCCAGCCACTCAAGTTCGTCGCCGTTGTTCCGGTGTTAAACAATTCCACAAATTCGTTACTGTCTGTCCCCTCCGGATTTACAAATACTTCGTTAATAATGACCGAGCTGTTTTTTAAAGATAACCCGCCACCAATATTTACTTCTACTTTTTTCTCACCCCCGGTCCCACTCGTACTTGTCGCCATTACTTTTACGGTAAATAATCCAGAAGTAACAAAAGAATATTCCACTTCACCGCCCAGTAAGATATTATCTGGAAACTCCCAAGCATATTCAATCTCTCCACCACGCGGGTCAGCTGAATCCTCGGCATCAAATACCAACACCTCCCCAGGCTCGCCCTGAGTGGGTGCTTTTATCTTCCAAATAATTTTTGTTTCATCCAATACCACGGCTTCGTTTTCCTCCCCCGGAGTTGGTTCACTCGACCATTCCCATTTATCTTCAAAGCGGTTATAGCTCTCGCCCTCTGGGGCTTTGTCGTATGCTACATAATCTGCCAACATGTTGGTTGGGGTGTAAAGACGCACCTCTTCCTTTGAAGAATTGTTTAGGGAGATATTAGTAACTGTCCGTTTAAAAAATATTATTTTACCCGGTTGAATTATTCCACTCAAACCAAATGCCTTAGTTGTGTCCGACAACTTCCAACCTGTAAGATTAATTTCCTTTTCGCTAACATTTTTTAATTCGACAAACTCGTTCTCCGTATCCGAACCGCTCGGGTTGGGATACAATTCATTAATCACCACCCCACTCGCCACCGTTGTAGTCGAAACAACTGGTGGTACTTCTATTTTTGGTTCAATTTTGGTTTCTGTCTTGGGCGGTGCGACACCACCCCCTCCTCCACCACCACTAACTGGTGCCGGTCTTGGTGTAACAATGTTAGTTGTACCTGGAGTGAGAGAGCGAGTAATAACAAAGGCCCCGGTGCCATCAGTGCCTCGAGCCACAGATTCACCCTTCTCTCCCGCACCCGATCCGCTATAATCTGTTCTGTCTACAATTTCGCTATTAGAGCCATACAAAACAACACTGTCCGCATCATTGTTTAAAAAACTTTTAGTAGCGAGATAAAAATACAACCAACCCAACCCTGTTATCGTGCCGGTTGTCATTTTACAAGTTGAGGTGGTTTCGCGGTTGTCACAAAGCAGACCACCAGATAAATCAAAGGGCGTGTTTGTGGTGTTAAAAAATTCCACCCACTCATTGCCTTCAACTGGGTCAGAAACAAATTCGTTTATCTTAATAAACCCCCATAAATTTAACAGGTTAGGCGTCGTGCTTGGTGTTTCAGGAGTTGTGGTCGGTGTCTCGGGTGTGCTTGTTGGAATTTCCGGTGTAGTCGTGACTACAACTATCGGGTCACTAGAATAAACGCTGTTAATCGCCCCGACTGTATTTCCGCTTGCGTGTTCTTGCCAGTTGGTAGAATCGTAGACAGAAAGAAGTGGATTAATTCTTTCTAGAGAATTATTCGTGGATGAAACATAGGTAAATTGTTCGACAAAATTTCCTCCTTCATCTTTTAAGCCATTTTCTTCACCAGATTCATTTAGACTGCTCCAAGAAGAATCAAAGACCGAACCCAAGAAACTTGGATAATCTAAAATAAATGTCTCTGCCTCCTGACAAATAACTCCAAACTCCCCCGGCCCCATTATACTATCTGTTGTGCTAACGCTTAACCCGTGGTTAGTTTCATTCTCCCAAAATTTCCAAGCACTAATGTCTATTGGTTCGCTTCCTTTGTTCCAAATCTCAATCCACTCGTGGCCGCTTGCTGCGCTCGCTCCAATTTCGTTAATTACGATGTCGGTGTTCGCCGCACGAACAAAATTAAAAAAAACAAAAAAACTGCCGACAACGCCAACAGTTATTACAAAAAAACTTTTTTGCATACCCTCCTTGAAAATTAAATTTTAATTATGAAAAAATTCTACCACATTTTTCTTTTTTTCTCAACATCTCACTTCGTTCTGTACCCCGCTTTAGCTGCTTTTTTTAAAGCGGACCTTAGAAGATCCTTTAACGCCGCCTCCCCATTAAATCCTAGTGAGTTCAAATATTCAACCACTTGGGCTTTGTCCAGAGTGGGCGGCTCACCACCATCGATATTATCCGATGCCCCAAACACACAAGCTTCGTCAAATTTCCATTCACTGAGATTTGTTAGTCTCTTGTTCCCGCTGTGTTCAAAACCTAAACAATAGTTTACTCCCTCGCCACGACCCTTAATTTCAAAATTTAGATATGCCCCCTCGCCTTTTTCTCTTGGTAGTAAAAGGTCGGCCGATATTCCCGGACCCAACTCTCTAATTAGAGAAGCGGCGTCTTGACGTTTTTCTGTTTCCATATGCAAATATTTACAAAAAAATTATATCACAAAACACAACAAACAAAAAACACCACGACTTCTCGTGGTGTCTCATTGGTTCCGCTTTTGTACTCGGTTGCCTTAAAACAACAACTTAGTTATTATCTTAAGGTTCGACCGAGTACTGCGGGCGGTCTCCCCCTTCTTTCATTTGTTTCCCCCTTCCGTGGGTAGCTCCGTCTTGGACGGGACGACCATCATACTGATAGCCGCCGCCACGAACAGGACGAGAACAACGAGCGCCGCCCCTTCAGCGGAGTCGCCGGTAAGAAACGGGAACATGGCGTCCACAGCACCCCTCCCCCGCGCACCACGCGCGGAACAAAAGATATTACCACATAACACTTGCTTTGTCCAGGGGGCTAAAACCAATTTTTGGGTTCATTTGCTGTCCTAAACTACAAAAATCTAAAATTTGTATACACTAGTCTATACAAACTGTGGATAAGTATGTGCATAATGATGTATAAATGTGTATAAGTTTTATAAAATTAATAATATTTTCCGCTTATTTTAGCAAAACATACGTTTGTATAGACTAGTGTATACAAACGTACACGACATTTTCGCTCATTTTGCTCTTTGTTTTTTCTCAACTCAGCAAAAAAACATCTATTTAGGTCAATACTTGACGACATTAGCGCCCTGTGCTATAATATATTTGTTAGTTCATTAAAAATCATCTCCAAACTGCAAAAAAGTACGTGGATTTACAACAGTCCTAAAAAATATAGGATAGTGGCAAATCCGCACTACTTACCGGGTAACCTCAAATTTAGCCGACGTGGGCCTTTTGTGCCTATCGTCAGCGCCGAGGAAATACCCACACAAGCGGTCGGAGAATCTACTGCTCTAGCGATGAGCGTTGCCCCGGAAGGGGCGTTAAAGTTCTCGCCGGCAGTTTTTTCAAGGGCGAGACCTTTAAATCATATTTGCGGGTCATCCGCCCTTTTTTTATTCAAAAAATTTAGTTTGACAACGTAGAACAAATAAGATAGCATATATCCAATCTGAGGCTTTTTTAGCCTCAACTGATCATTACTGTATGACTAAACAAGTAAAGAAAGTCGTGACAACATTTCCCGAAGACTTTCTAGCTAAAATTCGCCAGGTTTTGACTAGTGAGAAAGCTCGCTTGGAAAAAGAGCTAGGAACCAACTCAACTGACGGTGACAACGCCAATTTCCCTGAATATGGCGACAAAGAAGACGAAAACGCCAACGAAGTAGCTGAATACGCCGCCAACCTTACAATTGAAGACAGTTTAGAAAAATCTTACCGCGACGTTGTTAAAGCCTTGGTCCGCTTAGACAAAGGCGACTATGGCACCTGCCGCTATTGTGGCAAAACAATTGATTCTCGCCGTCTCTTGGCCCGCCCCACTTCAAGCGCATGTGTTGAGTGCAAGAAAACCATCACCCAAGAAATTTAGGTCTTATGACAATTTTAAAACCCCAACCAATGGTAACTGTATTACTGGGAGGGGTTTTTTTATTACTCGACCAACTACTTAAGTATCTCGCTCTACACTCATTCAACCTAGAACACACTTACTTTGGTGTTATCGGCTGGAAACCATTTCTAAACCCGGGCGTGGCTTTTAGCCTGCCGGTACCACAGGTTATCATCCTCCTATTTACTTTACCGGTTCTTTTATTACTAGCTTTTCTAATTTACCAATCGTTTGTCCAACCAGGAAAAAACTCTCCTGGCCTTAACTTGGCTCTGTCTCTAGTCTTCTTTGGCGCTCTTTCCAACCTTATCGACCGCCTACTTTATCAACATACTGTAGACTACATCTTAATCTTTACCGCTGTCCTGAACTTAGCCGATGTAATGATAGTCGCTGGCTTCCTCATTTATCTTTTGCTTTCAACCCACAAAAAAAGACCTCTGTAACAGAGGTCTTTTAAAATGTGTATATTATTTGCCAGCACGGCTAAGTTTGGTTTCCGGATAGTAGATTTCTACCTGAAGGCGCTTAACACCAAACTTACGGGCTTCGGCTTTGGAGGTGTCTAACCAGACATCCATTCGGCCAAAACCGTAGCGGGCGTTCATGCGGTCTTCTACCACAAACTCTTTTTCACCGTAAAGGGCCGGAATCTTAATGACTGTACCAAACGGCATGCCGTTAGCAGCAATCATACCATCATGAACCCGTTTGCCAGTAGCGGCAATAAACGGATCATCGTCGGTTTGGTCCGGGGTAGAGGTATAAGCGGTAATAACCGCTTTAATAACTCTGTCGGGTTGACGAATACGTTCTTTTTCGCTATCATTAGCAAAAAAGCTTATTCGTCCGTCCTTCCAAGCCAATTCTTTGGCTAGAATATCTATAATTAGCTCTTTTTCGCTCTTTTTGGTGGCAAGCACCAATTTTTCACCAGCCTTACTCTCGGCTATGGCCGGGCTTAAAAACTGGACAAAAAAGGCTAAAACAACGATATATGGCAGGATTTGGACAGTCGAATTCTGGATAAATTTTGGCTTAAATAAGCTCATAATTGGTAAATTAAAAAAGATAACCATACTTATAGGCTATCCTCTTTAATCAACGCCATACTATACCAGAAAAACGGTAAATTGTCAAGAGTGGCTAGTTGGGATATAATCTAATAATAATATTTAATTTCAGGCTTTTTAAGCCGACTGAATTATGCCGATCTCCCCCTTTAAGCATCGTGACACTCGTAGTTACGGAGAAGTACAAGACAAACTTCGACTCCGTGTCGTAGCCAAGTTAAAAAGTGGAAAATTTTGGAAGAAGTTTTTTAAATATGGCGCGGTCGCTGGTGCGGGCGGCCTAATTCTTTTCACCGGTTTTGTTTTTTGGGTAAGCCGGGAGCTCCCCGACCCAAACCGCCTAAGCGAGCGCCAAGAACAGAGTACTAAAATTTATGACCGTACCGGCACCCACCTTTTATATGAGATTTTCCAAAACCAAAAGCGAACCATGGTGGAACTTGATCAAATGTCCCCCTGGATCCCCAAGGCCACGGTCGCAATTGAAGACAAACGTTTTTATGAACACAGTGGAATCCGCATCCAAAGTATTTTGCGCGCCCAATTTAACAATTTAATCGGACGACGCGAGGGCTCGGGTGGTGCCTCTACTCTTACTCAACAGCTTATTAAAAACGCCATCGTCGGCGACGATCATTCCTATTACCGAAAAATTAAAGAAGCAATCCTCGCTATCCGTTTAGAAAGAAAATACAGCAAAGACGAAATTTTAAAAATGTATCTGAACGAAATTCCTTACGGCTCAACCAACTACGGCGTTGAAGCCGCCAGTCTTTCCTACTTTAATAAAAACGCCAAGGATCTAAATCTCTCCGAATCAGCCGCTTTGGCCGCGCTCGCCAAAGCTCCGAGTCGTTATCTTAACAATCCCGAAGCCCTAAAAACTCGGCGTGATTATGTTCTTCTTGTTATGAAAGAACAAGGAAAGATTAACGAAGAAGAATATACCAAAGCCACAGAGGAAGCAGTCACTCTAAAAAAGAATGCCGGTTCCATGCAAGCCCCGCACTTTTCTTTGTATGTCAAACAATTACTCGCCGAACAATTTGGTGAAAAAGTTGTTGACACTGGCGGCCTCAAAGTAATCACCTCTTTGGATTTTGACAAACAAAAAGAGGCGGAAAAAATAGTTAAGGAGGAGGGCGACCGCCTAGCCAAAGAAGCCAACGCCAACAACGCCTCGTTGGTAGCAATTGACGCCAAGACCGGACAGATTATCGCCATGGTTGGATCACGAGATTATAACAACGATGAAATCGACGGCCAATTTAATGTGGCGGTTCTTGGTAAACGCCAGCCCGGATCTTCTTTCAAACCTTTTGTTTACACCGCTGCCTTTGAAAAAGGTTTCACTCCCGAAACCATGTTGTATGACGTTTTAACGAACTTCGACATGCGCACTGGCGGCAACTACACCCCAAAGAATTTTAACGGCAAAGAGTACGGACTGGTTACCCTCCGTAAGGCCCTACAGGGCTCTCTAAACATCGCCGCTGTCAAAACCTTGTATCTTGTTGGTTCAAAGGAGACGATCGAGTTTGCAAAGCGTTTTGGCTACACCACTTTCACGGGAGATTACGGACTCAGTTTGGTTTTGGGTGGTGCGGAAGTAAATCTTTTAGAACACACCAATGGCTATGCCACTCTTGCGAACAACGGAAACTACCACGCCCCGGTCAGTATTTTGAAAGTTGAGGATCGTTCGGGTGGTGTCATGTATGAATGGAAAGAAAGTGACGGCTCTGAGGCTGTCAAACCAGAAGTTGCCGCTATCACGACCGGTGTGTTATCTGACGACGCCGCGCGGGCCTACGTCTTTGGCCGCGGCGGCAACCTCACTCTCCCTGGTCGCGCGGTCGCCGCCAAAACCGGTACAACCAACGACAACAAAGATGCTTGGACTTTGGGCTACACCCCAAGCATCGCCGCCGGTGTTTGGGTTGGCAACACCACCCCCTCACCAATGAAGGGTGGTGGAAATGCTTTGGCTGGTATTATCTGGAACAAGTTCATGCGCTTTGCGACCAAAGACACTCCGGTTGAAAACTTTACCGAACCACCAAAAGAAGAGGTAGAAAAACCAATCCTTCGCGGCAGCGAAGGAGGAATAAAATTAAACATTAACCGCCTAACTGGAAAAATTGCTGCATCTTCAACACCAGAACATTTAACCATCGAACGGACATATCTTTTGCCGCATGACATTTTACATTACGTTAAAAAAGATGACCCGCGCGGACCTTACCCCGAAAGTCCGGGCGACGATCCACAATACACGGCCTGGGAGGCCGCCCTCCAAAGCTGGGTGGAACGTAATAGGAAAAAAGGGACTGAATTTACCCTTGAAGAACCACCAACCGAAACAGACGCACCGCTTGATCCAGCCCTTGCTCCATCCCTCGAAATACTCCGCCCACAGCCTGGTGAAACTTATTCCGCTCGCCAATTGGATTTTTCAATCAAGGCAGAATCTCCGCGTGGCATTCACCAGATTACTTATTACATTGACAGCACCCAGGTTGGTCTCGCCTACACCTTCCCTTTTAGTTTAAGTTACCACGCAGCCACCCTATCCCAAGGCGAACACACTCTAACCGTTCTCGCCGAAGATGATCTCGGAAACTATTCGGAAAAAGAAATTAAATTTAATTTAAACGCCGGACTAGAACCGACGGATGTCACCTGGATGGACGGAGAAAGAATTGAATTAACAAATAACGACTTTCCTCGCGGTATGTATTTAACACCTTTCCGCTGGGAAGATATTCAGGACGTAAAAATATATTTATCTGGTAATGGTGGTCGACGATTAATTTATACCTTCACTCACAGCGAGGCTCTTCAAAACAACAAACTCTTCTTCGCTTGGAAAACTTTCCCCGGCGCAGGCGAACACACCCTAACCGCCGAGATGACCGACAAAACCGGGCGGGTTGTTAACAAAGAATTAAAGGTGGTGGGGAAATAATTTCCTCTACAAAAATACCCCTTCGTCGGGGTATTTTATTTTTTTATATCTTTATAATATTCCTAATCCGTTCTTTTTCCTCGTCCCATTTGATCCTCAATTTTCCTTTTTTTTCTAGTTCAATTATGGTATCTCTAAATTTATCACTCCACATAAAATCTGCTCCAGTTGTGAAGTAAACCCCGTCTTTCACCAACACCCTTAGTATTTCTCCTATCATCTTTTGATAATCCTCTTCTCCTTGTTTGTATAAATACTCATCAACAATCCCCATTGAAATTATAATGTCTATCACTTCGTCAGGAAAAGGCAATCGTCGCACGTCTCCCCTCACTTTTCCTTCACTGCTCGTACCCTTTCCTATTATGCTTGAGTAATCCACTCCAACTGCGTTTTTATACCCGCGCTTTCTTAATTCTTCTACCACCCCCCCCTTGCCGGTTCCTATATCTAAAATTTTTGCCTCGCCCCTTCTAAATTTTTCTCTCAATTGATCGGGTATTTCAAAAATCCTTGATTCCCCTATATAATGCTCTATCCCCGCGACATAACCACTTGGGCCATCGTCAGCTATTGGGACATAACGATCAACAATCATATTTTTGTGTTAGATTTTGTTTAACAATAAAATTATTGTCTTATCGGCATCACAATATACAGATATCCGGCTTCCGCCGGTGTCAGTTCACAGGGACTGTCGGCATTAATTACGTTGAGTTTTACTTTTTCAGATTCAATATTGTTTAAACCATCTAAAAGGTAACGGTGGTTTAACAACACCCCCACACCTTCTCCTTTTACTTCACCCTCGAGTTCGGATCGGTAGTCGCCGGTTTGGGTTGAGGTGGAAACTATTTCTAACCCCTCACTTGGTTTAATAGTTAGATGCACTGCATTAACACCGCTTGTTGAAAAAAGGCTGGCCGCTTTTATTTCTTTAATCAACTTGCTGGTTTCAATTTCAATGCTAGCTTTAAATTCCTTGGGGATAATTTGTTGGTAGTCTGGATATTGTCCTTCTATTAATCGTGACACCATTTGTACGTTTCCATAGTGCAGGGCGACCTGTCCTTCTCCCACTAATAATCTTGCGTTCTTTTCGTTTTCTAAATTATCTTCTAAAGACAAAATGCGAGATATTTCTAAAGCAGTTCTTCCTGGTACAATGACTTTCTTTTCTTCTTCACCTTGTATTAAGGCGATTTTCTTTTCTGCCAGGCGATAACTGTCTGTCGCCGCCATAATTAATTTTTTTGGTTCGACATTAAAACCCATGTATACCCCAGACAATTCTGGACGAATGTCATTTTTAGCGGTCGCTGGAATTACTTGGCTCAAGCCTCTTTTTAATTCTTTGGCTTCTATCACATAACCGGTTCCTTCGTCGACAGCGGGAATAATTGGAAAATCTTCTGCTGGTGTTCCTTTTATTTTTGTCGAAGACTTGCCACACTCAACCACCAATTCATTTTCTTTTAATTCAAAACTAATTTTTTCCTCACCCAACAAATTAACAAAGTCTGCTAAGGTCTTGGCTGGGACAGTAAAAGATCCTGGTACCTCGGTAATGGCCCGAATATTTACCACCGTTGCCATTTCTAAATTAGTAGCGACTACTTCTACTTTTTGTTGGTCAGCCTTAATTAAGACGTTATTTAAAATTGGTAGGTTAATGTTTTTGCCGGCTACCCCACTTACCAGCATTAAGGCTTTAGCGATGTTCTCCTTAGTGCATGAAAATTTCATATTACTTTCAATTAAGTGTTCTTATATTAATTATTTAAGTATATATATAATGTAATAATAGTAATAATAATATTGTGGATAGTGGGGATAATTACGTTTTTACTCTTATCTTAGATTAAAACTTATTAGTTACCACTGTGAATAACTTTCCTTTTTTAACCTGGGTGTGTGGAGGAAAAAATATATTTGTGAATAACTTTTTCCACCGTCGAGAGAAATGTGTACAACTCCCAGAGTTATCCCAACCTTATTCCACCACTACACACAGGTTATACACACCTTTCCGCTGGGGTAAAACAAAATTAAATATTATTAATATATAGTCTTTGTTTAATTAATTCC
>CAZRZQ010000006.1:17251-26917 GCA_964604585.1 uncultured Gammaproteobacteria bacterium
GTTTTCGATTTCTTTCGCAATTTTTAAGTAAGCATGCATAGCTGTTGTGTGGTCGCGGCCTCCCAACTCATCACCAATGGCCGGGTAGGACATGTTTAATTCGTGGCGCAACATGTACATAATAATTTGGCGAGGGAAAGAAAGCTTCTTTTCACGACTCTTACCTTTTAGGTCTTCTAAAGTTATATTGTAGAATTCAGCAACTGAAGCGATCAGCTGAACCGTACTAACCGAACGTTTAATCGAGCCGCTTCCCATATTAGAAATAAGGTTTTTTACCGAATCTAGGGTTGGTTCGGCAACCTTAAGTTGATGGAAAACAATGATCTTGTTAAGCGCCCCCTCTAACTCGCGAATGTTGCTTTGGATGTTGCTTGCAATATACTGGAGAACCTCTTGGGAAAGCGGAAAGTTTTTTTCGAAACTCTTTTTTTCTAAGATGGCGGCCCGGGTTTCAAAGTCTGGCGCCGCGACATCTGCGATCATCCCCCACTCAAAACGGCTTTTTAAGCGATCTTCCAAAGCCGGGATGGCTTTGGGTGGTCGGTCGGAGGTTATTAACACTTGGCGGTTTTGTTGGTGGAGCTCGTTAAAGGTGTGAAAGAAAGATTCCTGAGTGCGGTCTTTTCCGGCAATAAACTGGATGTCGTCAATTAGAAGTAAGTCAATGTGGCGATAAAGATTTTGGAATTCTTTAGCTGTTCCTTCTTTAACTGAAGAAATGAAGTCGTTAGAAAACTTTTCGGCACTGCAATACATAATGTTTAAACCAGGAGTTTTCTCTAAAAGCGAGTTTCCAACCGCTTGTAACAGGTGGGTCTTTCCTAAACCAACCCCGCCGTAGATAAACAAGGGGTTGTAGGCCTCTCCAGGGCGTGCTACAACGGCCTGGGCCGCCGCATAGGCCAGTTCACTACCCTTACCAACCACAAAGCTGTCAAAGGTGTATTTTGGGTTTAAAGGTAAACTACCACTAACAGAAATTTGTGGTTTCGTCTGAAGGGGCGTTCCGCTCGGAATTGATTCTACCCCTTCGACAAGCGGAGACTGGGTTGGAAAAATTGGTTCACTAAGGTTTTTAATGTTTTCAATCTTGTAATCTAGCTTTTTAATTGGCTTTCCGGTAATTCTCTCCAGGGATTTAATGATTAAAGCGTGGTATTTCTTTTCAATCCAGGCCTTGGTAAACATGTTTGGTATGCAGATCATAACCTGACCGTCTTGGATGGAAACAATACCAGTATTTTTAAACCAAGTAACAAAATTGGCTTTGGACATGGAAAGCTCCACTTCGGCCAAAACCCCCTGCCAAATTTCTTGATTGGTCATAATTTATTTATTTGTTTAAGTTACGCGAAAGTAATTTTAGCATACTTATGGGGAAAAACAAACTTATAAGCCCAGAAAAGTGTATAATTTGTGGACAACCTGTGGATGACTGTGGATAAGACCCAAACCCTGTTGACTAAAGCCAAAAAGTAGTGTATAATATTTTTACTTTAATAAAAAACACTATGGCTACCAAGAGAACCTACCAACCCAAAAAGCGCAAAAGAGCCAAAGCTCACGGTTTTCGATCTAAAATGAAAACCCGCCAAGGCCGCGCTGTCTTAAAAAGACGTCGCGACAAAGGCCGCAAGAAACTCACTGTTTCTGACGAGAAAAAGGGCAAGCGAACCAGAAAGTCCCGCTAAAACAAAACGCGAACACCCTGTGAAAACAGGGTGTTTTTTTATGCCGTTTGTGGTATAATGAGTTCGTTATGTTACACAAAGACAATCGCCTAGCCAAAGTTCGAGACTTTAATCTTCTAATGAAACACGGCCGTTGGATAAATGGTCAGCTTTTTAATATTAAAGTATTAGAATTAGCCAAATTTGAAAACCATTTTCCTAAAAAAGTTGATCCCAACGACTTTAAAAAACAGCTAAGACTGGCGGTAAATGTCAGTGTTAAGGTGTCCAAGAGTGCGGTCAAGAGGAATCGTCTAAAAAGACAAGCCAGTGAGGTCGTTAGGTTGCTTATTAAAGACAGTCTTCTAAAAAATGGATACTATCTTTTGGTGAATGCCAAGCATGAGGCGCTGGAAAAAGAATATGCTGAAATTAGCGAAGAAATAAAACTATTATTTAAAAAAGCCGGGGTTATTTAAAATGACAGCTAAAGAAATATTACAAAAAATAATGTATTTACCCAGAGTCCCCGCGCTCTGGTTAATTCGTTTATACCAAAAAACCCTTTCTCCCGACCACGGGCCAATGAAAGAGGTGTTCCCCTATGGTTATTGTCGGTTTCATCCAACTTGCAGTCAGTATGGTTATGAAGTAATTAAAAAAAGAGGTCTTATTATTGGCCTCCCAAAAACCATTTGGCGTATTCTGCGCTGTAATCCCTGGAGTAAGGGAGGGGTAGATTTACCAAAGTAAATTCATTTATTGTATTTTTTGGAATAAAACAAAAGACAGCGAGAAGCTGTCTTTTGTGGTGTTGGTAAAACACCTTGACAAATAAGGGGAAATTATATATGATTGCCCGTTATTTTAACAGATATTTGTAGTGTTATTTAAAAACACAAAATTAGCGCCGACCGCTTTTCGCGGTTTGCACTGGTAAAGAACGATGCGCCGCCACGTAGTTATTTGCTAATAAACCAAAGGAGGTATTAAGCAGATAATTACGTCTGCCATTGTCGCTTGGGGGGAGCTGTGCGACACGTCATCATCGTCCTCGTCCTCGCTTCGTTCTTCTACGGCAACACGAGCTGCGAGACGGCTCCCTACCCGATCGAGACAAGGGAAGAGGCTCTGGAGTCAAACGACTTCTGGATCGCCACGATGGACTCCACCGAACAGCGGTGGGGCTACTGGTTCGGAAGCTACGAGACTGAGGCGGCGTTCGAGGCCGTCTTGACCCACGATCCGCCCGTCGACTTTGTGGTGGTTACGGGCGATATCACCGCCTGCAACCCGGATCACCCCGCCAAGGCAACGGGTTGCTATCTGGAGTTCCAGGGGGCGTTCGCCCACTACTTGCCCGGGGTCAAGATGTACTACATCGGGGGCAACCACGACATCGCTGGAACGACCCCGATCCCCACCTGGCCCCGTACCTACTGGGAAGATCTGGTCGGGCCTCTGCACCAGGAGTTCTGGCACAGGGGGGCGCACTTTGTCCTCGTCTCGGACGGGGACTGCCAGGACATGCCATTCTGGGAGAAACACGCCGAGGAGTACAACTGGTACTGCTCGGTCATAACCCCGACCACGCTCTCGTTCCGCCACATGGTCAAGGTTGGGTACTACGAACCACCAAGTCTGATGGCCCGCTACGAGTGCGAAATCGGTGTCGTGCCGTATGTGTTCTACGGACACTACGGTCAGACCGAGGACGTGGCGTATGGGGGTACGCACTACGTCCAGACCGCCGACGCAAAGGAGGGTTTTGTCCGCTTCGTCCACGTCGTGGATGGAGTGGTGGTGGAAACTGAGGTGTCGGGTCCGTGATCTTTGGCTCGTCTTTGTACTATTTTACCCCCGCCTATTAGGGGGGGGTGATAGTGCCGAGCGACACAAAAACCACCTACGTCACTCGTTATATCTTTACTTTTGTAGAGAAATAACGAGTAGGTGGTTTTTGTTTTTTTGGTTATTTTATTTGTTCTATTAGGAAATTTCTATTATCTTATTTTTACTCGTGAGTCCGCTCACGATTTTTATTTTATTTTTCTTGGTCTCAAAATATTCTGCTAGTAGTTCGACTAACGCCTCGTTAGCTTTCCCTTCCACCGGTACGGTGGTCAACTTTACTTTTAAAGTTCCGTCACTCATTTTTCCAACCACTTCATTTTTTGACGAGCGCGGCAAAACACGCACTTGTATTTTCATACTATTGATCCCTAAACTTTTTTAGAATTTCTAAATCATTCTCGACTTTATCATGCTCGGTTTCTAAAATAAAATTAATATTTTTTAATTGCTCACTTTTAATCATCGCCTTAAATCCTGCTAAACCAATTTGTCCCTCGCCGATGTGCTCGTGGCGATCGCGCCGAGAACCCAACTCGGTTTTAGAATCATTGCAGTGAGACAGTTTAAGATTTGGAAGTCCGATTGTTTTGTCTAGCTTGGTAAAAGTTTCTTTTACCGCCGCCGCCGTTCGCAGATCATAGCCGCTCGCAAAAGCATGTTGGGTGTCAAAACAAACGCCGATCTTAAACCTCTTTAATTCTTTGTGGTGAATAATTTCGGCGATCTCTTCAAACTGGTCGCCGATTATTTCGCCGCTTCCCGCGGCGATTTCAATCAGGAATTGTGTTTCGCCTTTGTAACCAGTCAGCATTTCTTTAAGGCCAGAAACCACTCTTTCTAAACCAACGTCGTGCCCCAGGTCTTTGTAACTACCAAGATGAGTCATGAGATATTTTGTCCCAAGCATTGAGGCGCGTTCGAGTTCTTCGCGCACTATTTTTATTGATCCGTGTCGAATGCGGTTGTTGCCAGAAGCAAAGTTAATAAAATACGGGGTGTGCACCACCCACTCTTTCAAATTATTTTCTTTACAATTCTTTTTAAATTCAGCAATAACCCCCTCGTCTAAAGGGGCGACATATCCGCCCTGAGGCGAACGCGTAAACATCTGAAAAACCTCACAGCCAATTTTAGCTGCGTTCAGAGGGGCGTTGGGTAATCCGCCGGCAATCGAGACGTGGGCACCGAAGAGCATAATGATTATTTATTTGTGTTTAGTATAACAAGAGTTGATTAAAAAATAAATAAGCCCCCAAATATTTGGGGGCTAAGTTGTTAGACTTTTTTCTTTGTTGTTTTCTTTGGTTTTTCTTCCACTGTTTTTTCTTCGCCCGGTTGTTCTTCCTCGTGAACATGTTCGTGTCCGTGTCCGTGGTCATGGTCGTGATGACAGTTCTCGCCGTGCACATGGGGGGTTGGTGGGTTGGGGTTTTTAATACCCAACACTTTTTCTTTCAAAAGTGACATTACCTTACGGTTTTGGATTGCGACTGCTAAAGTGTCGCGGACGTCATGTCTTTTTAGGTTTTCCAAGACTCGTGGGTCATTGTTGTAAGCCTGTTTAATTACTTCGCCTTCAGCGTCAATTTCCTCTTCGCTTACGGTTATGTTGTGTTCTTTGGTTAAAGAACGAGAAACCAACGAAGCCTTAACGCGGGTGGTGGCTCGGTCGGCAAAGTCGTCGTGGATTTCTTTCTCTGTTTTTTTAATATCTTGCAAATATCTTTCCATTTCAATCCCACGCTCCTCCAAGCTCTGTTTTAATTCGTTAAACATTTTACGTTTTTCCGAATCCATTAACACTTGGGGGATGGCTCCGAATTCGCTTTTAGCGATCAAGTCCTCAAGGAGAGCGGCCTCGAGTCGTTGTTCTTCTTTTTGTTCGGCCTCGTTGGTTAGGTTTTTAAATACCAGGTCGCGTAGGTCCTTAGGAGATTTTTGACCAAGCTTTTTGGCAAATTCGTCGTCCAACTCTGGGTATTCGATGGAAAAAACATCCTTAACTTTAATTTTAAAATCCACAGTTTTACCAGATAAATGCTTTTGGTAGTGGGTGTCAGGAAATTTTAAACTGAATTCCTTTTCTTGGTCTTTTTCTAAACCAAGTATTTGGTCAGAAAAACCAGGAATGTAGTGGTCTTCGTTTAAATATACCTGGTGGTTGGGGGCTTGGCCGCCTTCGACCGGTACTTTGTCTAAAAACATTTCCATGTTTACGACCACCTTATCTTCTTTCTTGGCTGGCCCGGTTTTTATTACCTCCTTGGCTTGCATTTTGCGCAAATCGTTAATAACCTGGTCAACGGCTTTTTCTTCAACTTCCGCGGTCTTTTTTTCTACTTTTAAAGTACCAATATCTGGAAGTTTTACTTCTGGTAATAGGGCTACTTTGGCTTTGAAAACAAAATCATTGCCCGGAGCGGCTTTTTGGATGGTAATTTCTGGCATGCCAACCGTGGTTAGCTTTTCTTCGCGCAACACGGCCGCAAAGTTCATTTCTACTATTCTTTGCATCGCTTCCTCGAGAATCTTAATTTCCCCCAATTGTTGTTTAACAACGTCATAAGGAGCTTTCCCTGGTCGGAAGCCGTGGATAGCGGCTCTTTCCGACATTCGAACCGCTGCCTTTTCCATTTCTTTTTGGTAGCCAGCTGGTTGAATTGTAATAATTAGTTCAACTTCGTTTTGGTCTAGGTTTTTACGTTCGTGAGTCATATTCTTTAAATATTGTTTAAATGTTCGACAAGTTTATCCTAAATGGGGCGAAAAGTCAACCACAATGGCCTTAGGAGCGTTCTAACACCACCAGACCCTCAATATGTGGTGTCCGGGGGAAAAAGTTGTACAGACGCGAAAATACCAAGGCATATTTTTCTTTGAGGAGACCAATGTCTCTCGCGTGGGTGGCTAAATCACAGGATAGGTAAATTATTCTTTTTGGCGCAACCTCTAAAAGTCGTTTTGTTACATCTTCGTGCAGGCCAGCCCGGGGTGGGTCGAGTAAAACCGTATGGTGGTTTTCGATCAGCTCAGTTATTTTTTCCATTGGTTTACAAATCGCCTCGTAATTGGCGAGGTTATTCAAAGTAATATTGTTTATGGCGAGAGCAATAGCCTCTTCGTTGTTATCTACTAAAGTACAGGAACGAATATTTTTGGAGAGAGGGATGCTGATCGAGCCGACACCCGAGTACAAATCTAGTACAGGAGAGTCTGGTTCCAGAAAGTTTTCCATGTCTTTCAAGGCGGCTTCAAATATTTCTGAGTTGACTTGAAAAAAACTAAGGTTGCCAAACTTAAGTTTGGCATTTAACAGTTTACTCACCAGAAAATTATCTCCGACCGAATACATTAATTCGGTTGGGACGCTGGCCGGGCTTTTGTGGGTGGAATAGTAAAGTTGGAAGCCCAAACAACTAGAATCTAATTTTGGGTAAGAAGAAAATGTTAGTTTGTCTTTGATAAACAAAGCCAGCGCCACTTGGTTGTCGCTATTAGTGCGGCCGATCAGAGCCTTAAGGCTACGAATGGGAATCTCTTCTTTGTTAATCCACTCTAAAATATTTTGCGCTGCTTCATTAATTTTTTCATTAGCCAAGACGCACTCCGGGATGGGGGTGCGGATTTTTTTACCACGCTCAAAGAAAGCCAAATGGATTTTTCCATCACTTTCGGCAAAACTGTATTCAATCTTGTTGCGGTAATGAAAAGGTTCGGTGGTATGGGCGATGTTTAAATCTAATTCTAACCCCCCGATTTTTTTGTAAGTCTCAGTGGCAATTTTCACCTTCCAATCGTTCTCAGATTCGTAGGACAGAATCTGCCAGGGGCTACAGGAGAGGAAATGTTTTTCTATTGGTTCGACTCGTTCTGGAGATTTATCTAAGATTTTCGTCGTAATTCCTTCCCAATGAGTTTTTTGTTTTTTGGTAATATTTACTTCAACCGTTTCTCCGGGTAAAGCATTCCAAATAAAAACAACTTGACCAGTAGAAGCTCGGCCCAGGGCCTGTCCGCCAAAGACCAGTTTTTCGATTTTTATGGTTTCCATAGAGGTGTTATAAAGGTTTGTCTTCAAAAGAATATTTTCTTAGATAAAGATTTAGGTATATTTTAAGCTCCTTAAGCAGATTGTTTTTGACCCAAGTTTTTTGTTTCTCATTTATTAGTTCGCCTAGACCAAAAAGGATGTTGGGGCTTTCAGTTTTTTCAATCTGGTCCAGTATCTTGTTTAATTGCTCTGGTACAGTTCGCTCGCCCTTGGTTTCTATTATCTCGTCGTCTAGCGGCCAGCCATTTTTTGGAAAAAAGTAAGCGTCAAAGTAATCACGATTAACTATTTTTTTTCGTTCCGTAATTGCTAGTAGTTTATTAGCGCACATAGCGTCTTGACTCATAACTAAAATCGAAAGCCCCAAAAGATTTTTTTGGTCGTAGGTAATTTTTTCATGAGTACGCGCGGAAATCTCAATTTTTAAATTACGATCTGGCACTCTGTATGATAGTTCCACCAAAATAGTATTTCTTTTAATCCACGCGTCGGTAATTTTACCGTAGCGCGCGGCGATTTTTTGTATTTTATTAAAAACCAGCTCTTTCTTCTCTGGCTGTAGAAGATCAAAATCTAGGTCAACCGAAAAACGTGGTAGTTGGTAGAATAAATAACAAGCCGTACCACCTTTAAAGATTAAATTAATTGCTAATTCTGGGTCAGTATAGATATCGATCAAAACACGGTGCATAGTTTCGTCATGCTTTTTTTGATCCAATATAGTCACCATAGATTTTTTTTAAACGTTGAATTAATTTTTTATTTTCATAATACGGCGCTAGTTCAAAACACCTCTCCCAGTTTATTTTGTCTGGATTATCTGCATAGAAATCTTTTTCTAAATATAACGTATCTAAAATAGCCCTTTCTGGCGTGGCAACGTCTACGTTGTCAACAGTCTCGATGCCAAGTCGCAAGAAAAAAATGTCAACAGCAATCCGACGGTAAACATATTTTTGTCCATCAGCCACAACGGTGCGTGGTGTGCTGGCAATGGAATATACCGCGGAGTCGTATTGAAATATTATCCCAGCCTGAGCGAGAACACTGCTTAAACTAACATATGACGGGGCGATGATTTTGTTTGCTGCCTCCCAAGAGTTGTAATTTTCACCAATAACATAAACCCCACCCCGAATCCGGCGCAAGTTGCCGTTTTTAATGAGGCGGTAGATTTTCGTTTTCAAATAGTTTTTCTCAGTAATTCTCCAGAGCAATGCTAAATCCTGCGTGGTGAACACGCCCCGTCCAGTTTTTAGCATTTTTACCACTGCGCTATCTTTCATGTTCAATTAGTAATCATTTATGATTACTTTTATTATACACTTAATAACCAAAATTGTCAACAGTTTTTAACTAAACGGCTTATTTAAGAGATTTTAAGTCTGAACAAAGGAAAAGAGGGTCCGTGGGGGTCGTGATGATTCTCTCAACTACCCCTGGCCCGGTTGTCGTGGTGCAGTTTCTGGCGCCGTGACCACGCGGCAGACACAAAAACTCGCCCCTAGTGGAGCGAGTTTTTTAATAACTGGGACTAAAAATTTTTCGTCTCTAAGTCTATCCCCATTGTTTTAATCACCAATTCACGTAAATATTTGGCTGCCGTAGCAAAGTCTTCGGGGGTAAAGCCGGTTAATCGCCCATCCTTGTCCTCGATATCATCCCCGTCCCCATAATCTTTGACAAATATATCGGCGTCAGCAAGGTCTTCTGTGTTTCCTGTAGTAGCCGCTGACTTTAGATTTAAGTAATGTAGTTTTAGTTCCCCGTCATGTTCGGCGTTCGAAAATAGACGTCCAACAGCTTCTTCTATTTGTGCTTGGGTAGGTCGGGGTCTTGAATCTCGGTTGAAAGCTCCCGTGTCTGGGGCGTGTTTAATCCGATCAAAATTTATCATATTATTTAGTAAATTTTACTTTAATAATAATCCAACAATGAGAAGCGCAACAATGTTCGCGACTTTAATCATTGGGTTAATGGCGGGGCCAGCAGTGTCCTTGTAAGGGTCACCAACAGTATCTCCAGTAATCGCGGTTTGGTGGGCGAAAGAGCCCTTACCGCCGTAGTTGCCCTTTTCAATATATTTCT
>CAZRZQ010000007.1:0-26539 GCA_964604585.1 uncultured Gammaproteobacteria bacterium
GATCAGCCAGTGGTTTTTGTACAGGATCTCCAACTGAGTATACTTTTACTTTACTACCATACTTATCTTCGAACAACCCCATTGCCCCACCAGACTTAGCCTCTTCGACGGTCATCTCGGTGAAACTGACGTGATAATCTTTGTCAATCGCCACGTTAACTAGATCTTCCACTTGTTTTTTTTGTTCTTCAGTCATTTTTTCAGGATGAGAAAAATCAAAGCGAAGTCGCTCGGCTGTAATATTACTCCCCCGCTGTTCAACGTGTGTACCTAACACCTTGCGGAGAGCGGCGTGCAACAAATGGGTCGCTGTGTGGTATTTAGTGGACATTTCGCCCGTATCCGCTAAACCGCCTTTAAACTTTTGTTCCGCTCCGGCACGAGATAGGTCTTGGTGTGCTTTATACGCCGCATCAAATCCGTTAACATCCACAGTCAAACCATTTTCGCGTGCGAGCTCTTGTGTCATTTCCAATGGAAAACCAAAAGTGTCGTAAAGCTTAAAGGCTTGCTTACCAGAAATCTCAGTAATGTTTCGGTTAGTTTTTTCAAAAGCAATTCTAAAACCATTAATAAGTTTTTCAAATTCTTTTAAACCTTGTTCAACAGTATTTCTAAACTTACTTTCTTCGGCCGCCATTTCCCGTAACACAAACTCTCTGTTCCTTTCGACTTCTGGATAAACGTCTTTAAATGTATCTATAACTACCTTAGATATTTCTGAACAAAAATTTTCTTTAATACCCAATAACCGACCATGGCGTACGGCCCGGCGAATCATCCGACGAACGATATACCCCTGGTCAACATTGGATGGGGCGACACCGTGATCATCGCCCATAATCATGGTTGCGGTACGTAGATGATCGGCGACAATACGCATCGATCGCGTCACTTCTCTATTTTCAATATATTCCCGACCTGAAAATTCTTGAATTTTTTTAATGACCGGTCCCAAAGTATCACTTAAATAATAATCAGTATTATTTAAAACTTTAACTGTCCGATCCAACCCCATTCCCGTATCAACATTTTTTTGTTGTAGCGGTTCGAAAGTCCCGTCGTCTTTCTTAAAATATTGCATGAAAACATCGTTCCAAATCTCTAGCCAATGATCTTCATCATTCCCCGGGTTGCTCTCCGTCGGTGGTAAGTCGCTCTCGCCACTCCAATAAAACATCTCTGTGTCTGGTCCACAAGGACCAGTTAACCCAGCTGGACCCCACCAATTATTTTTCTTTGGTAAATAAGCAATACGTTCTTCTGGCACGCCGAGAGATTTCCAAATACCGGCTGACTCATCGTCTCTGGGAGCGTCTATGTCTCCAGCAAACACCGATACTGCTATTTTCTTAGAATCTAACCCGAGCCAATTAGGCGAGGTCAAAAACTCACAACTCCACTCAATCGCCTCTTTTTTAAAGTAATCACCGAGCGACCAGTTGCCAAGCATTTCAAAAAAAGTTAGATGGCTGTTATCCCCCACATCATCTATATCTCCGGTGCGTACACATTTTTGGACATTAGTAAGTCTAGTACCACCCGGATGTTTTTCACCTAATAGATACGGCACCAAAGGGTGCATCCCAGCAGTAGTAAACAAAACTGTTGGATCATTTTCTGGCATCAAAGAAGCCGAAGGAATGATTGCGTGCCCTTTGCTCTTAAAAAATTCTAGATATTTTTGACGTAGTTCTTTGGAGGTTAACATAATATTATTTCAAGAAAACTGACAAATATAATTCGCTGATTATTTTTTATTTAAATTATCATTTTCATTGTTACTCTTAGTTATCCATTTGTAGACGTTAAAAACTAAACCGCTAATTCCTAATAGTAACAATAGAAAACCAAACCCGACAAATACAAACCAGTGATAGATACTATAGAACCCAGACTTTTGCCAAAAAGCAAACCAAATGAAACCAATTACTAGGACAAGGAATAATAAAGTAAATAAAATATTCTTACCTGGATTTATTACCACGGACGGCTTTCCCTTATTTTCCTTAAGATAATCCCTCACTAAAGAAAATACCTCTCCAAAAGTTGGTTTTGGCATATATATCACCTCGATTTAATTATTTTAATCTCTACCTGTAATCCAATCTAAATAAATAGTTTCTGTGGTAGTAGCGTTATCTTTTAAAACAACCGCATCATATTGGCCGTTACCCAACTCTTTCATAATTCTAGCCATATAAATATTGTTAAGGCCAGGATACTTAAAAGCCACTAAATCTCTTGTACGTATAAATTTTCTACAATCTCGCAGCCAACAATAATCTATGGGCACAAACTGTCTTTTCGCCAGTCCGCGCATTTCGCCGCCCTCCAAAAAACTATCCGGCACTGGGTAATAGATAAAACGATGCGAAGCGAACTTTGCAAAAACAATCAATAAAAATGGTAAAACCAAAATCGCTAAAAACACACCCAACAAAATCCATTTAAGACGCTTCTTCATAGGTCTCTAATTTTTCACTATATAAATTTCAAACTTACTACCATTAAACCGCACCTTATATGTTTCCTGCGTTAAATCTTTCGGATTGAATTTAGCAATCGAGCCATCGTTCAACAAAAAAACGTAGGGCGTGTCGGATCGACTTCTCGCATAATCTTTTCGCATTTCCAAATATTCCTCGTCCGTAAACAAAATAACATCATTAACATAATGGTAATTTCCGTCCTCAGGCTTAAATCGCACAAAGGTCAGATGTGGTGGCCAAGCCCAACCTTTGTTATTTAGGCTATAGGTATCAACATAAAATTTAGTAATGATTTTATAACTAATTTTATTTCCTCGATCGTCAAAGGATCCAAAGTACGAATTAACTGAATTTTTGCTAGCTGCATCAATAGCATTCTTAAAACTGTCTATCCTATTTTTTTGCTCTATAACGCCTGCCTTATCTTGTATAAATTCCCAATTCGCTTCCTTGGCTTGGTAACGACCAAAATTAAAATCCAGGTATTTATAAGGTTCATCATTTTTATTGTACCTATCGACTACCTCAAGTAAAACTGCCTGCTCGGCATAGGGTAATTTCGCAATCCCTTCCGAATTAATCCGGTCATAAAAAACCGGCGCCGCGTCTAAAGACAAAGTGCGTAGATAATAGACGTCTAAAGTTTTTCCTTCGTAAAAAGCTCGATCTAAATTTTTTCTCGCAATTACTCCATCGACATTCACCGACATCCCGATCATGAGCGAAACAGCGGCCAAAATACTACCGGCATAAAAAAGCCTAGCGAACTTCCAATGAGTGAAGATCCAAACAATACCTAACACCAAAGAAACCATGACAAAATATATAATTATTTCCGCATAAAATCTTTGGACCGTAAAACCATAGGCTTCTTGGTAGAGATTCAGGCGGTGTAAAGCCGAATATGCGACAATGACTGTTTGCACCAAAAACAAACCTAAAAATCCTTTCAGCCAGAGTCCCATGCCATGTTCGGAAAACGAACGGAAGATAATTAAAAACAATAGCAAAACAAAACCCGAGGCCCATAAAAGCTGGAAAAATCCACTCCGCGCGAACTGTGAAAAAACAATATTGTTATCCACAACATACTGATACGAAACAAACAGATGCTTAAACTGGATAAAGACAAAAGTAATAAACAAGGCGTTCAAAATTACCAAAATCGTCAAAATGATTGTCGAGTCTAATTTACGCGCTACTTTATCTGCACCCTTTAATACATACTTCGAATCCAAAACCGCGTAAAAAATCGCCGTCATTAAAATACCAATAAACCCGATACGGATAATACGAAACAACAAATCTTCATCGATATTAAAATAAAAAATATCTTGAATAAAAGCCTCGAAATTACGGTCGGCATCAGCAAACAAACTGCCAAAAATTAATACTAACGGCAAAGCAATGATTAAACCAATTAAAACTTTAACAAACACTCGTTTTCGCTCTTGAGTCGGACTTTCGGTTAAATCTTGGATTGCTTTCCAAATACCACGGAAAAGATTCGGGATTGGTAATTTCCGAAAACGAAAAACAGTTTTAGTTTCTGGATGACCCACCGTTAAAGTAAAAATGAATAAGAACAATGATAAGATAATGAGTAAGGGGGCGAGAGCTCTGACTAAATCGTTGTTATATAACACTAGATCTAAACTTAGAACTACTGGAAAAACCAAAAAACCAAACGCCCATTTATTTCTAAACAAATTATAATATTTGCCAATAACTATAACTACAGCACTCACAAATAAAACAAACAAAAAGGCTCCTATACCATCCCAGTGTTTATAAGCTAAGACTTCATAGACTGCCGCTAACCCAAAGGCAACGACGATCAAAAGAAGCCGGCCGAAGCGCTTCTCCGCTAAATGAGCGGTAGACATAGGTAAAAAATTCATAAATTATTGGATTATTCCCCCACCCAAACAAACTCCATTTTTATAAAAAACCGCAAACTGGCCAGGGGTAACGGCTCGTTCTGGTTTAATAAATTTAACAAGATATTTCGACTTACCCACCGCACTAACCACACATTTCCTAAGGGGTTGGCGATGGCGTAGCCTTACTTCACATTTTAACGGTAAAACCGGCTCCTGTCCAGCTATCCAGTTTATTTTGGTTATCTCGGCTTCGTTCTTAAACAAACGAGGGTCGTCTTCATCCCCAACCACCAATTCGTTCTTTTTAAGGTCCTTATCTAAGACATATAGTGGTTTATTATCCAACTCTCGTTTATCCTTCTGACTTATCCCCAGTTGCTCCCTCTGCCCAATGGTATAAAATGGCAAACCACTATGTTCGCCCACAACTTGCCCATTGGTTAAAACAATTTTCCCTGGTTTACCTTTTATTTTTAATTCGTCTTTTAAAAAGTCTTTCATACCGACCTCACCAATAAAACAAATACCCATGCTTTCCTCTCGCTCGGCGTTCGGCAAGGTATTTTTCCCTGCCAACTTTCTAACTTCCGTTTTGGTCAAATCTGCCAAGGGAAACATTGTGTAGCTCAATTGTTCTTGGTTTAATTGGTGTAAAAAATATGTCTGATCTTTATTGCTATCCTTCGCTTCTAATAGCAAATGCTTTCCTTTAACTTCTTGTGCCTTGGCATAATGGCCGGTGGCTAGATAATCAAAACCTAATGCTTTGGCTTTATTTAACCAAGCGCCAAACTTAACAAAACGATTACACATCACATCCGGATTCGGTGTCCGACCCGCTTCGTATTCGTGTTTTACATAATCCAAAACATCTCGACGGTATTCTTTTATAAAATCCAAACGCATTAAAGGAATACCAAGTTTCGCCGCCACCCTAGTCGCTTCGTGGTAATCCGGCACCCAGCAAGTTTCGCCCAAGGCATTCTTACCTTCATAGTTAACCATAAAGGCTCCAGTAACAGCGTAGCCCTTTTTTAAGAGCAGCAAAGCCGCGACCGAAGAATCTACTCCGCCGCTCATTGCGACTAATACTTTAGCTTTATTTCTTTTCATAAAGGCTATCTTACCTTAATTAATGGCAAAATTCAAGATTAAAAAACCCTCCGACAATTTGTCGAAGGGAGTTTTAATCAATGTAGCTATTACGCTGCACGCTTTGCCATAAGGCAGGCGCGGCAGTAAACTGGCTTGCTACCATCCGGTTGGAATGGGAGCTCGTTGATGGCAGTACCGCAGTCTGCACAGGTCAAGTTGACCTGGTACATTTGACGTGGGCCGTTTGAACGACCACCACCGTCTCTTGGAGCACGAGTCTGGCGGAAGGCGCGATTGCAATCTGAGCAATACACTGGCCTGTCACCACTTGGTTGAAATGGGAGCTGACTGATGTGAGCACCACATTTCGCACAAGACAAGTCTACGGAATACATTTGCCTATCATTTCCAAAAGGCATAAATTTTCCTATACTTTTGTTCCCAAAATGGTTTTTGAGAAAATACTTAATTAATCGACCCACTGGGAACTAACACCATCTAATTTTATCCTTTTGGAAAAGGGTTTTTTGACGTTTTTTAGTTACCCAATTTACGCGTGTTATTATACACGAATTTTTCAGTTTTGTCAATGGCTCAGGGCTACCGGTCCTTATCTATTTCCTCAATTTTTCCCTTAGGTAAGGTCCGCGGCCCGCTAACTTTAGGCCCGCTCTGGTTAGACGGCCCTGTCGGTTGGGTAGCTTCAGGTCTATTTTCCGGCCTAGATTGAATAAAACCTAGGGTTTCTTCCGACTTTGTGGCGGACGGTTGTACCGGAGTTGAACCAAGTTTAATTGGTTCAAAATGACTTTCTTTTTTTATTTCTGGCTTTGATTCTAGTCTAGGCTGTGGTTTTAATTGCTTTAGAGACATTCCCTTCTCATCTGGCTTAACTAATAGTATTGGCTCAGACTGAGAAAAACCCTGTCCGGACCCCCTTTTCTTTTTTCGACGTTTCTTTTTCTTAAAAGGGTCAGAAGAAGTAACCGGCTGTTGTGGGTTAGGTTTATTGAAATTCACCTGTGGCCTAGACATTGGCGCTGGACTTGGGATTGGTGTAACTACCGGTGTTGAGCGAGGGCCATCTTCTGCTAATAAAACATTGAATATTTCTTCGGCGACAGAAACACCACTATCGTCTTTTGTTTCTTCAACCGGCGGTGCCTTCGGCACCTCCTCTTTTTTAACTTCATTATTTTTAACTAGTGGCTCACTTTTTACCGGGGGTCGCGCTGTTGGCGCGGAATTTGGTGCCGGTGCTTTATTTGGCTTAGCTTCAATTTTCAATTCTTTTGGTTCATCCATCCCTTCCTCTTCATCCTCGTCCACAGTTGGATTGCCATTTTCGTCTAAAACTACCATACCGCTCCAACGGGCAATTTTGTCTTCGATTTTATCTCTTTGAGTCGAATACCTCTCGCGCGAAACTTTAATCACCTTGTCAGAACTGCCAGCTGAAGTCAATTTAATCGGGGGCATAGCGAGCGCGCTAAACGGCCGCGAGGCGACACCATCGATCATCAATTTTAAATAAACATTAAATTTTGGTAGATTAACCAAATTCTCTTCAATGAAAACCGGAGCAAACTCTTTGGCTAAAATTTCCGCATCCGACGAACCGACTCTAAAGGTGACCATTGTACCAACGTTACCGATTACAGCAGCCAAAACTAGCTCATCCAACTGCTCCATGTATTGGTGGGCCAGGGTTAAACCCAAGCGGTATTTACGCGCTTCGGACAAAATGTTCGCAAAACTCTCGGTCGCAAAATTTTGGAACTCATCTACATACAAGAAGAAATCTTTACGATCTGGCTCCGGGATATCGACACGCTCCATGGCAGACAGTTGGAGCTTGGTGATGAGCATACCACCCAAAAGACGCGAATTGTCTTCACCGATTCGGCCCTTGGATAAGTTCATAATAAAAATCTTTTTGTTATCCATGATATCCCGGATGTTAATCCGAGATTTAACTTGCGCCACAATGTTACGGATAACCGAGGCTGACAAAAACTGACCAATTTTATTTTGGATAGGAGCGACTGCTTCTTGTTGGTACTTTTCACTGTATGACGCGAATTCCGTTTGCCAAAAAGATTTTACTACCGGATCTTTGGAATTACGAACTACTCGTCGGCGGTAATCTTCATCGGCCAACATACGGTTAATACCAAGTAAGGTCGTTCCCGGATAATCTAGCAGAGCGAGAATCGTATTATTTAAAATGTATTCCATTCTTGAACTCCAGACATCCGGCCAGATTTTTTTAAATACACCCATGAGGCCTGACGCCACCAGGTGTTTTTGCGAAGCATTAATAGTTTCCAAAATATTAAAACCAATTGGATAATCCAAATCCGCCGGGTTGAAATACACGACATCGTTCATGCGCCACGATGGGATGAAGTCAATAATCTTTTCGGCGGTATCCCCGTGGGGATCAATGTATCCAACACCGTGGCCAGCGTAGATATCATTTAAAACCATGTTCTCAAGCATGGTGGTTTTGCCCATGCCTGTTTTACCGACGATATATACATGCCGACGGCGGTCATCGAGCTTGATACCGAACTTCCGGTATTGATTCCGGAAATTTGTTAAACCAAAAAAATTGATGTTAGGATCAGTCTTAAATGTTTCTACTGTTTTTTCTTCTTCGTTGTTATCCACCATACCATATATTATACACAAAAATCATTAAGTTTTAAACCCCCGAGCACTTGTCGAGCTTGCTTCCACTCCAGCTAATCGCTTTAAACCTCGTTCGAGGATGGTATGCACAGCAGGATTTTCTCCGCCTTCCGGGATAATCATATCCGCGTACCGCTTGGACGGTAGACAAAACTCATGATACATCGGCTGAACAGTCTTCTGCCACTGCTCCTTTACCCCCTCAAATGTTCTTCCCCGCTCTTTAATGTCCCGGCTCATTCGCCGCAGCAATCGAACGTCGTCAGCCGTATCCACAAAAAATTTGAATTTAGCCATTTCCCTAATGCTTTTCTCCCAAAGCACCAAAATACCTTCGACAATAATAATCGGCCGTGGCAAAAGTTCTACAGATCCATCACTGACCCGACTGTGAGTTTTAAAATCATAACGAGGAGTTTTAACCGCCTCACCATTTTGCAAGTCACGGATGTGACTCTTCATTAATTCAAAATCTAAAGCTGTTGGGTGATCATAATTTAATTTTTGTCTTTCTTCCAATGTTAATTCCGGACGATCGTGGTAATACCAATCCTCAGAAATTAAAGCACACTCACTTTCTCCTAAAAGTTTGCGGAGTATGTTGGCTAAAGTGGTTTTCCCCGAAGCCGTGCCTCCAGCCACAACAATGACTGTATTTTGTTCCATACTTTTTCTTATTCTTCAATAATCTCCACCGTGTAAGTTAAAACTTTTAAAGTTCCTTTTTCCCATTCTTCCTCCTCTAAACCAGCCTTCAGACAAAGCGAGGATAAAAATTCTTCCGGCGTCTTTAATTCTTCCCACACCTGCGGTAAGTACGTCGCACCAGCCTCACCTTTTTCAATAATCACGCCATCAATTTCTGGTCTTAAGCGAGCAAGTAATTCTCGAACGTTTTTGTATTCTAAAACCTGCGGCGAAGATAAAACCGAAACCTCAATCGCTATTTTTTCTAATTCATCTTTTCTCAACGGCTCGAAACGATTATCTCGAAAAGCCGCCCCTACCGCATTTTCGATAACATCCCGGTACAATGGCTCCGTTGCCTCAAGATGACCTACGCAACCGCGTAACTCACCATTAATCGTTAAAGTAACAAAACAAGACTGTTTCTGTTTTAATTTATCTGACGAGACATTTACTTCTTCTTTAACCAACTCCAAATTATTGTCTAAATAATATATAATTGCTTCCCGCGCTAACTGCAAAATGAATTTTCTTTCTTCTTCGCTATACATACCCTACCAACTACCACCACCACCGCCACCAAAACCACCGCCCGAGAATCCTCCACCGCCCGACCCACTTCCGCCGTGTGGCGCACTAGCGCCATAAGCTGAATTAGTGGCCGAGTTAAAACCAGACAAACTATTAACTAATATGGCCGTACTAAAGCCATGAGCAAAACTACCGCCTTCGTACCAGTTGGGTGGAATGGTATATAATCCCTCGAACTGTTTGGCCCATTGTTTTTCTACTCCTAAAACAATAGCAAACGGTAATAACTTCTCAAATGTTTCTGGTTTCTTTTCCGGAGCGTTGTGAAACTGTAGACGATCTTTTTCCGCTACTTCCAAGTATTTTTTCAAACCAAAAATATGTTCTTTGGCATAAACACCGGCTTGTGTTTTCGCCGGCATAAAATAACCAATAATTCCTATGATGAGACCAGCCACCACCATCGACAATACTCCAACTACGCCGATATACATGGCAAGTGGTATAAAGGCAAAAATAAACACGGTCGCAATAATTATATAAATTACCTTAACGGTCATCGGATTCTTCTTAATATACCCATCGCTAACCAAAGATTTCATCACATCGCTTTTAGCACCCGTCAATGCCTGGTAAAACTTCGTATCCTTTTCATCTAGTCGGCGGACTGAAGAATCCTTAAACAAACCGTCGAGGATCCCCACCTGGTAATCTTTTAATCCATCCCGGTCTTTCTTAATAGCGTGCAATTCAAACGTTTCGCCTTTCCCGATCAGCCTGGCCTTTTCCACGCTTTTAATTTTTAAATACCCGAGTATCGCTAATTCAATAATTTCCGCACTGATTTCTTTTAAACCACAATCCTCTCGGATTAGTGCCCCGACAGTAGCGGGAGTAAATTTTTCCGGAGCCGCAAATTCGGCGACAATAGTTCCGCGCCCTTTTGGGTCGCGGCCGCGCGTCCACCAGAGCCTAAACATAATTACAAAAACAACAATCGGTATAAGGATATACCAGTAAATACTTAAAAAATGTAAAAACTTTTCCGTCTCAGTTGGATAAGCCACCAAATTCTTCGGCCAAGTTACGGCGAAAGTTAATCCGCTGTAAGGCTCTAACAACTTGGGGTCATCAAAAGCAATCCTTTCAACCATACCCTCCAGATTTGTCTCCACACGGTATTGGCACGATTCGTTCGATCCATACAAACCTGTGTAACAACTGACGTTTATGTCGTCCTTACCAACTTTTGCTGGCAAAGTAACTTCTACTGTTGGGTTGTTTATTGGGATTGACCACTCGTTACCGATAGCGTTCCAATACAGTTCATCAAAAGTTTCAAAGAAAGTTAAAGCGTTCTTAACTTTATAGGAAATAATATAAGTTTTAATTCCACTCACAATTACGTCTGCCTCACCAATTTTAATTTTTAAATTGTTTCCATTTCGGTTGAATATAAAATACTGCTCCTCGCCTTTTTCATTTTTTACAACAATATCAGTTATTTCGATCTTTGGATCGGAAAAGGCCTGGCCGTATTTAACCGGTATTAACCGATAAATACCATGACGATCAGGGGTGATATTAAAATCATAAACAATCGTTTCCATAACTTCAAAAGTGGCGTCCTGATTTATTTTTATTTTAATATCATAAGAATTAATTTTTTCCTCTTCGTATGTCTCGGCTTTAACTACCGGCGCCAAAAATAACAACACTATTGCGACGGTTAAAATTATTTTTCTAAACATAATCAATTTTTAAAACGATTTAAAAAATCTCGCGCCAAAGACCAGGCCGCGAGGGTTTGTCCATCCCAAATTTCACCACGTTTAATCATCTCCTCCAACTCATCGGGGCGGCGGAGTATTATTTCCGTGACCTCCCCCGGTTCAATCGATGGACCACCGACTTGTTCTAATTCACTTCCCGCGAACAGATGAGTCTCGTCTTTAAACAAACCGTTCAGGCTGACAAAACTCCCAACCTTAACCAAATTGTCTGTTTGCCAACCAGTTTCTTCTCTTAGCTCACGCAAGGCCGCCGCTTGCGGCGCCTCATTTTTTTCAACACCACCACAAGGAAATTCAATGCTTAATTTATCGTCTAAATACCGATGGAGAGTTATTAACATCAACCGGCCGTCATCCATGACCGGGATAACCATGGCACTCCCTGGATCTTCACCATAATAATAATCCCCCTCTGACCCATCCGGTAAAGTAAATTTATCGTGCTTGTAAGTCCACCAGGGATTTTCCGCCAGTACTTCTTCCGAGACTTTTTTAATATAATGGGGCATAGTTTAAAAACCAAGAACTAATTTATGGACTTCCGGCACAGCTAGCTCACCGGGGTTTTTAACAATTGAGTGCACACTACCACCACCGTCACCCGTGTAGCGCGGGATGATTAAAAAATGCAGATGTGCAATAGTTTGGCCGGCGGCTGGTTTCTCATTCCAACCAACATTGTATCCATCGGGGTGTAGAGACTTGTCCAATTTTTCTATCACTTTCTTTACACCGACTAATAAGGCCGGGGTCTCGGACTCTGACATGGCGCTAAAATTATCAAAATGTTTTTTGGGTATCAAAACCGTATGGCCCTTAGCGTGAGGAAAAATATCTAAGAAGGCCAAAACATTTTCGTCTTCATACACCGTATAATTTGGGCTCTCCTTGGCAACGATTTTACAAAAAATGCAGTCTGGCATAATACAAAGTAATTAATTTACATTTTAATTATACTCTCCCCCTTTTCCCTTGCCAAATGATTGTGGCATCAAATTATTAAATCGAATATTCGGAGACCCAACCACCTGACAGTCTTTGGCGCCAGTTAGCTGTTTCGCCCAAGCCCAATCTTCTTCACTAAGCCGACCAGTTTCTCGCCATTTTTCCCATAACTCCACCCTCTCCGGCTGGGCAAAGTAGGCGTTCATCGGAAATCCACCGCCCACAATTTTCTTGCCGGAAATAGCTTCGAGCGCTAACAACGGATAAGTATCTGCCAACACACAATGAACATCCTTCTCTTTTTCTTCTTCCCAAACCGCCTGCATTTTATTGTATTCACCTAAAGAGACGCTTTTGGTATCTGGACCAAGAGTGTACGAAGCAGTCGTGGCCAAAGAAAAAAGGAGAATAAAAATAATGGTGGTCAATCTCTTGGGCCGGCTTTCCTCAATTTTCCATTTAGTTAAAATGTAATCGAAAAGAAAAGCCAGAAAAAATAATGTGCCCAAAGCGAATACCAAATCTATTCGCCGAGATAAAATCTGCTCACCAGTTAAAAAGTACCGACCGAGGAGTAGACTGATAAACATGGCGAGGAAAAATATCCCCCAACCTATCTCTTGTCTTTTTCTTAAACTATATATTACCCCCCAAACCACGACACTCCATATTACCATGGCTACTAGCACGAGCCACCAGGCCTCTTCGGTTAAAAAGTTTCCGATATAAGAATAACTCGGTGTTTGGTTAAAAAGAATATTACCAGTCAAAATGTCGTGGGGGCGTGGTCCGGTAGCGAGATAAAAACCAGTGAAATTACCAACGACCTGTTGAATCTGGCTAATAACATTAATTTTCCCAATCTGACTGTAATTAAATAACCATTCGAGTAATGGAATGACTATCCCAATCCCAACTGCCAATAATACCGCGGCAGCGCTAGATGCTCTTCCTTGCCATTGTTTTCGTCTCACCATTACTTCTCCCACCACCCAAGCCAGGAAGAATAAGATAAAATACACGAGATAACCAAACAAACTTAAGAACCCGAGTAATCCTAAAAACCATTTCTGACCAGGGCCTGGATTGGTAAAATGGGCCTGGAGTAATACGAGCAACAACAGAAAAAACAAAAATCCTGTATTAACCGGCAAAGTAAACGCCCCACCAACCTGAAAAGCAAAAAAGATAAAAGACAGCCAGATTAACAATAACGCTAACCGATCTTTTTTAAACCAATTTTTAAACAAGGTATAAAGTAGGATTGGAAAACCGACTGCCCAAAGTATTGGTCCTAACCATTTGTTTACTTCTAACAGCGTCACTCCGGTTATTTTCGTCATAACCACTCCCAACCCCCAAAACCAGGCATAGGAGAAACGCCCGGGGTTCAAAGCGTTAACTATGGCATTAAACCCGCTACCAAAATCTACCAAAGCAATTCGTCCGCTCTCCATAATTTGCGTCTCCATTGCCATATGCCGCCAACCATCCGCGCCGTAGATTAACACCTGCGTTAAAGGTAAATAACTAACCGTCAAAAAAGTATGGAGTATTAACAATACTAGTGTCCAGCCATTAGAAAGTTTGGAAAAAATGTTTAAGCCCAATACAAAAGTAGCAAGAATGTAAATATATAAAAAGTATTCTTGGTTAATTACTCGCCAGGGTGTATCAAGCCCTTCGGTTGTCAGTGAACTTTGTAATAAATACAAACCAAGAGCAAACAAAATAATATACACCCAAACACCAACAAACTTCCCGGGCATAAATTGCCAGTTGGTAACCTCACTACCTAAGTCGTTCTGTCTACTTTCAATCAGCTCACCCTTAGTAGACAACCTTTTCAAATACCAAGCCAGTAAACCGTTTAAGAAAAAAACTAAACAGATTTCCCAATTGGTCAAGCGCCAGAATAAAACAAAGGGGCTAATTAGACTGGAAAAAACAAACAAACTTAAAAAACTGGCTAAAACGTGGGTTAACCAATTACCAGACAGTCGAAAAATGCTAATTAAAAAATCTCGGTACCAGCGCCCAGTTAAACCAAGATATAACAACAAAAAAACCAAGGCTAAACCCAGGTTAGTGTAATAGGACAACAAAAGATAGGCCACGATCGTTAGACCGGAGAGCGCGATTAGCTCCTTAAACGGCTTTTTTATCATAGGCTAGGTTATGAGTATTATATATTAAGAAATAGAAAAAACAAAGGCCCTACCCTTATCCCCCTACCTGTACACAGGATATACCCATTCGAGCATTTTCTTCTATTGCGGAACCCGGTTGAAATAGGTTAATATATACTCCACTATGGATATTACTCATACCGAACGCATTCCACCCCAAAGCATGGAAGCCGAAATGTCTTTTCTCGGCTCTCTTCTTATTGACAAAGACGGCGTCTTAAAAATCGCCGACCTAATTCGTCCCGATGATTTTTATAGCAAAAATCACGAAATAATCTACGAGACTATCCTTGATCTCTATTCCGGCAATAGTCCAATCGACATTATCACCTTAAGCAACCGTTTGGAAGAAAAAAGTGTCTTGGAAAGAATTGGCGGACGAACTTATCTCGCGGCTTTAACAAACGCGGTTGCGACTTCATCCAACATCATCCACTACGCCCACATCATCCACCGCAAAGCAACCCGCCGCCGCCTGCTAACCGCTTCCCAAGAAATTACTAAGCTCTCTTTTGAAGAAGAGACCGAAGACATTCAAAAAGTACTCGACCAGGCCCAACAACACTTGTTTGGCGTCTCCCAAATATATTTTAAACAATCCTTTACTCCCATCCGGAATGTCTTAGCCGATGCTTTTGACCGCATTGATGAGTTGCACAAGAACAAAGGACAATTGCGTGGTGTGCCAACCGGCTTTACCCAGTTGGACAATCTTCTCGCTGGCTTACAAAAATCTGACCTGGTTATTATAGCCGCCCGCCCGTCAGTCGGTAAAACCTCCTTTGCGCTCGACATTGTTCGTAATGTCGGGGTAAAATCCAAAGTACCAGTCGGTTTCTTCTCATTGGAAATGAGCAAAGAACAATTAGTAGACCGTTTGCTTTGTGCCGAAGCCAATGTAGACCTTTGGAAAATGCGGACCGGCAATCTTTCCGATCGTCCAGAGGACGACGATTTCCCCCGCATCGGTCACGCCATCGGCGCCTTGTCTGAAGCCAAGATTTTTATCGACGACACTCCGAACATTAACATTTTACAGATTAGAACCAAAGCCCGCCGTCTTCAGGCGGAATTTGGTCTGGGATTAATCGTAATCGACTACCTCCAACTTATGGATTCAAGCGGCGATTCCGAAAACCGCGTACAGGAAGTCGCAGAAATTACTCGTGGCTTGAAGGGTATTGCTCGTGAATTAAATATTCCAGTTATAGCTTTGTCCCAGCTGTCTCGTGTGGTGGAACAAAGTAAACCGGCCATCCCAAAACTTTCTCACTTGCGTGAATCTGGTTCTATCGAGCAGGATGCGGACGTCGTTATGTTTATCTACCGTAAATCTGCCGATCGAAACTACCGGATTGAAGAAGTACCACCTGATGAAAGATACTTAGCCGAAATCCATATTGCCAAACACAGAAACGGCCCAACCGGAATGATTAAGATGATCTTCAACGAACAATTCACCTCTTTCCGCAATATGGACACTAACTTTGTGAACCACCAAGGTGGTGGGGATTCTGGGTCAACCCCCACAGTCTTAAAACCCAAGTCTGCCTTCCAAAAACCAAAAACCGACGAAGAACCACAATATTAATAAAATATTTAGTTAATTTAACAAAACTATGTCAATGTTATCTAAGTTAAAGCAGTTTAAAGACTTACGTGAACAAGGTAAAAAAATGGAGGAGATGATGAGTCAAGAATCCGTGACCGTCCGCGCGGCCGGCGACAAAGTTGTGTTAACTATGGACGGTACTTTTAAAATTACCGGACTGGCTATCGATGACGAGCTTGTGACTAAAGGCCAAAAAGAAAAGCTCATTGCCGCTATTAAAGATGCACACGAAGATGCTAAGAAAAAAATCCAGCGTACTCTCGCCATGAAAATGCAAAAATCCGGTGAATTCAATTTGCCCGGAATGAAGTAAACCCATGTACTCCCCAACGATCGACAAACTGATCAAGGAGCTCAAAAAACTACCTTCCGTCGGCCAACATACTGCGGAAAGGTTTGTTTTTAATTGGCTGAAAGCTGGTAAGCGCGAAGTCGGAGAATTACTCCTCGCTTTGAAAGAAGTCATGGACAAAGTAAAGAGCTGTGAGACTTGCTGGGATTTTAGCGAAACTAACCCCTGCCCCATTTGCCGTGATCCTGCCCGTGACAAGACTACGATCTGTGTTGTTAGCGATCCCCAGTCTATACCCGTCATTGAACGTACCGGAGAATTCAAAGGGGTTTACCATATCTTACGCGGTCTCGTTGATCCAAACAAAGACGACACTTGGCAAGATTTAAAATTAAAAGAATTTTTTCAAAAACTAGAAAAAGAACCAAAACCAAAAGAAATTATTCTCGCTTTAAACCCAGATTTACCCGGGGAAACAACCATGATGTATTTAGAGCGCGAGATAAAAAATATTAATAACGAAACAAAAGTCTCGCGCCTCGCCCGGGGGTTGCCAATGGGAAGCGACCTGCAATATGCCGACGAGATTACTCTCGGTAGTGCTTTTAAAAATCGTTCAATAATTTAACTAATTTTAAATATGATTTGGAAGACACCAGACATCGGCTCTTTAACCGAGGCTCAGCCGGTCGGAGAGACCGAACATAAAATCTTGAATATTCTAGATAAAATTGAGGAGGTGCTTTGGCGCCACCGAGGCGAAACACCAATACCCCATTTTGCGACTAAAGATGAAGTCGAACAATATGTTGCCCGAGAATTCGTGGCTGAAAGAAAAACCCGCGGCGAAAAGCAAGTAACCCTGGAAACAGCCCAGGCTCTAGAAAAAAGGTTGTTTCAGTTACTGAGTGTACGAGAAGACAATCTTAACGCCGACCTAGAAGATGTATAAAAAATACCACCCTTAAGGGTGGTATTTAATATAGATTTTTTAGACAACCTTCACTTCCGTAAAATGTTGTCGGTGTCCGTATACTTTATGGTAACGAACTTTTCGTTTAAACTTCTCAACCCGGATTTTCTTGGCACGGCCTTGTTTGACAACAGTCGCTTCCAAAGTAATACCCTCTAAAAAAGGCATACCGATTTTTACATTTCCACCATCGTCATCGGCGGTTAAAAGGATCTTGTCAAAAGAGATCTTTTCGCCTTCCTGGGCTTCAAGCTTTTCAATTTTTAAACTGTCACCGGTCTTAACAATATATTGTTTTCCGCCGGTTGCAATAACTGCTAACATAGATTTCTAAAATTAGATATATTCGGGGCTTAAGTAGGGCTTAGTTTAGAGCATTTTGGCTTTTTTGTCAAATATGTAGTTGTGGACAGGCTAAAAATTAGTCTAAAACCTCGACCTCTACCCCTATTTTAAGGTCATTTTGCATTGCATAACCCGCCGGTAACTCGAGGACCAAAGTAGCCGGAACCCGGGGCAAATATACCATTAGATCCTGTTCCTTAACCCCCGGTTCAATTGGTACGTTCGGGGCGATGTCCACTACCCACCCCTCGTTTATCCAGACAATGTCGATCGAAAACTGCATGTCGCGCATCACAATCCCATGGCTACCAACTGAAGGAAAAACAAACAACATTCCGTCATACTCTCCGAGGCTACTCCTCTCACCAAGACCAGTGTAACGATGACGAACGGTATCGGCTACTAAAACTTCAAGCTGTTTATTTCCAAACACTACTTTGGCCGTTGGCCAACGCAAGCCATACAATTTTAGCCCGACCCCAATGGCAATGAAAATAAGAAGTAGAATTAGGTACCACTTGTTAAAAGTCTTTCCTTCTTTGTTTCTTCTTAAAAACATATTAGTTTTGTTTACTAACTCGCGCGATTCGGTTTAACCACCAACCAACCGTAAGCATCGCAATGCCGAGTAATAATAAAGTAACTAATTTCATCGCACTTTGCAAGAACAGGGTGGTGATACCAAACACACTAGCAACAAAGTAAAAAAACAAAACAGCTTGGCGGTGACTGAGTCCAGCGTCGATCAGACGAAAATGTAAATGTTCGCGATCACCTACAAAAATCTTTTTTCCTTTGCGCCAACGGGTAATAATGACCCGAAGTAAATCCAAAAGTGGAACGGCGAGGGCTAAAAGCGCAGTCGCAATTTTTCCACCGGAAATAATTGCGAGCACTCCTAAGATAAATCCCAAAAACAATCCCCCGCTTTCACCCAAAAATATCTTCGCTGGATAAAAATTAAAGATTAAAAAGCCCGAACAAACTCCGGCTAATACCAAGGCAATAATTCCCACCTCTGGTTGGTAAAACTTTTCGGTTTGGGTTAAAAAAAAGATCATCATCGAACCAATAAAAATAATCCCCGCGGTTAAACCATCCAGTCCATCTAGAATCTTAGCGGTATACGTAATGCCAAACAGCCACAAAAAAGCAAAAAGGTCGCCAATTAAAACCAGATTACCAAAAAATGCTAAGTCATAAGTTTTCCAATCCAATGGTATAATGCCCCCAAAAGGGTTGGTAATACCGCCCAGTTTTAACCCTGACAAAATGGCTACTAAAATCGCAAGAGATACTAAAACCAATCTAGTCTTAACAGATAAATTTCTAATGTCATCCCAGACTCCAACTATGACCATGATCAAGCTGGCGATAAAAATCCCCCACAATTTGGCCGAAGCAATTTCTCCACTTAGGCGGTCGGTAAAAAAGGCTAAATAACCAATCACTAACCAAAACACAAAAAAAACCGCTAATCCTCCAAGGAGCGGCGTCGGTTTAAGATGTTTTTTTCTTTCATCGTCCGGCTTGTCCACTATACCGAAACGCAACGCTAAATATTTTACCGCCGGCGTTACAACGACCATCAAGATGAAAGCAGTAAAAAAATACCACCACATAAATTCTTAACTAACAATGTCAATCGAACCATTTTCTCCAACTTTAACCACGTCCCGTCGTTTTAATCCTCCTGACAAAATAAGCTCAGCCAATTTATTCTCCACTCTTTCTTGAATCGCTCGACGCATCGGACGCGCGCCAAAGTCTGGATCATAGCCGATACCAGCCAAGAATTCAAGAGCGGAATCATCCACTTTTAATTCTACACCTTTTTCTTCTAGATTCTTTGCGACTTTTTTCAACATCAACCCCGCCACCTTCTTGATATCTTCTTTAGTTAAAGGTTTGAATAAAACTATCCCATCAAAACGGTTTAAAAACTCCGGTCGGAAGTATTGGCTTAATTCGCCATGTAACAATCTTTCTTTGATCGCCTCACTCGACAATCCAGCCTTAATCTGTTCGGAGACATAGCTGGTACCAGCATTCGAAGTGGCGACGATTATGAGATTAGTAAAATCTACCACTTCACCAACGCTGTCGGTCAAACGACCATCGTCCATTACTTGTAAAAAGATGTTTAAAACATCATGATCAGCTTTTTCAATTTCATCCAGTAATAATATGCCAAACGGACTGTGTTTAACGGCTTCGGTTAAAATACCGCTCGCCTTTTCATTTGGCGCGCCGATCAGTCGATAAACACTTTGCTTGTCTTGGAATTCACTCATGTCGAGGCGGATCATCCGGTTCTCACCACCAAAATATACCTCAGCGATAGTTTTCGCCAGTTCAGTTTTACCAACACCAGTTGGGCCCATAAACAAAAAGTTGGCCATCGGTCGGTTTTGTGAGCGCATTTCTGCACGCGCCCGACGCAAGGCGTTGGCAACAAGTCCAACCGCTTCTTCTTGGCCAATGACTCGCTTGTGCATTTCTTCTTCCAAACGTAATAACTTTGTCGACTCATCCGCCGACACAGTTGTTACTGGCACGCCAGTCTTTTCGGCGATAACCGCTCCTACTTCTTCTTTCCCAACCAGGGCATTGGCTCCTTTTTTGTTGTGCGTAAATACCGCCGCTTCCCGCATAATTTCTATCGCACTGCCTGGCAAACTGGTTTCATGCATGTAGCGCATCGCGAACTCTACGGCTTTTTCTACCGCATCATACGAGAAAAATACTTGCTGTTTGTATTCCACTCCCCCCACTTTAGATTCTAAAACTTGAATTGCTTGGTCTTCATCCATTTCCCGAATATCTACTTTTGAAAACACACCGCCCAAAGGAGTGTTAGCGATCAACTGACCAAATTCATGGGTAGAGGAAGTAGCGATGGTTAAAAACTTACCATTCCGCAAAGATTCCGCCAAAGAATCTGCGACATCCAAACTACCACCCTCTCCACCAGCGGACACACCGGTTAATTCATGGATGTTGTGGATAAACAAAATAATATTCCCGGCTCTTGCCACGTCGTTCATTATCCCCATCAGTCTTTCGACCGCCCCAGCTGGCGTTGTACCAGCAAGGAGGGACGACACAGACAAACGCACCAAACGCTTGTCTTGCAAACGATGTGGGACATTGTCTTCTACCATTCTTTGTGCCAGACCCTCGACGATACTTTTCTTACCCACACCATTTCCACCAACCAAGATCACATTTTGACCTCCACCATCTACGACTCTAAATATTTCTTCCATTTCTTTATCTCGAGCCACACAGGTCTCAAGATGACCAAATTGAGCAAGCATGGTTAAATCCTCGCTAAATTGGTTTAAATATGGCGTCTGGACGGCAGTCATCGCTTTGTCCATACCTTTGGTTGAGCGATGCCCTGCTGCGGTCCGGAATTTCTGGTAATCTCGGTACATCTTTTCCCGTATCCTGGCCCAGGTTACGACATTTTCCAATTTGCGACGGTCAATTTCCAAGTCATACAACATTTCTTGGATGGCCGGCGTTTCTTTAACGGTCGAAAGTAAAAGTTCCGTTACACTAACATACTCCTGTTTTCCAGCGTAGGCCTCTTCGTAAGACTGGAATATAACCTGCTGTAAGGCTGTCGAGATAAGCGGCATCGCCAACTTATCTTTTGAAACAATGGACTTTTCATCCTTCACGATTACTTTAGACAAATTAGTTTGTAAAACACTCGCTGGTATACCTAAACGGATAAAAATATTACTTACCCGGTTAAAAGATAACAGGGCGTAAAAAAGATGCATCGGCTCAACCGTGCTAAAACCATTTTTATCTGCCAAGCGATATGCTTCGCCTAACACCGACAAAGCTTCGTCGGTAAAAGCTTTGGAAATATCTTTTCTTTTACTACCAGGTAATTTCAAGACCTCCTGCCAGTTATTCCAGGCTGGAGTATCTACCAATTCTTCTTCTGGACTTTTCTTTTTGTCATCATAGGAAAACTTTTCCACCGCACCGGTATGCTTTTTCTCAACAATATCTCGGTACCACAAATACAGTAGTATCCAAGCACCGAGCCAGAAAACAAATTTTTGCCCAGGGGTAAACAAAGAGAACAGTGTTAACCAGTTGGTTGGAATTAATAATTCCGGTGTAATAATATCTCGCTTGTAAACCGCCAACCCTAACCAGAACCAGGTGTTTAACCACAAAATCAAGACCGTTAAAAAACGAACTTTATTAAAAATTCGACGCGCTTTCGACAGCGACAGGTTATACCGGTTTAAATAATGACCCCAATACAAAAATTTCTCGCGTACAAAATAACCCATACTCATACCGCGACATTCTTCACATTTACCAAACCGTGACTGACCGGTAGATTTGCAAACCGGACAGATTAGAATGTTTAATGGTTTTTGCGGTTCAAATAACATACTCAATTAACAAGAATACTAAGAATACCCGCGATAACGACAATCGGCAAAGCGAGCCAAACGAAAAATAACAAGATACAAATTACGAGCCAGATGATTAGAGCAATAAACCGGAAGACCACCTGAGCCAGACGCATGAAAAAACTAATCATCCGGCCCTGCCAATCGTATTGCCCGTACATGGGGACAAAGATGTTTTGCAGCCACATTCCCGGCGCAAACATTTCATTGCCGTATTTCAATAAATTAATGCACCAAAACAAGGCGTGCTTAGCACCAAGAGTATACCACCACAAAGGGAAGTAAAATAAATCGAGAAAGGCTTCAATAAAAAGCCGTTGGAAAATTAATACCCACATAAGCTGTGGGTATTATACCAGATTCAAAAACAAGTAACAACTGATTAAGCAAACAAAAAATACCCACCAAATTCGGTAGGTATTTTTATTCATCTTTAAGTACGCGACTCTCCAGAAGAACTAAGTAATTTAGTTACTCTGGAGATCGAGTCGCGTACTGCTGCGGCCCGAGCTCCGCCCGTGCGCCGGTATGTTGTAATACTGGCGGCGGTCCTCGGGTACTTTTTTTGGCCACGCCCATCTCTGCCTCCTTGCCGCGCTAGCGCGGCAGGTTCGAGGGGACCGGGAGGCCCCGGTCCGCGCACCCGCGCCGGATGTTCTCGTGGAGCTGGCCGAGGGTGTCCCCGTCGGCCACGAACTCGATCTTGCCGCTCACCGGCACGAGGGGCTTCACCCCCTCCGGGTGAGGGGCTGAGAAGGTGGCCCCACCCTGCGAGTACACCGTGCTCTGCAACTTCATGAGAATCCTCCACCTCGGCGAAGACAAACCGGGTCGTCCCGGTCTGGTCGAGTGGCTTTCCAAGCCGACTGACATACTAAATACCTATATTTAGATATTCACTATGACAGCCGGCTTGGCCAAAGTTAATTAAAAAAGAACAGTTTACGAACTGTCCTTTATATCACTTTGTGATGATTTTGTCAATCCCCTTACTTCTACACGACTACTTCACCGCGACCACCGATCCGCTCGGCGTCAAATACTTTGGCTTAGGTGCACTAACCATCTTTACCTCTTTTAGCCTCTCTTCTACTTTGGTAATAGCACTAACCTCGGCGATCTTAATACTAGTTTTTTCAATATCCGTTTGTAAAGTGGTAAGCTGGTTTTCTAACTTATGTAGTTCGTATCCACTCTCGGCCATTGAGCTAGTTTGAACCACATAGGCAAAGGCTAAAGAGGCTAAAAGTAATCCTATAACCAATCTTGCTGGTAACACATTAAACCAATTTGGCATGGCCAAAGAACTGACTGCAGTTCTGAAATAACGATAGTGTAAAGCTAGGTGGCGTGTTGAGATCATAGGAAGATTAAATTTTTTCAATAACCCGTAATTTAGCACTTCGTGACCGAGGATTACTTTTTATTTCTTCCTCAGTGGCTATTACTGGTTTTTTAGTAATAATATTTAATGTTTTGTGTTCTTCTTTTTGAAAAAACTGTTTAACAATCCGGTCCTCTAAAGAGTGGAATGTTATGACCACCAAGCGCCCACCGAGGGCCAGTAAACCAACAGCTTGAGGCAATGCTTGTTTTAATACCTCAAGCTCGTGGTTTACCTGGATCCGAAGAGCCTGAAATACTTTCGTCGCTGGGTGGATTCCTCCTACCCACGGTACTTCTTTATCTGTTTTTAACTTTTTTCGGTAAGCTTTTAAAATTACTTCCGTCAATTCACCACTAGTTTCAATTCTCTTTATTTTTCTTTGTTCAATAATCTCTTCAGTAATCTCTTCTGCCAGATCCTCTTCACCGTAGAATTTAAACAAGTGTTCAAGATCGACTTCGGAATAGGTGTTTACGATATCCCCAGCTGTCGCCATGGTTTCGCCCATACCCCCGCTGTAACGCATGTCGAGCGGCTCATTCGAAAGAAAACTGAAACCGCGATTGCGTTCTGCAAACTGCGGGCTAGACCAACCGAGATCCATGAGGATCCCATCCACCGCTTCAAAGCCGTTCTCTTTCGCGACTTTTTCTAAGTCGCGAAAATTGTCACGGACAAACGTTGTTTGGTCGGTGTAGTTATAAAGGTACTGCTTGGCACGTAAAAGCGACTCTGGGTCAGCGTCAATCCCTAAAAGTTTTCCTTTAGGACCAATTATTTTTAAAAACTCTTCACTATGTCCCCCATCTCCCAAGGTACAGTCGATTACTTTGCCCCCTTTAGGTAAATTTAGATTGGCAATTACTTCGTTTAATAAGACTGGTGTGTGTCTGGTCGTCATAGCGTTTTGCATTAACCTGAATCAAACGATTACACCCCCAGCTCGGCCATCTTCTCGGCAATCTCATTACTGTTAGTTTCGGTTTGTTTTTTATAAGCCTGCCATTTACTTTCATCCCAGATTTCTGCGCGGCTATACAAACCAGCCACAATGACATTCTTACTTAGTCCAGCAAACTGTCTTAAATATTCTGGTAAAACAATTCTTCCTTGTTTATCGACATCGACATCCATCGCTCCGGCAAGCATGAGACGAGCGAAAGCTCGACTGTTCGCCTGGCTAATCGGTAAAGTCGCTAATTTTTCCGCCAACTTTTCCCATTCGCTTTTAGTGTAGAGAAAAAGACAATTATCTAACCCGCGGGTGACTACTGCGCCTTTGGTAAGATCACGCCTAAACTTAACCGGGATTGCCAGTCGTCCTTTGTCGTCCAGATTATGCGTAAACTCACCAATAAACATAGTTGGTAATTTCCCCATTTCTCCCCACCTAATTCCATTTTACTCCACTTAGTGACACGGGTCAACACTTCACTCCAGAAAAATACCGTAAAATATTGGCTAAGATAAAAGAAAAAAACACAGCCCAGTTAGGCTGTGGATAAAAAATAACTAAATTTTTATTTTTTTCTAAAAACTCCCCTGTGGATAACCTATTTTCTCCCTAATAACTCCGCAAACTGTTTAACCGATCCCTCTTGCTCGACAAAAAAGAAATGAAATTTCCATTTTTTGTTAAGCGTGTTAATCTCCAAGGCTATTTCCTCGTAAATATTTTTTCCAACTGTCGCCCCTTTAATCTCACTGCGAGGAATAAAAACATTCCCCTTTTCCTTTACCAATTCAACGAGTGAAGTAGAAGTTAATTTCTTCTCCCCCTCCGCCACTTTTTGTGCCTGGCTGTCACGCACCAAGTCCACTATCGCCATATTGATACCGCCACGCGCCTGCACATGGCGACCGGCCGGGCCGGTACGAATAATATATAACCCAGTATCATCGAGAACCAGTGAATAAGTTTTCGCGCTCCGAATGAGACCGGCGGGTATAACCGCCTTGTCGATCCTGTTTGACATAAGATAAATATTAAACTACCAATAATTAAATTTTTACTTTTAACCCTTCGCTAACAACTGTAGCCTTAACTCCCAAATCTTCTTTTAATCGTTTTGCCAATACCTCCGAAGCTTCCGGCTCCCCGTGATTCAGCAGGACCTTCTTTGGCACCTCACCACCCCCACCCAACCAATCTAAAAGCTTTTCCTGATCACCATGAGCAGAAAAAGCGCCAATGGCTTCGACGTGTGCTTTTACCACAACCTGTTCACCCATAATATTTACCGGAGATTCACCATCTAAAATTTTCCTTCCTAAAGTCCCTTTCGCCTGGTACCCAACGATAAGCAAAGTATTTCTCTCGCCAGATAAATACCGAAGAGCGTGGTGCACAATCCGTCCGCCATTCATCATGCCCGCACCAGCAATAATAATCTTTGGACCCGGAACACGATTGATCTTTTTAGACTCTTCGCGTGTTTCACACATCGTGAGGCCAGTAAAATCGAAAAGGTCATCACCGTTGTTGTGGAGTTTCATTGCCTCATCATCATAATATTCAACATATTTACGGTAGACACGTGTTGCGCCTATCGCCAGCGGACTATCTAAAAATATTGGTAGCCGCGGTAAAAGTTTTTTACGATCAATTAAATCATTCAGGATATATAACAGCTCCTGTGTACGTTCTAAGGAAAAAGCTGGGATCATTAACACCCCGCCACGCTGCATTGCTTCAACTACGGCTTTTTCTAGAATATTTTGTCGCTCAGCGGACGGTTCATGAATACGATTACCATAAGTAGATTCGCAAACCACCACATCTAATTTACCAAGTAGTGACTCTGTGTCTTTCAAGATTGGCACCTCGACATTACCAATGTCTCCGGAAAAAACCACCCGCTTTCCTTCGGATTCAACAAGAACAAAAGCCGAGCCAAAAATATGTCCGGCATCATAAAAAGTAACCTTGACTTCCTTTTGCCCTTTCTTCCGGGCCGGTAAGTTCAATTCCTCGTGGTAATTAACTGCTTTAAAGCGTTGCATGACCCCAGCCACGTCCGTCGCATGGTAAAGAGTCGGAATACCCATTTTTCTTTCGTTGTATTCCATTATTTCCAGGGCATCCAGCATTATTAGCTCAGCTAATTCACGGGTGGCTGGTGTTGCAAAAAAATGTCCCTCATAACCATTTTTAACGAGCAATGGTAACCGAC
>CAZRZQ010000008.1:0-11476 GCA_964604585.1 uncultured Gammaproteobacteria bacterium
CACGAATTCTGAACCACTCATATGGAAAAACGGCACGTTCGCTTCTCCAGCAACCGCCTTCGCGAGCAAAGTTTTACCCGTTCCTGGTGAACCCATCAGTAACACACCTTTAGGAATCTTCGCACCCATTTCGGCAAACTTTTTTGGATCACGGAGAAAATCTACGACTTCCACCAACTCTTCCTTTGCTTCGTTCGCTCCCGCGACATCCTTAAAAGTCTTCTTTTCCTTGTCATCCGGGCTAACCTGGTGCGGATTGCTTTGGCCAAAGCCCATTGCCCGAGTATTGGCTCCCTGCACACTGCGCGTCATGAAGTACAAAAAGAAAACGATAATGATAAGCGGCAGTAATGCTGGTAATAAATTAGCGGCCCAAAAACGCCAAGAGCTTGGATCTTTGACTTCGACCTGCAAACTCTGACGAACGCTATCGGCCACCGCATAATTTTCTAGAATATCTCCAAATGATTCGGTGGATTCTTTTTTTACTTCCTGGATAGCCGCATTTTCATCCTTAAGATCTAGTTTGATCGTGTCTCCTTCTATGACGACTTTCTCTACTTGTCCGGCATTAATTTCCTCAATCATTTTACCGATACCAATTTTCTCCACCGTCGTAGTTTGGCGCGAACGAAGTAGACCCAAAGCCGCGGCCACAAGAAAAAGTATCAGGACAATGAATAAAAAATTTTTCAAAAAACTACTCATAAAATATATTCTTACTATTTTAGTCTGAAACTTGAAATATATATTTATCTTAGCTGAAAAGAAATAAAAAATCAAGACGCTAATTCCACATAAAAGACTACCCCTCGAGCTCTTCGAGGGGTAGTGAACTTTTAAGCCTTGTTTTCTTCAGTATTTACATCTTCGGCAGCGGTTTCTTCCTTCTCAACCGGAGTCTTTTCTTCGCTCTTTCGAGCGGTCTTACCCTTAACTCCTTCAAGCTTTAAGCCCAAACGGTGCTCATTTGGCTCGAGTGATACCACCACAAAGGTGTAATCCTCACCAATCTTAAATTTATCTTGGATATTACTTAATGGTTCATCTGACAATTCCGAAATGTGGGCTAAACCATGGATTTCGTTATCTAGGGCAACCATGAGACCGAATGGTTCAATCTTGATCACTTTTCCCTTTACACTATCGCCCACTTTATATTTATCCTTAACACCCTTCCAAGGGTCATTGACTAGGCGTTTCATGGAAAGATAAATCTTGGAGTGATCCAATTGAATAATCTGAGCCTTGACCATATCACCAACTTTCAAAACATCCTTGGGGTGATCAATTCTTTGCCAAGCAATTTCAGAAATGTGGATCAAACCTTCCAAGCCTTGGCCAAATTTGATAAACGCACCAAAGGAAGTCAGGGCGCTGATTTCACCATCAACCATATCCCCCACTTTATAGGCTTCCAAAACTGCCTTTTGTGAATCTTCCCAAACAGCACGCTCAGAAACAATTAATTTTTCTTCTTTTTCATCAACGTCGATAATTTTAACTTCCATTTCGACATTGGCTAAATCACGCAACTTGTCTAAAATGCGGTTCTTGTCACCACCAGCAACGCGTGGATAGTGATCGGGACTAAGTTGAGATACTGGCATGAAACCAAACAGGGCTTCCACCTTCACCATCAAACCACCTTTGTTGGCAGACAAAACTTTGGCTTTCAAAGATTTGCTTTCCTTCATCCAGCGGCGCATGTTGTCCCAAGCTTTCTGGAAACCAGCAATCCGGAACGAAAGTTCCATCTCACCATTCTCGTTTTCCATTTCCACAACCGTTGCTTCTACGTCATGACCTGGTTCTAAACTAGAATACTCGGTCGATTCAGTAAACATTTCGCGACCACGAACCACGCCGGTAGTTAAACCTTCGACATCGATACGTACTTCGCCTTTGTCGACTGACAAAACCTTACCTTTTACCACATCGCCTTCTTTTGGAAGGTTAGCAATATGGTCTTGAAGCAATGCTTTAAAATCATCCTTCAAGGCTTTTTCTTCTGACATAATAAAAAAAATCTGCTTATCCCTGCCCTGTAAACAGGGCTAGAGTGCCAACCACTAAACTGGGCCGGCTTTTAAGTAAATTTTACGAAAGGGATTATACCCCATTTAACACAGCCTGTCAATGCCACCAAAACAACAAAAAAACACCAGTTTTCTGATGTTCTTTTGAGATTTGCCGAGTGTCCGGGAGGACGAAGGCGACCACGGAGGTCGCACTCTCGGCGGGACACAACTTCGCCCCACGAGCCCAACTTGGACTGGTGAGAGACGAGAATTGTGTATCTTGATGGGCGAACAAGGATTTTACTTCTTGTCCTGGGTGGCGAGGGCCTTAAAGATACCGGCCTTTATGCCGGCTCTCAGAAGGCCCCTCAATTCGCTCTGAAGAGAGGACATCCGGTCAAGGAGGCCCTGAAACGCCACTCCCCACTCTTCGTGGGTCAGGCGGAGGGCGGGTGCGCTCGACTTCGTAGCTGCCGTCTTGACGGCCGCCGAGCTTGGGGACTTTTTCTTTCCGGACGCCACTTTGAGCGCCCTGATCTTTCTGATGGTGACCTGTACCTTTCCTTTGGGAACAAAAACTACCAGTTCCCGTCGGGTATCATTGTCCCCGGGCTGGACCCGGAGCAAAACCCGATCCTCGGGGTAATCGGGGTGGGGTCGCACCGTCACCCCCCGGATTCCCCGATGAATGCCGCTGTGTGCCGGCGGCTGATTCCAGCCGAGCACACGGAACTTAGTGTGAGCCACTCCGGCCTGGAGGAACAAGTCCTCCACGAACCGGACGATCTCGGAGGAAAGTTCCCCCGAGACTTTGGTCCAATCCATCCGTAACTCCTCTTGCCCCGCAGGGCAGATTCTCGGCTCTTAGACACGACCTTCGCGTCCGTTGCCGAACCGCACAGTATACGGGAATTTTATCTTTCTGTCAACCCCTCTTCTGTGCATAAAAACTAGCGTAATTTCCCTTGTCTTTGTTTCTTAAATATGGTAAAATATCTCCGTTAAATCACTTGTTTTTTGCTTTTAAACTTATGCACATTAACTGGGTTGGACAGACTTGCGTCCGTCTGCAAACTAAGAACGTTGATGAAGATGTTGTGGTATTAATTGACCCATACAAACCAGACCAAGGCGACTTTCCTCGGAGTTTTTCTCCTCAGCTCTCATTGTATTCCAAAGGACAAGACGGTACGGTAACGCTATCCCAAAGCCCGTTTATTATGGACACTTTGGGAGAGGTAGAAGTAAAAGGTGTTTTAGTAAATGCCTTTCCTAGCCCCGATGATAACATTATCTTCAAAATCGTTATTGAAAATTTAAACGTTGTCCACCTTGGACGATTAACTAAAAAATTAGAAAATGGGGATCTGGAGTCTATTATGTCTCCGGATGTTTTGCTCATTCCCGTTGGCGGCAATGGCCTTTATCTTGATCCGGAAATTGCGACCGACTTAGTGACAGCACTTGAACCACGAATCATTATCCCGATCGCTTACCATTCAGATGTTGACCCTAAGGCGCTACCAGTTGAGAACTTTATTAAGCAAGTTGGTCTAAAACCAGAAGCCACAGAAAAAAAACTGATTATTAAGAAAAAAGATCTACCTCAAGAAGAAACTAAACTATATATTTTAGAAAAAAATTATTAATCGTATGTCCAAACGACTAGACAACAACGAAGAGGGTCAGGAGGAGGCTGGTCGTGAACCTTTGCCGAGTTTAATATATAACGAAGTAAATTTTGAAGACCAAGAAGAGGAGCCAACCGAAGCTCCTAAAAAACTTCGACCCAACCCCCCACCCCACCCTTCAGCCATCCGCTGGCTCTGGACTGGCGTTATCTGTTTTGCGGCCGTCATAATTCTCATGTGGGGTTGGTCACTTAAAAACCAATTAACCACGATAAACTGGAAAGATTCGTCGGAAAATAAAATAATAAATAGTGCTAAAGAAAACTGGGAAGAAGTATTTACTGGCAACTGGAGCGAGGAAGTAAACAAGATGGAAGCCAAAACTAAACTCCAAGAAGTAATCGCTGCTATTAAACAAGCCGCCATTACAAGTCCAACAACCACTTCTAGCACCGCCCCTAATCCTCCGACAACAACAATGGACTTGCCCTAGACAACTAAAAAGTAATTAATTTTGACACTCACCATTTTATGCAGAACAAGCAGAACAAAATGTCCCTGTTTTCATCGAACATTGGTAAAACAATACCAGCCCCAATCGTAGAAGAAATGCAACACTCATACCTTGAATATGCCATGAGTGTTATCGTGTCTCGTGCTTTACCCGATGTCCGTGACGGCATGAAACCAGTGCATCGCCGCATTCTTTACGCTATGGGCAATCTTGGATTACGACACAACACCAAATTCCGCAAATCTGCTCACGTAGTCGGTGAGGTGATGGCAAAATACCACCCACACGGTGACGCCGCTATCTACGACTCCATGGTCCGCATGGCTCAAGATTTCTCCATGCGGCATCAACTGGTTGATGGTCAAGGCAATTTCGGATCAATGGACGGGGATAGTGCCGCTGCGATGCGCTACACTGAGGCACGCTTGAAAGCTCTAGCCGAAGAAATATTAGAAGATATAGATAAAAATACCGTTGACTTTATTCCAACCTACGATGGTTCACATAAAGAACCGACTGTTCTTCCCGCTAAAGTACCGAACTTGCTTTTAAACGGGACGATGGGTATCGCAGTAGGTATGGCCACCTCCATTCCACCCCACAACCTGGCCGAACTTTGTGAAGGCGTCGTCGCTTTAATTGAAAATCCAAAAATTACTGTTGAGGAGTTGAATGAGATAATCAAAGGCCCAGACTTCCCAACCGGCGGTATTATTTACGGCAAGAAAGATATTTTGACCGCTTACGCCACCGGAAAAGGCGGTGTTGTCATGCGTGCCAAAGCCGAAATCCAAGAAAACAAATCTGGCCAGTTCCAAATCATCGTGACCGAAGTCCCCTACCAAGTAAATAAGGCCGAGATGATTGAAAAAATTGCCAATCTGGTTCAGGAGAAAAAATTAGAAGGCATTAAAGATTTGCGTGATGAATCCAATAAAGATGGTGTCCGGGTAGTTATTGAGCTTAGGAAGGATGCCTATCCGAAAAAAATCTTGAACCAGCTGTTCAAGATGACTGACCTCCAAACAACCTTCCACTTTAATACCTTGGCTCTCATCGACGGAATTCAACCGCGTGTTTTAAACTTAAAAAACATCTTGGAAGAATTTGTTAAGCACCGCCAAGTCATTATCCGTCGCCGCACGGAATTTGATTTAAACAAAGCTGAAGAACGCGCTCACATCTTGGAAGGCTTGAAGATGGCTTTGGATAAAATTGATCTAATTATTAAAACCATCCGCGCTTCCAACGATAAGGACGAGGCCAAAATTAACTTGATAAGCAAATTTAAATTTTCCGATCGCCAGGCAACGGCCATCTTGGAAATGCGCCTACAACAATTAGCCAACCTCGAACGACAAAAAATCGAAGACGAGTTAAAAGAAAAAATGGCTTTGATCAAAGAACTCAAATCTATCCTAGCCTCTGTCGCTAGAATATTTTCCATTATTAAAAAAGAGACCGAAGATATTAAAAACAAGTATGGCGAAGAACGCCGCACGGACATTGTTGCCCACGGGGTCAAGGAATTTACTACCGAAGATCTTATCCCGAATGAGCCTACCATTGTCATGGTTACTACCGATGGATATATCAAACGCTTGCCTCCTGACACTTTCCGTCAGCAATCTCGTGGCGGCAAGGGTGTAATTGGTGTAACCACCAAAGAAGAAGAGAGCGTGGAACAACTTCATACAACGAATACCCACGACAACGTCCTCTTCTTTACCAATCGTGGTCGCGTCTTCCAATTAATGGCCTATGACATTCCACAAGCTAGCCGCACTGCTAAAGGCCAGGCCTTGGTGAACTTCTTACAACTTGCGCCAAACGAAAAAGTGACTGCTCTTTTGCCACTTTCTAATATTGAGGAATCCAAATTTTTGGTTATGGTCACGACCAAAGGCTTGATCAAAAAAACCTCTTTGGAGGATTTCTCGAATGTTCGGAGAAACGGCCTCATTGCTCTAAAAATTAAACCGGAAGACAACTTAGAATGGGTTCGCCCATCAAGCGGCAATGATGAGGTGATGATTGCTACCCGCCGTGGTCAGGCAATTCGCTTTAAAGAAAAAGATGTTCGTGCCATGGGTCGTACCGCTAGCGGTGTACGCGGTGTGCGCTTACACGGCGATGACGAGGTCGTCAGTATGGATGTCGTAGATCCTAAAAACAAAAGCCTTGAGTTCTTTAGCATTGGCGAAAATGGTCTAGGAAAACGCACCCCCCTTTCTCAATACAAAATTCAAGGACGCGGCGGTAGTGGTATTAAAACCGCAGCTATTACCGACAAAACTGGTAAATTAATTCACGCCCGTGTTGTTGATGCTGTCGAAGCCAAAGAACACGATCTTGTCATGATGTCGTCCAAGGGCCAAACAATCCGTCTACCCTTCAAATCCATCCCGGTCACTGGTCGAGCGACACAAGGCGTCCGCCTGATGCGCTTTAAAGAAACTGGTGATCATGTCGCGAGCGTGACAATGTTATAACTTCTTTCTACAAAAAACCAAGGTCAGTGACCTTGGTTTTTAATTTATATTTGACCTAACTTCTTAACCGTTTCATTATTTTAGCTATTGCAAACAACACTATTCCTAATCCAAGAAATACATAGGCTGCATACTGAAAAAACCAAGAATTTCTCCAAGTATTTATTGCCGGCACTAACAAGACCTCATAAATATCCCCCCGCCAATAACCGTCAATCTTTGTCCCCACCGGTAATTGTTTAGCGAGCGAGCGAGAAACATATTCACTGGAACAAAGTAAATCATAGCCTTCTGGCGCGAATGCTTCTGGTTTAAAACAAATCATGTAATTTGTTTTTGTTGTAGTCTTTTGACCGATATTCTGACTATAGAAAAAATAATTATCTGTTACAGTACCAGAATAGATCTTGCCTTTTTCTTCAAACTCCTTAATTTTACTACGATGCATGAAATTCGCAAACTGACCAATAGCCCCAAATAAAATAAAAACAAGGGCGAAAATAATTAAAACAACATTTACTACCGACTTTGGTTTGTTGGTGTGGGTTAAGTTGTCCATAAATATTATTAAATGTGCCCTCGGCGCGAATCGAACGCGCATCACCTCCTTCGGAGGGAGATATTCTATCCATTGAACCACGAGGACGTCTAAATTAATCTTCTAATTTTTCTTAAAACCTGGTAAAAATAATATTTATTTTTATTAATGATTAAATCATAAGTACCTGATTCTTCTGTGGTTTCACCACCAAAACCGAGTTTAAATCTTGTTACTCCAGCATACTGATGTTTTGGATCGTATGAATATTCTCCATCTGTTTCACCACCCTTGGGGGCGATACCAAAAAAATCGTATTTAGTAAAACCCAACTTCTTTCCCAATTTTATTCCTTCCCACTGAATTAAATACGGCGCCATAAATGAACGAAATTTGTGATCAGAAGCGCCATATAAATAAGTAAAGGTGTCACCATAGCCCACAAACACACCTGTTGCTATCGTCTCTCCCCCGCTCTCTATATTAATCTGTTTTACTGCTCCCACATTTAATACTTCTTCGTAATGCTTATCCGAATGCAACCTAAACTTATCTCTCTCTCCGGTCAACTTCATTAAACGCAACAACTCGTCAGGATTTTTTTCTTCCTTGATAACTAAACCTTTCTTTTCGGCCAATCGAATATTATATCTTGTCTTCGGATGCATTTTAATTAACAAATCTTCTTCACTTTTTGTTAAATCCAAAATGGTCGTCGCTCGCGGATTAACATCGATGGTTTTTTTGATTAAATATTTAGCACTAGTTAATTCCTTCAGGGACTCAAAACGAAAAAATATACAACCTTTTACTTTTAAATAATTTATTAATGTTTCAATCGCTTCTTTATTCACTTCAGTTGGGCCTTTTGGACAAAAAGCATAACTCCAACCGAAAGGCAAACTTTGGTAAACGACCTGTGCGGCCAATATTGGCCTTCCCCCGTCTTCTACTACTAAGCGCGCCATTCTTTTCTCTTCTCGAACATAAACCTCGCCCCAAGCGAAGCTTTGGGCAAAATGAACATCGGGCCCACTCTTCAGGGCCTCTTCCCACTCGTTTTTACCGATTATTTCTCGTATTTCCATAGAACAGGCTGTATCTTACCCTAAGAACAATAAAAAGGCAATTATAAAAGACACTAACAATAGTGTCTTTTATACTTTGCTCTCTTCACTTAACCCTGTAGTCAGGGTTAAGAGTCGGAGAGAGAAGCTTGTGCATCCTTCTCTGCGCTCCGAGCGCTTCCCTTACGGGATATTCTTGGCTTACCTCCGCCTGTGGAGTGTTCTTTTAGCGGAACACACAAACCGCTCTTAAATTGTCGCCTCCGCGGCTACTCGGAGCAAAGGAGACGGAACCGGTGTGGTTCGATCTCCTGGCCGATAAAAAACCGGCCAGCACCTTCGCCAGAGAGCACGCGGAGGGCAGCGCAGCTTCCGACTTGCGGTCGCCGCGGCGTGGGGAACATCAGTTCGACGATGGAATTGGGCGCAAACTCCACGCCCCTCTCCATCACGAACATACCCTTCACCCCGTTGACCTCGACGGTCGTCAGGATGAACTCGCCAACGCTGAGCAGGTAACCCATGGTAACCCTCCACCATAATACCCACTGCACTCCACCTGATCAAAGTATTCAATCAGGCAGAGGCGCACTCGGTACTACATGTAGCCAGGCCAAGAGATTTAATAACTCTCTAAAGAGAGGAACTAAAAAACTCTGCCTGAACTTCATATGATTATGAAGAATTTTACACCTCGATCCTTTCCTTCGAAAAGAAAAGGATAGTTGGTGGGAGAACTTAGTGCTCGTTCTCCGACACCGCAGTGCCTTTTGCCCGCCTTCGCTGGGACCAGCTACGGGGCACAGTCCCTCCGGGACTTGTCATGCGTGCCCTTGGCGCGAGCCGGTTTATTCTCTCGGTCAGAGTCTTAGTGGTACTATCGCTTGGGTACCGAGCCACGAGTGCGCAGCATAATCGCCCGCCACTCCTCGTGGTGCGCGTCTTCGACGTGCATCTCGAGCAGCTCAAAACCCGACCTCGACTTCCGACCACCCCTCTCCCGAAAAAAGACCGGGAAAGTGGCGTCGCAGAAGCGACACTTGATCCGACGCGGATTAGCCATACCGCCTCCTGTTTACCCACCAGAGGGAGCAAGTCTGTAACATGGACCTCTCTCGGAAATCCGCGAAACAGCTCGGCTCCCTTTGGCGGACAAATCAATATCTAGGTGTAAACTAAGGTATTTTAATAATGTTGTCAATTATACAATTACAAAGTTATCCAGATTATAGTGGAAAAAATATACACAGGACAAAGGTTGTGTTAATATTGTTAAAATAATGTCCAATTTTACTTGACAAAAAATATAATTTATGTTAAAATATTATATATGTTACCCGACCTAAAAACTACTATCGGTTTAAACCCCAAAGAAACACAGCTCTATGAGCTCTTGCTTCAACTTGGTCCCAGCACCGCTCGAGATCTGATTATTAAGACCAAAGAAACACGCACTAATCTTTACAACATCCTATCTTCTCTAAAAGAGAAGCGCCTGGTTTTTGAGCAAATTAACAACCGTGGTAAAAAAACTTTTTATCCCGAAACACCTGACCGCCTAGAAGATCTAGTAGAAGAACAAGAACAAAAAATGAAACAAACTAAGCACGACCTACTCAACAGTTTGCCGAGTTTAAAAAAACTTTTTTTGTCTAGCCAACAGCGTCCAGTAGTAAGATTTTTCGAAGGGATAGAAAAATTTAAAAAAATTTATGACGATACTTTAAACGAAGGAACTAAAGAAATATCTGTTATTGTTTCGGTTTATGGCTATGTAAAAATGGACGACTATCTCAAAATTTACTCCAAAAAACGTGCCTCCCTAGGCATTAAAACCAAAATTATCTCAGATAATATTGTCACGCCAGAAATCCTAAAAAACGACAGCGTTCTTAATAAAGAAAGAAAATACTGGCCAATGCCCATACCAACAGAAATAAATATTTTTGGGGATAAAGTTGCCCTCATGTCTTACCGAGAAAACCTAATTGGGCTTATTATCGAAGATAAAGACTTCGCTGAAACAATGCAAAAAATATATAACCAACTTTGGGATTCACTTAAATAACCCCCCTTTTTGCCCCTTGCCAAATCCGTATCTTTAGTGTATAATAAACCCCGACTTTGGCTGTAACAGCCGAAATTTTACTAAATTCACTAAACAATGTACTATGGGTTTACCCGGTCACAGACGCACCTCTTCGCACAAAGGCAAGCGTTCCGCACATTTTGCGCTTAGTTTGGCTAGCATTAACCGCTGTCCTAAATGCAATAAGGCTTTAAAACCTCATCGCGCCTGCGCTTTTTGTGGTACTTACAAAGGACGCACCGTCTTGAACGTTGACAAACGTACTACTCGCGGCACACGCAAAGCCACTGCCACGAAGTAATCTTTAACCAAGTTATATGTCTAATCGCCATTTAGCGAGAAGCATCGCCATGCAAACTCTGTTTGAATGGGATTTTCGTGGCAAACCAACTGCCGCTCTTCCGGCGATTATGGATCACAACCTTAAGGAATTTGGCGAAGGATTAAACCAAGAAAAAGAATTCACCGCCGCCCTAGTAGACGAAGTGATCACCCACCAAGAAGAGATCGACAAAGAAATTGAGAAATACGCTCCGAACTGGCCAATTGAACAAATTACAGTTGTCGATCGCAACATCTTACGACTGGGAATACTAGAATTAAAAATTAAAAAAGAAGTACCACCAAAAGTCGCGATTAATGAAGCGATCGAACTCGCAAAAAGCTTTGGCGGGCCCGCCTCTGGTAAATTCGTTAATGGCGTTTTGGGTTCAATGTATAAAGAACTTTTTCCGAACGGCCCGGAAGACGCCGAATAATCTACTAATTAAATTGTCTAATATCTCATATTCCTGGGAGGTAGTATGAGATAGGAGACAAGAAAAATGTTTCCTATGCATGAAATTTTCAAACTAGACGAGGTCAAGGAAAAAAACTTTTCCGAACTAGAAGAAAAACTGGGTGTTAAATTTAAACAGCCAGAATTCTTGGTCCAGGCCTTTGTCCACCGCTCTTATCTAAACGAACACCGGGATTTCCCCTTGGGTCACAACGAACGCCTTGAATTTTTAGGCGATGCCGTAGTGGAATTAGTTGTCACCGAATTTCTTTTTGATGAATATCTAAACCCCGAAGGTGAACTAACCAACTGGCGAGCCGCTTTGGTTAACGCCAAGATGCTGGCA
>CAZRZQ010000008.1:11486-16163 GCA_964604585.1 uncultured Gammaproteobacteria bacterium
CTTACGAAATTGGTATGGAACCATACTTGTTTTTAAGCCACGGTGAATCTAAAGATGCTGGCACTAAGGCCCGCGATTACATCATGGCCAACTTGTTTGAGGCTGCCATTGGAGCGATATATCTAGACCAAGGTTATGATGTCGTAAAACAATTTATCTCCCGCTGGGTAATAAGCCGCTTACCATATGTTTTGGAAAACGGTTTATACATGGATGCGAAGAGTCGTTTCCAAGAGTCGGCCCAGGAAATTGTGGGCACCACTCCCTCTTACCGCGTAATTGAAGAAGAAGGCCCGGACCATGCTAAAAATTTCAAGGTTGGGGTGTATCTAGATAAAGAATTAATTGCGACCGGCGAAGGATCTAGTAAACAAGAAGCCCAAACCGAAGCCGCAGAAGCAGCGGTAAAAGTAAAAAGTTGGAAAGGACCTAAGATTGAAATTTTAAAAAGAGAACCAGGAGGTCCGATTTAGTGTGCTGTACATTTTGTACTAGTTGTTGTATGCTATGTAGCATATGGCTACTAGTATAAAAAATCATCACAATCAGCAGCTAACTCTTAAGAAAAAAGCGATTCAATTGCGACATGCCGGTTTAAGTTATACGGAAATTTTACGAAAAATTCCGGTTAGTAAATCCACTATAAGTTTGTGGGTACGAGATACTGCCTTGACAAAAGAACAACAAAAGCGACTTTCCCTGAAAAGAGACAGTCAACAACGTGGCTTGCGCAGTATCCATAAAAATTTTTGGTCGAAAAGGTGCGCTGCATTCAATGCCGGACTTGCAATTTTTAAAAAATTAGACAACAATCCCGATTTCATTGCTGGACTAATGTTATACTGGGCCGAAGGCACAAAAAAGAAACATGCTATCATCACCAACTCCGACAAGAACATGATAAAATTTATGGTAGTGTGGTTTAAAAAATTCTTTGATATTGAACCTAAAGAACTGACCGCTAGCCTCAATTTGCACTCTGGACAAAATGAAAAAAACATGATAGATTTTTGGAGGAAGATCACTGGCATACCCTATTCCAATTTTCAGAAAAGCTTTATCAAACCAGAAGGAACCGGCCATAGAAAAAATATTCTCTATAACGGGACTATCAAAATACGAGTAAGGGGTGGTGGTAGTACGTATTTATTATTTAAAATTCTCGGCTGTTTAGCAGGATATTTGGAACAAACAATACACGAAAAGGCTGTACCGGAAAATTGGATGCAAAAAACACTATACGCAGAGTAACACGGGCCGCTAGCTCAGCTGGTAGAGCAGAGGACTCTTAATCCTAAGGTCCAGGGTTCGATCCCCTGGCGGCCCACCACGACCACAACCACCTAATTAGGTGGTTGTTACCGTTTATATTGCCTTTTTCACATTCCTATGCTAGACTGCTAATGTTTTCGCCCCTATAGTTCAATGGATAGAATATCAGGCTTCGAACCTGAAGATGGGAGTTCGATCCTCTCTGGGGGCACAAAAAAACCACACTCATTACAGTGCGGTTTTTAATTTGGTATTTTATACTATCAAACCGTCAATACTTACCCTCTTAGCTTTAAAATGTTCATTGTCTTCTAACACTTTTTCTACTTCTTCTTTTAAGGCAGATAATTCTGTTTCATCATTGGCGAATACCACGATTATAAACGGCTTCTCATCTGTAAACAACTCACCTAAACCGTGGGGGCCAAAGGCAATGTCTACGGCCACTTTTAACTCTTTAGCAACATACTCAGCGGATAGATACTTTCTTTCTACCACAAAGCCCATCGGTAATCCCCTTTCAATATTAGGGTTAAAGCCACCCTTGCCATCAAAATAAACCAAGCGAGCGTTGTGGAACTTTTCTGGTCGTTCCATTTCTGAAGCAGCAATATGACTCACTTCGATTTCATGGCCCATTCGACCCATTTCGTCAGCAACCTTTCGCACCCATTCTTTGGCATAATTCTCGATTTCCTCTACTTTAACTTCTTTTGGGTTCAAGTTGGGGTTATCTCGACGATAAGCCAACCCAACTGCGCCACAACCACTATGGCTGGTCAAATGATTAACATCCAAATCCAAAAATAATTTTGCTACTTTTTGCACTCTTTCTTCCTCGTTGGCCGCCGGATATAGTATGCCCGAACCAGCCATACAAAATTTCGCTTCTCCATTTACATCTTTATGGGCCGTACCTTCATCCATACAAACAACACAATGCACTTCCTTGGCGAAAGATCTATTTAAATCTGGAAATTCACGGGGGAAATATACAGCGGCTCCTTCAGCCTTTAGTAGTCGTATTTCATTATCCCACGACTCCCAATCTGTTTTCATATTCATTGCCTCTTTAGCATCTGACATAATTAACAAATTAAATTAATTAACTGAAGATATTTAAACAGAACTAAACAATTTTGTCAATCATTGCACAGAGAAAAATATTTTTAAATTTTTTCTTCACCTGTGTATAACTTTACTTAACACTATTCCCTTTTTCTACAGATGTATTATAATATCAATAGGTCGATAGAATTTTTTTACATCAATGCTTGTGTGTAAAAAAATATTCTTCATAAAAATTTTATTCTCGCGATCGCGAGTAGAAAATATTTCTAATTCATTTCTCACTCGAGAATGAATTTGAAAGGGGGTGACACTTATGCCAGCTAAAAAACGCAAAGTGGCCAAGAAGAGAGCCGCTCCAAAGAAGAGAAAAGTAGCTAAGAGAAAAGCTGCTCCAAAGAAACGCAAGGCCGCTAAGAAGAGAAAATAATACTTCTCTAAATTAAAAGTCCTCCACCTAGGAGGACTTTTTTGTTTAAAATAAGCCAAAATTTACAATAATGTTTTTTGTTTCCCTCGCTCTTTGTTAATTTCCACTTCGATATGCCCAAACTCTCCATCAAACCCCGGAATTATTTTTGTTTTTCCTTCTCGCATGTTCTTTATTGCGCGACCAACTTCTAAATAATTACTAACTTTATCTATCTCGCTTGGATCGACATGTAATAGTATACTAAATTCACTACCTAAATTTTTAATCAAATGATTGTATTCCGCGACTACTCTTTTACTTTTCGCCCCAACTCCTAATACTGAAGATAACACTTCGCTAAGAGGTATAATATAACGATGCGGAATAAATTTAGTTGTTTTAATATCTTTTTCTTCTCGGTCTGCCAAATCATCGACGCGATGCAGAACACCAATCGTTAGTTCTTTACGACAAACCGGACAAATATTTTTTAATTTCTTAGTTTCTTTTGGTGTTAAACATATTCCACAAGCCCGATGCCCATCGTAATGGTATTTCCCTTCTTCTGGATAAAATTCAATTGTATACAAGAAGCTCTTTTTATCTCCACTTTTTATTATCTCCGTAATCTTCGAATAATTTATCTCCTTTTCTGTGTTAAACGCAAAAACATTGGCTTCACGGCCGAGTTTGTCGAGACTATGAGCATCAGAATTAGAGACTAAGACTATGTTATCTAGAGCACTTAACCGTCGATTCATGGTTGGATCGCTCGATAACCCAGTCTCAATAGCCTTAATATGCGGGGTTAGTTCCTCAAAACACTCTTCAAGGCTATCATAGCCGCTTTTAGAGCCAAAGACGGCAAACCAAGGGGTCCAGGCGTGAGCTGGAATCATCATAAACCTGGGATCTATTTCCAACATCATTTTTAACAACTCTTTGGCGTGTATACCCATTATCGGCCGTCCGTCAGAGTGAATATTAACCCCCCGACTTTCCAAGGCCTGGTTTAACTTGGATACAGCCTCTAAACTAGGGGCCAACAAAACCAAATGTAATCGTCTGGTTGCCTCTTTGTGTTTATATATACACGACACCTCCGTGCCTAAAATAAACCGCGTTGGTGATTCTAAATCCTTCAATTTATATAATCCTTCAGTATCTTCCACCAAACTCTCCTCCATATGCCGAAACCAGGCCGGATGGGTAAAATCTCCGGTTGCCACAATATCTATCCCCTTTGATTCACAGGCTTTGCCGATTTTCGGCAACTCCAAATCTTTCGAGCAAGCGCGGGAATATCTGGAATGGATATGAAGATCGAGAATGCGTTCAATCATCTTAGTAATTATTTTACAAAAGGGTCCGGGATAGAAAGGCTTACCTTTTCGTCTCCAACCGCCTTGCCGAACTCTAAGCTAACCGCTGCTAAAGCAATCGTTCCTGATTTCCAATTATCTTTCGCTCCATATTTCTTATCTCCGACAATCGGATGACCTAAATATGACAACTGTGAACGAATTTGGTGTGGTCGGCGGGTTTTAAGATTGATTCTTAAAAGTGTATTTTGGCCAACATCTTTAATCTTCTCATAATCCAATTCCGCACGCAAACTACCCGCAACATTGTCGTCAAACACCTGGACAACGTTCTTTTTTTCATCTTTTATTAAATAGTTTACCAAAGTTCCCTGGTCTTTCGTAACCTTACCTTCAACTAAAGCCTCATAAGTCTTTTTTACTTCGTGATTTCTGAACTGTTCGCTCAAACGAGAAGCTCCCTTACTGGTTTTGGCAAACAATACTATCCCCTCTACCCCACGATCTAGTCGATGTAATAGCCCCAAAAAGACATTGCCCTTTTTAGCATATTTTTCCTTTAGATACTCTTTCACTATATCCATTAGACTTTCATCTCCGGTC
>CAZRZQ010000008.1:16180-25281 GCA_964604585.1 uncultured Gammaproteobacteria bacterium
AGCGATTAGATGATTATCTTCGTACAGTACCTTTAAAGTCATAACTTTGCGCCCCAACGAGCAAAAATACCACAAGGCAAGAGTCGTTTCCCCTTGCTCTCCTCAATTGTTAGTTCCCCTATTTCTGTCTCACCACCACGATCTTTAAAATAATTCTCGAGATTATTAGCGTACGCGATCGCCGAATACCCAGAAGCATATCCATTGATAAGGAAAAATAATGGCTCGGAAGACATGACCTCCTGGCACAAATCCATGAGTTCCAAAAAGTGGTCTTCAATCTTCCAAAGTTCTTTGTTCGGTCCGTGCCCAAAGGCAGGCGGATCTAAAATAATTCCATCGTAACGACGCCCTCGTTTTATTTCACGTTTTACGTACACCCGGGCATCATCCAAAATCCAGCGGATTGGTTTATCCTCCAACCCAGACAGTGCCGCGTTATCTCTCGCCCAACCTATCGCTACTTTAGAACCATCCACGTGGCACACTTCGGCACCAGCTTTAGCTGCTGCTAATGTCGCTCCACCAGTATAGCCAAAAAGATTTAAAACCGACACTTTTCTTTTGGCACCAGCAATCTTTTTCATCACCCATTCCCAATTACCTACTTGCTCGGGGAATACCCCGGTATGCTTAAAAGCTGAGGGACGAATCCAAAATTTAAGGCCAGCGAGTTCAATTGGCCAGCGTTCCGGTACGTCATTTTTTACTTGCCAACCAGATTTTTCCGCTTCCCGTCGAAAAAAGGCATCAACATCTTTCCACTCTTTATCGGCTAAACTTTTTTTCCACAAAGCCTGGGGGTCTGGGCGAGACAAAACTACGTCCCCATAGCGTTCCATTTTTTCTCCTAGACCACTGTCTATTAGCTCAAAATCTTTGCTTGGCTTAGTTATTAAAACTGTTAGTTCTTTCATACGTTTTGAATTGCTTTAGCGACTATTTTACTAACTTCCTTGTCTAACGGGTCTGGAAAAATTTTATCGACATGCAAATCTTTTACATAATCCGCCAAAGCTTTGGCTGCGCGCAGTTTCATCTCCATGGTTAGAGACTTTATCTTACCGTCTAACAAACCACGAAAGATGCCAGGAAAAGATAAAACATTATTTACCTGGTTGGGAAAATCACTACGACCGCTTGCGACAATGTATGCTCCCGCTTCCCGCGCCAAGTCAGGCATTATTTCCGGTGTTGGGTTAGCCAGAGCCATAACGATGGATTTATCATTCATACTTTTTACCATTTCGCTAGACACAATATTGCCCTTGCTTACACCAATAAATATATCCGATCCTTCCATTGCTTCAGCCAAACCACCGCTACGTTTCTCGGGGTTAGTAATTTTTGCTAGATCCTTTTTAACGTCGTTCAAATCATCGCGCCCATCGTAAATTATTCCTTTAGTATCAACTAGGTAGAGATTTTTCACCCCACCAGCCATAAGGAGTTTGGTAATCGCAACACCGGCCGCTCCGACACCATTTACCACTACCCGCACCTCTTCAATTTTAAAGCTTTAAAACCCGCCGCCAAAACCCCCACCGCCGTCCCATGTTGGTCATCATGAAAAACCGGGATGTCCAGCAGCTTGTCTAATCTTTCTTCAATTTCAAAACACCTTGGCGCCGATATATCTTCCAGGTGAATCCCGCCAAACATGGGCGAGATAAGCTCTACCGTCCGAATAATTTCCTCAACATCCTGAGTTTTTAGGGCGATCGGCACAGCATCAACGTCAGAAAACTCTTTATACAGTATACACTTCCCTTCCATGACCGGCAGGCTGGCTTCAGGGCCGATGTTACCAAGCCCCAAGACAGCGCTCCCGTCTGTGACTACGGCGACCAGGTTATTTTTCCGTGTTAAATCGTAAACCCGGGCTGGGTTCTCAACAATTGCTTCACAGACTTTGGCAACACCCGGTGTATAAGCCAAACTTAAATCATCCCGGGTCACAAGTTTCGCTCGAGATTTTATCTCAAACTTTCCTTTTAATTCCTCGTGATAAATAATTGGGTCAATCATAATAAATTTATTCTAAATTCTAAACCATAATTTTTAAAACCTAACTCCTCATACCATTTGTGCAGTTTATCTCGGCCATAACGACTAGTACTGATTAATTTATAACAACCCTGTTTTTTCGCTTCATCAATAATTTCTTTTATAATCTCAACTCCGAGCCCCTGTCCACGATAGGCCTCCTCGACGATCAAATATTCCAGTAAACCAAACGGCTCCGCGTGATAATCATTTTTTAAGATATACAAATAAGCGCTACCGATTTCTTTGCCCTCGTCTTTTAAAGAAAACCGGATTGCTTTTCCTATCTCTTTATGTTCTTTTACTATTTCCATACTATTTTAACGATTTTTAAAAATATTCTCCCAATTTTTCACTGCAAAGCCCCCCGCCGGTTCGTTCGTAATCCACTCCAACCACTTTACGGTTTTTTAAATTCTCTACATCCATTTTAAACACTCCCCAACCATGTTCGCGATAGGTTGCTTTTTCACTTTTTGTCAGTTCGTGGTTATTATATAACACCAAATCTACCGGCCGCGGCAAATACTCTTCCAAAACACTCACCATCTCACTTAAATTATCTGGCCCGTGTTCACCATCTACCGGGTGAGCATTGCCGGCGTTAAAAACGATCTTAGCCTTAGATTTTTTTATAGCTTCTTTTGCCCCCTGAGGCAAAAGCGAAGCAACGAGGCTGGTAAACAGCTCCCCCGGACCAATAATTATATAATCTGCTTCGTGAATCACCTGCTTTGCGCCGATATATACTTTTCCTTGCGGAGCGAGCCACACTTTTTTTATTTTTAAATCTTTAGGATAATCCGGATCACTTAAATTTACTTCACCCTTAATAATTTTTCCATTAGTTAATTCGCCAACCAAATGAGTTTGCTCTAAAGTTGCTGGATAAGCATGGCCGACAGATTCTAGCGCCTCTTCTAACGCTCGCAGGGCTCGCACAAAGTCTCCTTCTATTTTCGAGACGAGGGTGATAAATAAATTGCCAATATTTGGCCCTCGTTTGGCTTTTAATTTCTTATTAACATTTGTTAAGCTCTTTATCCGATTTTTATAAAATATGCTTTTTAAAAGCGGATAGGGATATTTCGACATCGCCAAAATCGTTCGCATAATGTCTCCCGGTGGTAAAACTTTAAAATATTTTCTTAATGCCCCAGTTGACCCACCATCGTCGCTCATTGTGGTAATTGAAGAAATTTCAAAATTTTCTGCTTGGTTCTTTAAAGCGACTATGGAAACGGCCGCGCCGTTTCCCCCGCCCATAACAACAACTTTTTTCTTCATAAGACTAATATTATTCTACAGTAACACTTTTTGCTAAATTTCTTGGGCGATCAACGTCCCGCCCGAGGCCCACCGCCACATAATAGGCCAAAAGCTGTAAGGGCAAGGTGTTTAATAGTGGTTCTAAAACTTCCATCGTGGGTGGGACATATATAATATAATCTGCTAGTCCCTTAGCTTCTTCATCACCTTCTGTGGCCACTAAAATAAGCTTGGCTCCTCGCGCCTTTACTTCTTCAATATTGCTTCGCATTTTATCGTAAAGCTGGTTCTTGGTCATAATCGCAATAACTGGAAAATCCTTGGACAAAAGTGCGATCGGACCATGTTTCATCTCTCCACCAGGATAAGCTTCGCTGTGGATGTAAGAAATTTCTTTTAACTTCAGCGATCCTTCAAGAGCCACCGGATAGTTTATCCCCCGACCTAAATAGTAACAATTATGGTAGTCTTTTAAAACCTCGGCGATATTTTTTATCATCTCTTTGTTATCATGAAGGACCTGACGCATCTTACCCGGTATCTCTAACAAGGCTCGGAGTAGTCTTTCCCCGGTCGCTAAAGAAAGATTATTACCTAACCGACCAAATTGCAAAGCATAAAGAGTAAGGATAGCCACCATATTGGTGTAAGCTTTGGTCGAAGCAACAGCTAATTCTGGCCCGGCATGGATATATGTTCCACCGTCAGTCTCTCGTGCAATTGTTGACCCAACCACATTCACTATCCCTCGTACAAACGCCCCGCGGCGTTTAGCCTCCCTTAAGGCAGCGAGAGTGTCCGCGGTTTCGCCTGACTGGGTAATCCCAAACACCAAAGTTTCGTTGTCGATAATCGGATCACGATAACGAAATTCGCTGGCTACCTCTACCTCGGCTGGTATCCCCGCTAGTCTCTCAAAAGCAAACTTTCCAATCATCGCCGCATAACTAGCCGTGCCACAAGCAATTAAATATATCTTTTTAACTCGACGCATCTCCTCCTCCGTCATATTTAACCCCCCTAAATGTGCCGTACCTTCTTCTAAATTGTAACGGCCACGAATGGCATCCTCCAAAACCGCCGGCTGATCATAAATTTCTTTTAACATGAAGTCATCAAACCCTTGTTTTTCTGCCTCTTTTTCGTCCCAATCAATTGATTCCACACTTTTATCTACAACCTTGAAATCTAAATTATAGATACTATGCCCTTTAGAAGATATCTCTGCTACCTCGCCATCGTCTAAAAAGATTACCTGATTAGTGTAGGCCAACATCGCCGCCGGATCCGAAGCAACAAAGTATTCCTTGTCGCCCAAACCAATGGCCAAAGGGCTCCCGAGACGCGCCGCGATTAGCCGGTTTGGTTCTTTAGCGTGGAAGGCCACTAAACCGTACGTTCCTCGCACTTCTTTCAAGGCTTCCTTTACAGCAGTTAGCAGATCTCCCTTGTAAAACACCTCGATCAAGTGAGCCAGAATTTCTGTATCGGTTTCCGAAGTTATTATATGACCCTGCAAAAATCTCTCTTTAATCTCTCGGTAATTTTCAACAATTCCATTGTGAACAATCGTTAAATCTCCGGTACAATCACTATGTGGATGAGCATTGTCTTCAGTTACTCCGCCATGTGTTGCCCAACGCGTGTGAGCGATACCTACCCCACCAACTAATTTGTTATTTTTTAATTTTTCTTCTAAACTAATAATTTTTCCAACTGATCGTACCCTGGTCACTTTTACTCCATCTAATAAAGCCACACCCGCTGAATCATAACCACGATACTCCAAGCGTTTTAAACCGCGTAGCAATATTGGCAAAGCCGGCTGTCCTCCCAAGTAGGCAACGATTCCACACATATGAGATTAATTTACCTTTAAACCGCTTTTGAAAGCTTTTAAATTTTGTGGCCAATTTGATTTTTGAGAAAATTTGGCCGACAGTAGTTTTTCTACCTCCTTGACCTTGAGTATTTTTTCACCCAAAAACTGTGTTAAAAAACCTAAAAAAAATAAATTCAAACTGGAAAGTGGCAACCCTTCTTTACTTAATAACTCTTGATAATTTTTAGCGTAAAATATTTTAACCCCTTTCTTTTGGTAAACCTTGGTACGTAAATCCGCCTGTTCTGACAACAAAACTAAAACATCTGGGGTTTGAAATTTAGGGTAAACAATCTTCTCGTCGGAAATTTTAAGATATGACAAAGATACTCCTCCTCTTTGTTCTAGACCATAATTCGGAATAATAGAAACAAATTTACCATTTTGAAAAACTGATTGACCAATAATTTCAGCGACTGTTTGGACCCCTTGTCCTCCGTCTCCAGCGATAAGAATTTTTGTGATCATAATTTTTAAATCTCTCCCACGTTAAATACTGTCCTCAACTTTTCGTCCAAGTATTGTGTTGTTTCTGCCCCCCTTGTTTTCCAATTCGTCGGACAAAAAGATAGAAACTCGATTAATGAAAAATGGCCATTTAGCTGGGCATCAATTGCCTTGCTTAAAAATTCTTGCATCTGCTTTGGGTCATTAACAGCTGTACGCGCTAGATAGGCCTTTTCGTTTACGACATTACGCAATAATTCCGGACCACAGACTGGCTTAACGCTTGGATCTTTTATACCAGTCGGCCCAACCTGTCCACCAGTCATTCCATAAACTGTATTGTTTACCACAATAACTGTGACCGGTTCATCTCGACGGGCGGCGTGGAAGAGACTCTGCCAACCAATCGCGTAAGCCCCACCATCACCAGATAGTCCAAAACAAAGCATATCTTTTTTTGCTCTCTTAAACCCCAACATGGTTGGTGTTACCCGGCCATGGTGGGTTTGAAAAGTATGAATTGGTAAAAAATTCCAACCCAAAAGAGAACATCCAATGTCGAGCCCTAGGACCGCTTTTTTTAAAAGACCCTTTTCTTCCAAAACTTTCCGTAGCATGAGGAGCACGATCGGGTGGCCACAGCCAGGACAAAATTTTGCAGGTTGTGTTTGCATAACTATTTAATTTTTTTAATATAATCTTCAATTTCTTCTGGTTCAATCCCCAATCCTGGCTTCTGTAAATACAGAATTTCCGGTAAATTTTTGACCTTTAGTTCATCATGAACTAATCGTGCCAATTGGCCATAGCTAGATTCAACAATAACTATTTTTTTCCATTTTTTTGTAGAAACTATTTTATTTAACCGAGTAGACGGAAACGGTCTTAGGGTTACCGGACGGAATAACCCCACTTTTTTATTTTCCTTTCGTAGTTTTAATACCGCGGCTTCGGCACTAGCACCAACTGTACCGTGCGCGATTACCAAAACCTCGGCTTCTTTTAAACCTACCTCGTAATATGTCTCTACTTTAGATTTGGCTTTACAATAATCTCCTTGGATTTCTTTAAGCTTTGTATTCAACTCTTCTTCGGTCGCAAAAATGTTTGGTACATGCACGGCTTCGCCGGCCCCAAACAAAGACTTCACAACAATATTCTTCCCTTGAATTTTGGGTTTAGTAAAAATACCCTGGGTTTTAAGCGCATACCCATCGGTTAACACAATGGCTGGAAATCTATATTGCCAAGCTTCATTAAAAGCCCGTCGGGTTAGAGTATATAGCTCTTCTAAACTAGCCGGAGAATACACCAAACGAAATCCTTCCCCATTTCCACCATAACAAGCAAGAGTTACTTCTTGTTGAGAATAGATAACCGTACCAGAAGAAGGTCCGCCGCGTTGCGCCACAATTAAAACCATGGGAATACGCATCGCCTCCGCCATAACCATAGCATCTTGCATTAATATATGCCCCGGCCCAGAGGTGGCACTAAAAACCTTTTCTCCGGCCAAAGCTCCGCCAGCAACAGCAAATCCAGCCGCGATTTCGTCTTCGGTCTGCAAACATTTCCCTCCAGTCTTTTGCCAGTTCTCCAAAATCTCGCTCGAGGGCGTGATGGGGTAGCCATACATCATTTTAGCTCCGGCATCATGACAAGCCTGGACAACTACTTCCGCACCAGTGATAAATTGTTTGTTACTTTTTATCATATCGAATTAACAACCGGCAAAGTTTCAGCTGTCTCTAAATGTTCTTTGGTATTAATACCTAAAGCCTCGTGCGCCTCAATCGTAATCGAAGAAATTTTATCTCCTCGTAAAAAAGCTGCTTTAACTAAATCGGTTAAATAATATTCTTTCTGCGCATTTTCATTTTTTAAATCTTTTAAATTTTTCCAGAGCCATTCCGCCTCAAAACAAAGAAAGGAGGTGTTTAATTCTTTGATTTCCAATTCCTCCGGAGAAGCGTCCTTTTTTTCAACTATGCCGACTACATGCCCGGTTTTCGAATCACGCTTAATCCGACCAAAGTCATAAAACTGAGCACGCCAATCTTGAAAGTCCGGAACAGTTACGGTCATTAACGTCAAAACATTTTGTTTTTCACGATGTTTTTCGACCAACTCTTCAATTGATTCTGGCGTAATGAATGGCATGTCGCCATATAACACCACGACATCACGGGCAAAACCATTTATCTTTTCCTCGGCGACTGCCACAGCATGGCCGGTACCTAGCTGTTCTTTCTGCACAACGTATTCGGCGCGATCTTTAAGATACTCTTCCACCGAGGGGTCATCCGAACAGACCACAACCACTGGCTTCTGCCTCAATTTTAATGACTCAGCACACCTAACCACATGATCAATGAGCGGCGTGCCCTTTAAATCATGCATTACTTTTAATTTATTACTTTTCATCCGGGTCCCCTTACCGGCTGCTAGTATTACTACTCCTACTTTAGACAATTTTTCTGACATATTGGCTAATCTCTGTTAATGTTTTAAAAAACGGCATACCACTTTCTTCATACTCCTTAATTTTTGTCCGTGGATTAACCTTAGCAATTACTTTAAGCCAAGGCAAAGTCTCTTTAATAATTTTATTTTCTCGCAAACTATCGTTTATAAATAACGCTTTAGTCTTACTTGGTAAAACTTTAATAATCGCTTTCTGTTTTTCATAATGGGGTATCATTATTTCATCAAAAGAATCTAATAAACCGACTGATCGCAGTTTTTTCATCTGGAAAGCTTTGTTGCCGGCCGTCATTAATACTATTCTTTTCCCCACCCGCCGCATTGCTTCAATAAAATCTAGCGAGTCTGAGAAAAGATAACTGTTCTTAAACAACTGATTCAACTCTTCTACTATTTCTTTTTTAAATTTATAACCAAGATTGTGCAAAGCCGCCAAATGATTTTTAAAAGTATAATCGTAATAACCAACCGGTCCAGTTTTATTGCCATGAATGGCTAATAGGTATGAATGGACAAAATCGTCTTCCTTTACCCCATGCGAATAAAAAATTTTCTTTTTATCCGCAACGAATTGTCTGGTGTCAAAAAGGGTGTGATCGAGATCAATAAAAATAACCTTAAGCATATTTACTTTCCGAGAGTAATTTCACAAATCTCTTTAAACCTTTCCCTGGCCGTACTCTGCAAAAATTCACGGCGCGCCTCACCGTCATAATCTGCCATTTCCTGCCAAATCGCTCGGCCAGCCAAAAATCCTTGTGCACCGGCCCGAATGGCTATTTTAAGTTGCTCCTTGAAAACATCATAGGGCTCGCCACGCGTTAGTAGAATCCAGGGGGTAGCGCCGACTTTAGAGGTGATCTCCTCGCAGGAGGCAGTGTCACCGGGGTATTCTAGTTTCCAAACATCTGGAACTATCCCGTTTTCCAAAAACAAATCTAAGGACTTTTTTATCCATTTAGCCCGGCTTTCG
>CAZRZQ010000009.1:0-15267 GCA_964604585.1 uncultured Gammaproteobacteria bacterium
AATTGTGTTCAATAAATCCTTTAACTCTAGCAAAATTTTCTTAGCTTCGGTCAAGTCACTTTTCTTCCAGGCTAATAAACTAGGGTCATAATTAGGAAGGTTTACCAAAAATCTGATGGCTTCTGGTATCTCAGCTAGTGTGACGACTCTTTCTTTTTCCAAGCCAACTGCTTTTGCTAAAAATTCCCTGCCCACCCCCCCTAGCCCCGCCTCTTCTATCCAGCTATTAGCCTGATCCAAAATTTCCTCATTAGTAAGCTTTTTAATATATTGCTGGTTAAACCAATCCAGCTTCTGTAAGTTAAAAACTGCTCCGGATTTATTTACTTTCTCTAAACTAAACTCTTTTACTAACTCGTCCAAAGTAAACATTTCCTTTTCCGTACCCGGATTCCAGCCGAGTAAAGCAACGAAGTTTATAATCGCCTCTGGTAAATATCCTTTCTTGCGGTAATCCTCAACTGCTACATCTCCTTGGCGTTTAGACAACTTTGATCGATCGGCATTCAATAGCAGTGGCAAATGAGCCATCTTCGGCACTTCCCAGCCAAAATATTTATATAACTGGATATGTTTAGGCACACTCGATACCCATTCCTCACCACGAATAATTAAATTGACTTTCATTTCATGATCATCAACTACGACCGCCAGGTGATAAGTCGGAAAACCATCAGACTTCAGGAGCACCTGGTCATCAACTAGTTCGTTTTTAAACCGTACTTCACCACGAACTAAGTCGTCAAACACAGTCTCCCCTTCCTTCGGCATTTTCAAACGGACAACCGCTTTTTCACCATTGGCAATTTTGGTCTTTGCCTCTTCCAAAGTAATACCTCGACAATGTCCATCATAACCGGTGGGCAATTTATTTTTTTGCTGTTCTTCCCGCAAGGCTTCTAACCTCTCGGAGGTACAAAAACAATAATACGCCTGTTCAGCTTCCAACAGTTGCTCAACATGCTTTGTATAAATTCCCAATCTCTCAGATTGGATATACGGTCCATTTTCACCGACTTGAATTATCTCGCCACTAATTTGATCAAGTTTTACCCCCTCATCTGGAATGGTTCCGCCCCAATATAAAGACTGTAAAATATTTGCAATACCATCCTCCACATAACGCTCACGGTCAGTATCTTCAATACGCAAAAGAAACTTACCGCCGGTTTGTTTGGCTAGTAAGTACGAATATAAAGCAGTACGGAGACCACCAACGTGCAAATACCCTGTGGGGCTAGGTGCAAAACGAGTAATATATTTCATAAGTAACTCTAAAATTATATCTTCCTTAATCTTATCAAAAACGGCGACAACCTTCGAGACGGTGATTTCGCCAAAGCATCTATCTCAATCGCCTCCACAGACACATACTGTGTCCCTTCTGGCAAATCTTTCCCTCTCAAGTCTATCTCTTGACAAAGTTCTACCACAAATTTTATTTTTAAATCTTTTAAATATCGTACTAAAATTTCAGACGAACTAAAAAAATTTGAAACTACTTCTGGGGTTAAATCTTCTATCCCATACAACCTGCCTCCAATTTTTAATACCCTTTCTGCTTCTCTTAAAATTTTGTTAAGGTTGTGCCAGTCCGGACCAAACTTTCCAGATGAAAAATTTAGACCTTTGTCAAGATTGCGCCAGTTCGGAAAAAACTTTCTATCTGAGAGATCTGGCACGCCAAAAACATTTTTGACTACAACCTTGCTTACTGAAGAATCTCTAAGTTCTTTCAATTCTCCATCTGGGCTATAAATAAATTTGGTTATTGCCTCCCTACCCTTCCTTCTTGCGGCCCGATCTATCTCCGGACCCAAGTGTGGATCTTTGTCAACACAATAATATGTTTCATTTGAATAAACAGGCAACCTACGAGAAGCGACTATTGGGTTTTCAGAACAGCCGTAGTCAACAATTAACTCTGGTTTTGCTTCTGGAGGAGCTGTAATTATACCGCGAAAATTAAGTTCTTTAATTTCTGGCGGTTTCCCCTCAGATTCGTATCTTATATCGTACATAATAAAATAAAAATACTACTGTAGCATTAAGTATCCGTCTAAATCTTCGTGGCTCCCGAACCACCCGGTACAGCCATTCTAGCCCAATTTTACGCATAAAGCAAGGGGCACGGGAGACCTTGCCAGCGATATAATCAAAGGAGCCACCAACACCCATGGCAATTTTTACACTCTTGCATTGCGGTAAAAACTCTTGAATCCACTTCTCTTGTTTCCCCATACCATAAGCAACAAACAAGAGATCGGGACGTTTTTCGTTAATGTCAGAAACAACACGGTTATTATCCACAGTTTTTACTCCCAATCCATAAAATAAAGTTTCTGCTTCTCCCCGCTCCTCCGCAACTGTAATAACCGGCCCCTCATTAAACCCAACGATTTGCAAGGCGGGAAATTTTTCTTTTAATTTTAAAGCCGTTGCTTCAACAATTTCCCGACTACCAGAACCGAGTAAATAAACACTTTTCTGAAGTAGCTCGGCTCGGGCACACAAATCCAACATAAAATCCACACCGGTTATCCGGGCGAACCCTCCCAAAAAAGACAAACCAAAACCGTCACAAAGATTCAAGTCGCTAGAATTCAAAACTTCACGAAAGGAGCGATCATTTTGCGCTCGTACGATCATCTCCGGATTGGGCGTAAATATTTTAATCTGTTTTTCACCTAACAAAAACTGCTCCGACTTCTCCCGGGCCTCTTGGAGCGACAGTTGGTCAACTGTAACTCCTAAAAATTGCTTTCTTGCACTATCCACATTATTCGATATTAAAGACAACTTATATTATACCAGAATGAACAATTAGCGCAACCAAGCCAAAAGCTAAGAATATTTCTTGACAAGCTTTACCGATGTGTGTTTCAGTAAAAATATACTAGATTAGTATGTTATTCACCTAATCACCCCGCTCTATGAAAAAAGTCATCATCGTCATCCCCACTTACAACGAACGAGAGAATATTCTAAACCTCCTTCGTGCCCTTGAAAACGTCGAGATACAAGCCTACCAATTGTTTTACAAAATCCATATCCTGGTGGTAGACGACAACTCTCGGGATGGCACTGGTAAAATCGTTGAAGATTACCAAAAGGGTAAAGAAAATGTCCAGATCATCTACGGGAAAAAGGAAGGATTGGGTCGTGCCTACTTACGTGGTTTTAAACATGCTAAACAAAAAATGCGTGCTGATGTTATTATCCAAATGGATGCTGACTTTTCTCATCGTCCAGAAGATGTGTTACGTCTTCTAAAAAACATCTCCGCTGGCGCCGATTACGTCATTGGTTCACGTTATACAGCTGGTGGCACGGTTCCGGCCGATTGGCCGCTGTGGCGACGTTTAAACAGCCAAATTGCTAATCTTGTAGCCCGTTATCTAGCTGGTTTACATAAAATCAAAGATTGTACCAGTGGTTTTAAGGCCATTAACATTAAAGCCTTGAAAGATGTCCGCTGGGATAAATTAAAAGTAAACGGCTATGTTTTCCAAGTTCGTCTTTTACACGAAGCCCTGCGTAACAACATTAAGATAGTTGAAATCCCAATCAATTTTACTGACCGAATTTTAGGTAAATCTAAAATGGGCCTTTCCGACATCGTTGAGTTTATTTTACAATCATTAGTTATTCGTTGGGATAAATCCCATAGGGTTATTAAATTTCTTATTGGGGCTAGCCTGGGCATTTTTGCAATTATCTATTTCAACCAGCGCCCATTTATTTGGCAGCCGAGCGATATCTTGCTCGTTATTTTTACAACCTTTTCTATTTTTATGACCGTTCAAAGCCTGGCCACAATTTTTGGTATGCTCCATGTCTGGGACAAGCCAGAACATCTAAGAAAAAGCACTTCTCCCAAACGTTTTATCCCCGCCCATCTTTCATTTACAGCGATGATCCCCGCTCTACATGAAGAAACGGTTATCGGCGAAACCATTGAGGCAGTCTCTAAAATTGACTACCCAGAAGAACTAAAGGAAGTTCTGGTTATTTGCCGATCGGATGACCAGTCAACAATTGATGCTGTCAACACTAAAATTCGTGAATTAAAAAAAGAAAACATTAAACTCGTTATCCCCAACTTCCGCCCGCGAAACAAACCGGATAAATTAAACTTCGCTCTTAAATACGCCACCAAAGATGTCGTTGGTATCTTTGACGCCGAAGACACCCCACACACCGACATCTACAATATTATTAACACCGTCATGCAAAAAAAACGCGCTGACGTTGTCCAATCCGGCGTTCAGTTAATAAACTACCGTTCCAGTTGGTTTTCCGCCCTAAATGTCCTTGAATATTTCTTTTGGTTCAAATCCGTTCTACATGTTTTTGCCAAAATGAAAGTTATGTTTTTGGGCGGCAATACCGTATTTTTTAAAACTCGTTGGCTAAAAAAAGTGAAGGGTTGGAACGCCGATTGTTTAACCGAAGACGCCGACATTGGGATACGACTTAGTCAGGCGGGGGCACGAATGCACGTTGTGTACGATGAACTACATGCTACGCATGAAGAAACCCCTCCAACCTGGGGTAGCTTTGTCCGACAACGCACCCGCTGGAATCAAGGGTTTATCCAAATCTTTCGTGAATACGAGTGGGCTAAACTTCCTAAACTCCGACAAAAAATTCTTTCCGGTTATATACTGATCTGGCCGGAAATGCAGGCCCTATTGTTCTTTTACATCATTTTGTCTTTTGTCATGATCTTCACGATCAAATTGCCGATCCTGGTCGCTCTTATTTCCTATCTACCTCTCTACATCTTAGTGATGCAAATTGCATTACTATCAGTTGGCATTTATGAATTTACTAAAAAATACAACCTCGCCTACTCCGTCTGGACACCATTCAAAATTCTCGCAACCTTTATCCCCTACCAATTAACCTTGGGGCTAAGCGCGGTACGTGCAGTTTACCGAGAAATAAACCATAAAAATGGTTGGGAAAAAACTGAGCACATTAACGCCCACCGCGAAGTACCAAAAGCTGTACCTGCTCAAGATTCACAGGCAACCTAAAATATATATTATATGTCTTTGACTGAAAGAATTAGACAATTCAAAATAGACAAAATTCTTATATTAATTTTAGTATCAGCGGCCTTAGCGCATGGGATCAACATGTTTAACTATCCTTCCTATCGAGAAGACGAAGGGACGTACCTCTCGCAAGCCTGGGCCGTTCGCAATTTACAACAACTTGCTCCCTACACCTATTGGTATGATCACGCCCCCGCCGGATGGCTTCTTATCGCTGCCTGGAACTCTTTAACCGGCGGCGAATTTGTGGCCGGCGTCGCTGTTAATTCCGGGAGAATCCTCATGTTGATCCTGCATATTGTAATAACCTACCTAGTTTTTAAAATTGCTTTTAACCTTACGAAACGCCGCGATGCTGCCATAATTGCCTCCCTACTCTTTGCCATACTCCCTATTGGCATAGTTTTTGAACGCCGTGTCTACTTGGATAATATCATGACCTTTTGGCTCATGATCTCTTTATACTTTATTTCTCTCAAACCCCGCCTACTTTATTACATCTTAAGCGCGCTTTGTTTTGCGATCGCTGTACTCTCTAAAGAATCAGCTATCGCCTTTTTCCCGGTTATTATTATTGCTACACTTTTAAACGCCCATCCGACGCATCGTCGTTTCGCGATCATGAGCCTGCTCTTATTCTCAGTCCTAACTATCTCTGTTTACCCGCTCTTTGCGTTATTAAAAGGTGAATTTTTCCCAACCGGAACACTATTCGGCGGCACCGAACAACACGTCAGTCTCTGGGAAGCAATTAGATTTCAAACCGAGCGTAACAACGACGGTGTATCTTTATTCGCTTCTAACAGTAGCTTTCTCTACGCCTGGCAAAACAGTTGGACAAAGTATGGCCTAATTTTTACCTTACTTGGGACTTTAACTTCAATTATTAACCTAGCGCTCTTTCGACGGCGCGCCCACTTAATCTTCGGCCTTCTGTCAGTTATTTATATTCTCTTTACTATCCAAGGCCAGGTTCTCGACTGGTATATTATTCCGTTAATTCCAATTTTTTCAATTAATATCGCCTTGGTATATTCTTTCATCCAAGAAAAACTGTACCGCTTACCCGCCAGGCAATTTGCTGTCCGTTACCTGGCTTTTGGGCTAACGCTTTTTATAATAGTTTTTGACGTTGTAAAAAGCTTCCATATTTACACAATCGACCAAACAGAAAACCAGCGCTTGGCGATCGATTGGGTAAAAGATAATATTAATGACAACCACATCACTATGATCGACAACTATGCTTTTGTTGATCTAAATCCCAATTTTAAAAAAGTCCAAGACGCTAATATTCATTATTACTGGAAAGCGGATACCGATCCACAGGTTCGCTACGACATCTTAAAAGAAGACTGGAATAATATTGACTATCTACTTTTCACTCCCGCTCTCCGCATCACGGTTTACAACGATAACCTCCCGATGATCCAAAATGCCTATGAAAATTCCCATATTATTAAACGTTTTCATCGTAACATTATTGGCGACGAAGGCTATCCGGTTGAAATCCGTGAGGTTAACAACCAAAACGGTGTCATCCAAAAAGGTTGGGAGGCCTACCGAGATAACTTCATTACCCCCGAGGGCCGCGTAATTGATCCTTTGCGCGACAATCTCTCTACTTCTGAAGGCCAGGCCTATGCCCTCCTCCGAGCGGTCTGGATTTGGGAAGGAGACAAAGAAATTTTTGATCGCGTTCAACTTTGGACTGAATACAACATGAAACAAAAAAACTCCAACCTCTATGCCTGGCTTTACGAACCAAACACTAATGGAAAGGGTGGCAAAATTATTGATTCCGCTAACGCCAGTGATGCTGACGAAGATATTGCCCTCGCCCTTTTGTTCGCTTACAAGCGCTGGGGAGATGTTGCATACTTAACTAAAGCCAAGGCTCTTTTAAAAGACATTTGGGAACAAGAAGTGGTGATGATAGACAACACCTACTATTTTACTTCCGGCGTGAAATCTATCCTCGGTAGTGTCGTCAATCCCTCCTATTTTTCTCCCGCGAGCTACCGCATATTCGCCGAGGTAGATAAAGAACACGATTGGAACAAGCTCGCGAACGATACTTACGTCATTTTAGATCAACTACAAAAGGATCCTGATTTTACTAACTCTAATAATCTCCCACCCAACTGGTTTATTGTGGACGACCGGGGAAATTACCAAACTGCTGACATTCAATTGGCCAACGCCGACCAATATGGTTACGACGCCTTCCGTACCATGTGGCGTATCGCTCTTGATAAAATCTGGCACGATACACCAGAAGCCGAGGATTATTTAAAAAAAGTCGGACAATTCTTCGAAAGTGAGTGGAATAAAAAACAACAAATCTCTGCTATTTACGATCTCGAAGGCGATGCCCTCGCCCCCTACAGCGACCTAAGCACTAACGCTGGTGCTCTATCTGTCTTCTATGTCACTGACCAAGAATTAGCCATAGATTTCTACTCAGATAATTTCTGGAACCAATACAGTAATGGTTTTTGGGGTGAAAAGGAAAATTACTATAACCAAAACTGGGCTTGGTTTGCTACCGCCCTTTACGCTAATAACCTACCAAATCTCTGGCAGGGAATCCCACCTTCAATCGCGCGAAATTAATCTGACCTCGCTTGTAAAATATTTAAATTAGTATATCCTCCAACCACCGCAAAATGCATGTAATCAAAGTTAAGGCTGGGTCGAGTAGTTTCGTTCCATAATACCAACCCACGCGAATCTTCTTCAACCTCTTCCCATTTTGTTGCCCGCTTAATTTCCCCATTGACCCCGAGCCAATCCTTTGGATTATATTCTGGCCAATCAGCATTAAACAATATTACTTTGTCAAAACCAAAGTAATATTTTGCAATTACATATTCATAGGTATCCAAAGTATAAAAATTATTGTTCCGGTAATCTCTCTCCGCTCTCTTTAGCTGGTTATACCCGGTACTTAATACCGGAAAATCTATGAGTAATACCAACGCCAAGTATCCAACCACTATCCCGAGTGCCAATTTCGTTTTTAAACTCCCTAGCCATAAACTAATTAAAACAATGAAAAGATACCCGGCCCCAATTAAATAACGAGAAATTAGATAATCAAGATTTAGAAAAAACAATAAGTAAGTAACAAAGACATAGCCTAAAGAACCAATGGCAAAATACCAGGCCAGATAATTTTTCTGCTTAACCAAACTTATTAAAATTATTCCAATAAACCCTAACACTAAAATTATAAGCACTTCCGGACTTAAAAATCTCACCTCGTTTGGTTCTGGCGCTCCCATCATTCCTTGTGGTGAGCCAATTAGAAAAATTTGAAAATTGCTTACGACATCACCAAGATTCGGCTGGAAAATCCAATCAATTTTCGCCCCTCGGGTTTCCCACTGGGCTCTAAAACTCGGAAACCATAACGCAAAAATAACCAGCACAGTTAATATTCCGAGCCACATTTTTTTGTTTTTTACTAAATCCCATACTTCCCGAACAAAGGATCCAAAAGTTAATTTAGATTTTAAATACAAATCGTAAATTAACCACAGTAAAATTATTATGCCAAAAATAAAAGCAAAATAATGGGTTAAAAGAGCCAAAGCAAAACTGACACCGAACAAGATGTAATCACGCAGTTTTTCTCCACTCCGTGCCTTGAAAAAAAAGTAGCTGACGGCTAGGAGTAGAGTCCCGAGCATGGCATACATCCGCGCCTCTTGCGAGTACTGAATAGCAAAGGGATTAACCGCCAAAAGAAAACTCCCAACCCAGGCCGATCTAAATCCCGCTATTTGTTTTAAAATTAGATATATAAGATAAATCGCTAACACCCCCCAAACTACCGAGAACAAACGTAGGCCATAGACACTATAATTAAAAAAGAATCCCCACGCTTTGAGGCCAATAAAATACAGAGGTGGATGCGTATCCCGAGAAATTATCTCCACCATTCTCCCCCACCCTTCCTTTACCACAATACCCGAGAAAGCCTCATCATACCAAAAATCTCGCGTACCCAAGTGGTAGAGGCGCAATAACACCCCCAAAACCAAGTTAAATACGATCCCGTAACGTAGCAGTAATTTTTTCATACCTTTTCATCATACCACACCGGTATGATTTTGTTAATAGACCACTCCATATATTTTTGGCTAATTTACAACAAAAAAATAGTGGATAAACACAAAAAAATATCCTAGACAACTCTCTCTCTCTCTTTGCTATACTGTCCTGTTCCGACTAAACCTCGGAATTGTTGTCGCAACACAGCCACGACAAGGTGTTCTTTAACAAATCTCACTCACGAGGGGCCTCGTGAGTGTAAACACATATAACCAAAACCACAACTTGAAACCCGGGCCTGTGGAGGAAAACACAAAAGGCCCAATTCCTACCGTGAAAACGTCCATGCCAGGTGGCGGGGCGTGAAGATAAGAGGGTACAAGTACGCTAAGGTGCAAAAAGGAGAAGACTCGTGCGTGGAATCACGTTGCGTGTGTGGGTATGGGGAGTGGGTCTCGCCCTGCTCCTTGCTGCAGTCAACACCTACGTGACCTTGAAGATCGGAGTGATGGAAGAGGGTGCAGCCCTCTCGTTCCTCCTCTTCATGGTCTACATCAAGGCCTTCCGCCTTCGTAGCGCTACGAAGGAAGAAGCGGTCATGGTCGCGACGATGGGATCGGCGGGCGGCTCCCTGAGCTTCCTTGCCAACTTCTTCGCCGCCGTGACCATGGGGGGCCACAACCTGAGCATCCTCGAGATGACGGTCTTCGCGATGACGACGAGCCTGGCGGGTCTGGCGATGGCCATCCCGCTACGGCAACTCTTCGTCGTCAAGGATCCACTCAGGTGGCCTACCGCGCGGGTCGTCATGACCTGTATCGACGCCGTGCTCGACGCGGCGGATTCGATCCAGCCACGCGTTCTGGCGCTCTTCAGTGGTGGTGCCATCCTCTACGTGTTCCTGTCCGGTGGTACCGGGCACTTCCCGGAGGTGCTGGGTGTCGCCTCCTTCGGGATGATGAGCTACAAGATCGGCATCGCCTGCTCGCCGATGATCCTGGGCTGCGGGTACCTGATCGGCCTGCGTGTGGGAGTCGGATTCCTCGTGGGTGGCGTTATCCTCTTCGTGATGGGGCCCTATCTCCCGCGCGATCCGGAAACGTGGGCCATCGTGCCGCCCAACATGTACATGTGGCCCGGCGTGGCTGCCTTGGTCACGGCAGGGCTCACCGGCCTGGCCATCAACTGGCGGGTCGTTGCGCGGGCCTTCCAGTCCTTTTCGTCCATGGTAGATGTGGACGAGGATGACCGGATTATGTCCGGCAAGTGGCTGCTGATCTTCATCGGTAGTTCGTTCGTTATCGCCGCACTGGTGCTGAACATCGTCTTCGGCGTGACGTTCTGGGTCGGCCTGGTGATCATCATCTTCTCTGGACTGATCCTCAACCTGATCGCCACTCGCGCGGCTGGAGAGACGGCGTTCAACCCCGTCCGCGTGATGGGAGTCATGGGGCAGGGCATCGCGTGGATGTGTGGCATGCGCTCGATGGACCAGGTCCTGATCGCTGCGGGCATCCCCGCTGGAGCCATCGGACAAAGCGGACTCTTTGTCCAGGATTCCTACTTCGGTCGCCACTACGGCGTCAAGGCGAAGAAACAGTTCTGGGGACAAGCGTCGGTGGTAATCCCCGCCTCACTCGTCCTCGCGCTGACCTATGCCCTGCTGAGCGACAGCTACGGCATCGGCGAAGCGACGGAGGCCCATCCGAACTCCCTCACGGCGCCCGTCGCGGCGATGTGGTCGGTCATGGCCCGGCTCTTCTCCGGCCAGATCTCGACGTTCCCGCCCTTCGCACTAGAGTCCATGGCCATCGGTGGCGTCGCTGGAATTCTGCTGTGCCTTCTCGACACCGCGGCCAAGAACGGAATCATCAAGGGCAAGTACTCGCTGTGGAGGGTCACGCCGCACTCGCTGGGCATCACACTCGGCATGATCCTTCCGATCTGGCTGAACACGACCTTCTTCATCGGCGCGCTTCTGCTCTGCGTGATCGTGCCGCGGGTGTTCGACCTGCGTCGGGACGATGAAGACCCCACGCTCATGACGATCGCCTCGGCCGGCATCATCGGCGAGGGCGTGGGCGGGCTGCTCGTTGGGATCTGCAACTACTTCGGGGTGTTGTAAAGAGATGGAGGGGGCAGTGCGCTCGGCCCCGAGCGCCGTCCGGCCACCAAGTCGTGCCACCGTGGCGCGACGGAGGTCGGGCCGCACGCAATACGCGACTCGATCTCCAGAGCAACTAAAAAATAATTAGTTCTTCTGGAGAGTCGCGTATTATGAAAAATATACTAAAAATATCCACTGGATTCAGTGGATATTTTTGTTAAATAATTCTTTAGTTATTACTTGTTTCTTTGTTTTGTTTTGTTTTGTTTTGTTTTGTTTTGTTTTCTTTACTCAATAAACCCACCCGCCTGGAGTTTCCAGAGATCACGGTACATACCACCTGGTTTCTGAAGAAGTTCACGGTGAGTCCCCTCTTCTGTCACTTTACCTTTAGCAATTACAAGAATCCGATCCATCTTCATAATCGTCGACAATCGATGAGCAATAACAATCACAGTCTTGTCTTGCATCAGGTGGTTTAGGGCATCTTGAATCAAAGATTCAGAACGTGAATCCAGACTCGAGGTTGCTTCGTCTAATACTAAAATCGGTGCGTTACGTAATATGGCTCTCGCAATCGCCACCCTCTGTCTTTCGCCGCCAGATAATTTTACTCCACGTTCACCAACGTAGGTGTCATAACCTTGATCAAAGCCAGTAATAAACTCGTGACAATGGGCCATCTTAGAAGCACGGATGACATCTTTGTCATTTGCTTCCGGCCGGCCGTAGCGAATATTTTCCATTAGAGTCCGGTGAAACAACATTGGCTCTTGTGGCACCAGGCTAACGTTAGCCCACAAACTATCTAGCGTAACATTAGATATTTTTTGGCTATCAATTAAAATCTTACCATCCGCCACTTCGTGCTGACGGAGCAACAACTTGACGATCGTTGTTTTACCAGCACCCGACGGACCAACCAAAGCAATCTTTTCTTTCGGTTCAATCTTCAAAGTTAGTTTGTTCAGAATAGTCCGGGTTTCATTGTAATTAAAGATGACTTTAAGAAATTCGATCTGACCATTTTTAACAACTAGATCATGTGCGTTCGGTATATCCTTAATTTCATGCGACAGGCTTAGTATCTCCGTCATTTCTTCGGCATCGCCCAAATCTTCGTAAGTCCGTTGCATGATCCGTCCAAAGTCCCAAATCTGCATGATGATAATCAATATATATGACTGGATAAGGACGAAGTCACCCACGGTAAACAATCCGGATTCCCAGTAACGAATAGCGACATAAAAAAGACCTAATTCAAGAATGATCGTCAAAAATCCCTGCACTGCTTCGGCCGCCCCACCCAAATACCAGGTAAAGAGCTGGGTTTTACGCACATGTTCATTGGCCAAGGCCATGTTTTGTTTTTCTCGTTCATAACCATTAAACAACTTCACGTTCCCGTGGTTGGTAATGGTGTCTGCTAAGACACCGGTCGCAGCCGTATCTGCCTTACTGCGTTCTAGATCGTATTTGTATTTGTATTTTACAAAAAGCGTACTAGCAAGAATGTATAACCCAATCCAAACAATCGCTCCCAACCCCACCCACACCTGGCGGTAGAGCAAGATGGCGACGATAAGGCCGATGTTTACGAAGAGACGGATAAAATTGAAAAAGACTCGATCGGTAATGTTTTCAAACGATCGCACAAAGCGATTCACTCTCTTAACAAGCGAACCAACAAAACTATTTTGGAAAAAACCGAAAGAGTGCTTGTGCAAATATGCAAAACAAAAATTGCTCAAGTCGCGATTAACGTAAGCTTGGAAGTAAGGAACTGTAACCAGCGCCGTACGCCAAAGTACCCAACTTGCAAATTCGAAGAGGGCAATAACAAACAAAATTCCTAGCAGAGTCGAGGCGATTTCCCCTCGTGTGCCGCCGGAAGTTAAAGCATCAAAAAACTTCTTAAAGTATAGAGGAACAACAACATTAATGACCGCCGCGGCAATTATTGTTAAAATAGAAATAATTCCGCTCACTTTATACTTTTTCGCTTCCTGCCAGTAATACTTAATTGTCAGTTTGGTGTTGGTTTTCACAAATTTAATCCTTTAAGTATACAGGGCTATATATAGAAGACGACTAAAACCCCCTTTTGTTACATTATACGCTAATTTTAGCACATTTTTGATAATTAAAAAAGCCGCCCGGTTGGATACCGTTGGCGGCTTTAATTTACTTAAATACTAGCCTCGACTTCGACTTCTGCCTCGCTTTCAATTTCCAAGCCTCTATTTTCTTGTCGTTCTTTTCTATTTTCAGAACGAACTTCTTTTACTTCCGTTCGAATCTCGGCCTGATCTTCAATCTTTTTTTCACGCATTTCAACCCGCTCTTCTTGTTTTACTTTTAATTCTACTTGCGCTTCAGAATCTCCATTGGCCGCTTTTTCTAATAATTCTTTACGTTCCTCTTGCCAATTCTTTCCTTCTTCAATTTGCGCCTCAATTTTAACTTTTATTGCTTCTAGCCTTGCCCTAACTTCTGGGGATAAATTTTCACTACTCATTGCTTTTAGTAACTGGCTACCTTTTTCCTGTCCTCGTAGTCGTAACTCTTGAAGCGCTTTTAATTTATCCGGCCCAATTTTAACTTCAATCTTTTCCATTATCTCTTCCCGTCGTAATAAATGTTCAGCCGCTTTTTCTTTTAATTTTTCCACGCGTTCATCTTTTTTCTCCTCCCATTTTTCACGTTTATCAGAAAACTTTTGGATTAACTCATTAGACCGCTCGATCATCTTTTGGGCTTTTTCCTTAGCTCGCAAGTCATCACTCGCGGCCATTAATTCTGCCACACGTAACCGTTCTTCAGCAAAAGCAATCTGCTTTTCTGCTTTTTTTACCGGATCGATCGTCAACATTAGGTCAACCCGCTCTTTTAAACTACTCCACCACAAACCCCAGGCGCCCGGCACCCTAACTGTTGTTGAAACAGTAGAAGTTGTGCCCACCTCAACATTGGTCGAGCTAACAATCTCTGTTGAAAGAATTGGATCTACGGCCCTGGCCGGCGCAACACCACCTAGCAAAACCGCGAGTCCTAAAACTGACCCGACTAAAATTACCTTCCCTTTTCCCATATGTTAAAAATTTAAAAATTAACTTTGCTCTCTCGAACATATTATACACCACTTCACGCAAAAAGTTACGGGTAACAAATAGCACCTCATTTTGATAAGGTGCTAGTAAATTTACATTTGGGTTGGTGGGTTGTTGACCGAAGCACCCGGTTGAGGAATGTTACCCTGTTTACGACGATGAACAGCAAAGATATATATGATTTCTAAGATACCGACCGTGTTTAAGATAAGGAGTAAAATATACCAAACCTTATCTCCATTACGCGCCGCATACCACAGAGCGACCGCTTTCCACACAGCTGACCAGATTAAGAGAACTATAAATAACCCCATGAAGGCTGAAATTAGTGCCGCTAAATCGTTTTCCATAGACGATTAAGTTAAAAAATTAATTAAATACAATTAAATGCTTCATTTTTATGATAATATTATACTGCTTTTCGCTACAAACCGTCAAATAAAAAAGGCCGGGTTGTCCACCCGGCCTAAAATTGATTCTTTACATTTTTTCCAACTTTGCTAATCCTCTTAATTCGCTATTTAACCGTGGGGTTCCTTTGTAATACACTTTACTCACTCCATCGCCTCGCACTGTCAAACTTTCTCCGGCTTCCACCCTAGCAACTGACGCCCCGTTTAAAGTTAAATTTACTGTTCGGGCTGGCGCTTTCAAAGCATCAAGTTGAGAGGTGCCGTCCAAACTCGCTCCCAACCGATCAACCTTACCTGACAGATCAACCACCGACAAACCATCTAATTCAAGTGTTAGGGCTTGGGCGGCTAAATTTTCAAAAGTCACTTTAGCAATGCCATCGGCAATGACTTTTAAATCTCCTGCCTCAACATCCATTACTTTAACTTGGCTTAACCCATTGACTTCTAGATATTCTAAATTAGGTAAGGTAATATTTACTGTCACTCTAGCATATTCACACGATCCAAAACAC
>CAZRZQ010000009.1:15277-24908 GCA_964604585.1 uncultured Gammaproteobacteria bacterium
GAAATCATTCGAGGCAACCTTTAGTGTCCCCTTCTCACTCTTAACAACCAGGCGATCCAGGTTATTATCTGTCCCTCTTGCTTCAACTAGATAATTTTCACCTTTAGCAATGTTTACTGTATAAGCGCCATTGATGTCGACCCCCTTAAAATCTTTGTAGTCATAAACACGGTAATCTTGACTGGCCAACAAAATATTCTGTTCCTTTAAATTTTCTTCCCGAACCACTCGTTCAATCACCGGGCCATACTTCACACCTAAAGATGTTACTGTCCCGATCGCTACGACCCATAACACCAAAAGTCCAACTGAGGTTCGTAGACTAAAAGCATTTTTCTTACGCAAGATAGTTGTCGCCGCCATAACCAGAAATACCAACGGAACGACAGCTAGGAAATATATCGCGGCTAAGAAAAGTAGATAGATCGACCAAGAAATAACCGGGGCAACACTGAAAGGTAATAAAGTAGTTTCGTAGCCAGAAAACAATAACACAATCGCCCCAATTGTTAAACCAACCAAGGCGGCGATTCCCCCGATTAATAGCCCGAGACCTATGAGTACCAATAATAACCGTAAAAACACACCAACAATTCGTCGCAATACTTTGACGGTTCGTTGTAATACCCCTTCACTTTTTAGTTCATTCGCCTTTTCATTAACAAACGACTTTATCTTCGCTAAATTTACCGCCTCACCCTGCATTTCCAGTTTTTGAGCTGGTGTTTTAGCCGCCGGCATTACTAATAACAGAACAACATAAAGCAATATGCCAAGCCCGTTTAAAAATATTAGGGCGACAAAAATTAATCTAACCAACACGGCGTCAATTTTAAAATAAGTAGCTAACCCAGAGCAAACTCCTCCCACCATCTGGCTATCTGTGTCGCGGTAAAGCTTCTTCGAGGGTTTATCTTCCTTGCTATCTGGTTTAACTTTTTCTTCTTTTACTTCCCCCGTACCAGAGATATCTTCCGGATTACCCATGACATTTTTTAATTCTGTCACGTCCGACAAGGTCAATACTGTCCGATTCGCCTCTTTTAATCTTTCCGTAAACTTATCCGCGATACTGGCTTCGATGTCGTTTAAAACCTCAAAACTAGCCTCGTCTGTACCAAGACCTTTTTTAATGGCGTCTAAATAATCCTTCAGAGCGAAGAAGGCATCGTCTTCAATATTGAAGACCCGTTCATTAATTGTAAAACTAACGACTTTGTGCATATTTTTTGTGCAAAGAGTTAAGTGCTTTAGATAATTTGGTCCAACTTAATGACAAGACAGACAAAGTTTCTCGCCCCTTAGCTGTTAAAGTGTAGTACTTGCGCGGCGGGCCCTCGGTCGATTCCGCCCAGGTGTAATTTAAAAGTTCAGCGTTTTTTAAGCGACTTAAAAGCGGGTACAAAGTCCCCTCCACCACCAAAAGATCGTCTTGTTTTAATTCGTGTAGAATATCACTAGCATAAACCGGACCATTGGAAATAATAAGCAAAGTAGCAAACTCTAAAAGACCTTTTCTCATTTGTACCTGTGCGTTTTCAGTTGTTGGAATGTCCATAGATTATTTATTACATAGAAAGTATATCACCCACTACTATGCAACGCAAGGTAGCTGGCTGTGGATAAGTAAAAAGAACGTATAAAAGAACTGGTTGAGACCCGTTGACTAACTTAAGGAAAACCTTCTACGATTAATATAGGGTACTTTACGATTAATTCATTTAATTTTAGAACTATGAAGATACCTTATCTTAAATACTTTGGCGCATTTGCCATTGCAGCAATCGCCTTAACCGGCTTTGGCTACAACCGCCTACCCCATTGGGGTCTCACCGCCGTCTCGGCCCACGAGAACGGTAGCAAAATAATCATTGAACCCAATCTGGAAATTATTTTATCTCTTCCCGAGATGGCTGGCGAAGACAACCTGAACCAGTGGATGGAAACTATTAAAAACCTAGACGACAATGTTTGGTTGGTCGCCCACGAGCACATGGTTGACGGTAGCCAAGGACCGGTTGTCGCCTACATTGGTTTGCATGATGACGGTCAACCGACGATATTCAAATTAGAAAAGACCAACTGGATAGATAATAACGCCGTTCTAATGTTGCACTATGACCGTGGACAAATGAAAGTCTTTGAACCAACCGGGGCCGATACCCCAGTCATGCTTAATAACGAACCACTAAGCCTTGAGGTTGAAATTAACGCTTACCCAGAATTCTTTATTGACGATAACCGCTTACCATTCTTAAACCAACAGAACGCTCCTTTAACTAACGATGTGCAGATATTACCTCATGATGAATTGCCAACTGATGATCGAATGAGCGTCTATTAAAAACTAATCGAGACTGGCTCGGGCGACGATATCTACAACTAATTCAAACTCATCTTTGATCACTCGATCACCAAGATTAAGATAAAACTTTAATGAGCCATAACGGACATCCCACTTGGTTCGGTCAATTACTAAAGTCGCCTTGGCGTGGTATTCATCGGCTCGTTTGGCTTTCAAAGCATAGCCCTCAAATTCCACCGGACGGGTTACATCTTTAACCCTTAAATCTCCGATAAACTTGTAACGATGCAATTCAGCTAATTTATCGACGGTAAAAACAAACAATTCAGCCAGCGGATATTCACGAGTGTCAAAAAAATCCCGCGAATGCAAATGATTTTCCAAACGTTTTCGCCGACCTTCATCTCGAATGTCCGTATTTTCAATCGTCGTCATATCCACCACCACTTGTCCCCCACTTAGCTCGTTGTTATCTTCTAAAACCTGGCCGCTCCTAATAATAATGGTGCCGGAATGAGACCCGCCTATAAACCAGCTACCCGTCCAGCGGATTTCGCTTAGTTCTGGAACAATCTGGTAAATCTTAGGCATAAAATAAATACATACTTTAAGGGTATGTATTTATTGTAACCGGTTTTTCACCTGACCGTCAAATAAAAAATCCCCCGCCCATTAGGGCGCGGGGAATTGTCGCTGGTCACAATTCGGAAATTAGGTTATATCGGTCCACGTATACCTGTTCGGCCTTCTCGTTTAACCAAACCCACCAAGAACAAAAGAATCACCGCGCCAATTACCGCCGCCACAATTGTGCCTAAGATAGTTTCCGGAAATACCCCGACTAAACCTAGTAAATATCCGCCAATTAAAGCACCAATAATACCAACCACGATATCTCCCACAATCCCCAGTCCTCGTCCTTGCATTATTAAACTCGCGAGCCAACCAGCGATTAAACCGACAATTAACATTGTTAATAAATCCATATAATTTTCACCTCCTTCTTTAGTTTAAGATAAAAAGTTTAAAAATTAAATAAGGTAAGGTAATACCGCAGGGGTAATATTACGGTTCGAAGTATTGTCGCCTGCGGTACTTTAGGATCATCATAAAGACTAATAGTTATCTCCCCGACGAGTACCACCCGAGGCCTTGCCGCCTTTACGGCCGATCGCCTGGACTTCTTCTTTCGGACGATTAGCAAAATTAGCTGGGCTCATTTTACCACCACGGCTACGATCCGCCTCCGACAATTGATGGGCATGACCGCTAGACTGGGCAGCCTTCCCGCCTTTGCTCGCGATTCTTCGCTGTTTATCTGGATCCATTGATGCAAACCCTCGGTTAGAGGTATTTCCACCAGCTGCTGCTTGCCCACCTTTACTTGCGATACTTCTTTGCTTGTTAGGGTCCATCGAGGCGAAGCCACGATTAGAAGTGTTATTTGCCATATGTGTAAGTATCGTTATTATTTGTGCGCTTTTAAGTGTAAATATTGGCGGACAATATCGACCAGCGCCCAGTTTAATAGGCTATTGTGGCCAATACTTAAGCACACAGATAAATCCTAGCTCTTAAAGAATTGCCCTCTATGCTTAAATACATATTCATACTATTTCGGTATAATTTAACTGTTGCATCTCCCAGCCCTCCTGTCAAGTCCTGCCGGACTTGACTAAACAAAAAAGACAGGCATTTTACTGCCTGACTTTTAACCCGCAAGTTTACTTTAGGAGATTTTCTTTCCTTTTATTCAACCGCGTGAGGTAAATCGAAACCACTACTACCACGATGGTGATCAAAACCGCGTAACTAAACCGTACCAAAAGCGTACTAGTCCCAACCGGAAAAAATCTTTCAATCAAGGCCTTGATCGCCTCGTTCCAAGCCAAACCCGCAACCAGTCCCAAAGCGGCGAGGATATACCCTACTGTTTTCTCCTTAACTTCCAGCCCCACAGCCGCCCCCTCTTTCTTCCAACCACTGACGGGACTAGACTTTCGGTTCTCGTCTTCCATAGTTATCTTAGATAAATAAAGTTAAGCTTTAACTGAATTAAATTCATTTAAAATCTCCTCGGCATGAGTGTTAGGGTCAACGCCTGGATAAACTTTCTCAATTCGACCGGCTGGGTTAATAAGATAACTAACCCGCTTCGCCTTATCCCCCTCCAGTGCCTCGTACATTTTAAAGACCGCCTTGTTTTCATCCGCTAAAATCGGAAAATTTAAATTATTCTGGCCGGCAAATAACTTGTGGCTGTCCACCGTATCCGGACTAACCCCAACTACTTGGATGCCCCGCTCGAAATAATCTCGAAATCGATCGCGAAAACTACACGCTTCGGTTGTACAACCCGGCGTATTGTCTTTAGGATAAAAATACAAGAGCACCCACCGGCCACGGTAATCGCTTAATTTCTGAACATCATCATTCTGATCATGTAGCGTAAACTCGGGCGCGGTTGAACCAGTGTATAACATATAATTGTATGTTTATTAAACCTTAACGCTACTACATTTGTATTCTAACAACTCATACTAATTGAGTCAAACGTAAAGTACAACACTACTTTATACATCTGCAAAGAAAAGCGACAAAAAGACGCATAGATTTGTGATATAATAAATAAGAGGTCTTTAAAATTATACCATACCCTTGACAAACCGCTTGGTTATGTTAGAGTATTATCACTCTCGACCTTAGAGTGCTAACATGCCTCAAGCCTAGTTTTACCCTTATTTATACCTATTATGATCCCACAAAACTTCACTAACAAATCCCAAGAAGCCCTGCAATACGCCGCCAAAATTGCCATGCAAAATGGCCAGAGCCAAGTCGAACCACCCCATCTTTTCTTCGCCTTTTTAGAAGATGAGGACAGTTTGGTATTGTCAATCTTACTTAAATTAAACGTTAATGTTATTTCTCTAAAAGCAGACATCCAGTCCTTAATTGATCGTCTACCCAAACAAGGCCAAACTATTAGTACTAATCCCCTCACCGGCCAGATCATGTTAGGCCAAGCCATGCTTTTCATTTTCCAAATGGCAACGACTGAAGCCGAACACATGAACGATGAGTTTATCAGCCTCGAACATCTATTCCTCTCTTTTTTACAAAACAAAAATCCGGTTAGCGACATTTTAAATAAATATGATGTGGATTATGATGTCGCACTCGAAGCTTTAGCAGAAATTCGTGGCAATCAACGCGTTGATTCTCCCGAACCAGAAAGCAAATACAACTCCTTAGAAAAATACGGTAAAAATTTAACGGAACTAGCACGCAAAGAAAAAATTGATCCGGTTATTGGCCGGGACGATGAAATTCGCCGCCTAATGCAAATACTTTCCCGCCGTACCAAAAACAATCCCGTCCTTATCGGCGAACCAGGTACCGGTAAAACCGCCATTGCCGAAGGTCTAGCCCAACGCATTGTGAATGGCGATGTGCCAGATTCGTTATTAAACAAAGAAATAATCGCCTTAGACATCGGTTCCCTTTTGGCCGGCACCAAGTTCCGTGGTGAATTTGAAGAAAGACTTAAAGCTGTTCTAAAAGAAATTAATGCTGGAAAGGGACGTTTTATCCTTTTCATCGACGAACTGCACACGATCGTTGGTGCGGGTGCATCCGAAGGATCGGTTGATGCCTCTAACATGTTAAAACCCATGTTAGCGCGTGGCGAATTACGCGCGATCGGTGCGACCACTTTAAAAGAATACCAAAAATATATTGAAAAAGATGCTGCTCTAGAGCGCCGCTTCCAACCCGTCATGGTTAAGGAACCAAACATTGACGACGCCATTGCTATCCTCCGTGGTATTAAAGAAAAGTATGAAGTGCATCACGGTGTGCGTATTACTGACGCTGCTATTCTTTCGGCCGTCAAACTTTCTGACCGCTACTTAACTGATCGTTTCTTACCAGACAAAGCGATTGACCTCATGGATGAAGCCGCTTCGGCTCTGCGGTTAGAAATAAACTCCATGCCCGAGGAATTAGACAAGATGAAACGGCAAATGATCAAATGGGAGATTGAAAAACGAGCTTTAAAAAAAGAAAAGGATCCGGAATCCAAAGAACGATTGGAAAAACTAGAAAAAGACTTGGCCAATGTTAAAGAATCCAGTGCCGAACTCGAGGCCCAATGGACCAATGAAAAAGAAATTATTAGCCGTATCCACGGCCATAAGCGCGAAATAGACAAATTAAAACAACAAGCGGAAATTGAAGAACGACGCGGTGACTTACAAAAAGTAGCGGAGATTCGCTATGGCAAAATCCCCTATTTGGAAGGCGAGATTCGTCAAGACGAAAAAAAACTAAGCGAAATGCAACGATCACATGGCATACTTAAAGAAGAAGTGTCTGAAGAAGACATTGCGGAAGTAGTTGCTCGCTGGACCGGCATCCCGGTCGTTCGCATGCTACAAAGCGAAACCATGAAACTCGCTAAAATGGAAGAAGTGCTCATGGAGCGTGTTGTCGGGCAAGAAGAAGCAATTACCGCCGTTTCGAACGCCATCCGCCGTTCACGAGCGGGGGTGTCTGAACCAAACCGACCAATTGGCTCGTTTATCTTCTTAGGCCCAACTGGCGTTGGTAAAACCGAACTGGCCAAAGCTTTGGCAGAATTTATGTTTGACACTGAAGAAGCCTTGGTTCGCGTTGACATGAGCGAATACATGGAAAAGCATAGCACGTCAAAAATTATTGGCTCTCCCCCTGGTTACGTTGGCTACGAAGAAGGCGGCCAGCTAACCGAAACTGTTCGTCGCCGTCCTTACGCGGTTATACTATTCGATGAAATTGAAAAAGCTCATCCGGATGTCTTTAACGTTCTTTTACAGATCTTGGATGACGGCCGGCTAACTGACGCCAAAGGACGAATCGTTAACTTCAAAAATACCGTCATTATCATGACTAGTAACATTGGTAGCCAGATGATCCTGGACACCAATCGTCGCGGTGGTTTAGGCTTTGAAGCTGGGCGAACCAAGACAAAATCTGCTAGTGAAAAAAATATTAAAGACAAGATTACCGAACTGTTAAAACAAAACTTCAAACCAGAATTCTTAAACCGCGTTGACGAAACAATTATCTTCCACGCCTTGGGTGAAAAAGAGATTGAACGTATTGTGGATCTCCAGTTACAAGAAGTCATGACGCGCTTGCAAGAAAAAAAGATTGTGCTTGAAGTTACGACCGAAGCCAAGGCCTATCTTACTAAACAAGGCTTTAATCCCGACTACGGCGCACGACCTTTGAAGCGAGTCATCCAGACTGAACTCCTCGACAATCTTGCTTTGCAGATTATTGAAGGAAAAATTACTGATGGTCAAACGGTGAAAGTAATGATTGAGAAGAATAAGGTAGTTTTAAAGTAAAACACTAACCACCCAAAAATGGGTGGCTTTGTTTAAATCTACTCTAATGTAACTTTTGGTCCACTAGGGTGTATAATTAGCTTGAAGATTAACAATTTTATTTATTTTAAGCCAAAATATGCCTAAAATTGGTCTGTTAGCCACAATTGGTTTGCTTGTCCTATTGTCTGGCTGTAGTATTCAGGTAACTCCTGATGCAACTAATGTGGTTCCAAACCAAAATGAAACCACCCAAACTAATGTTGAAGGTGATACTAACACTTCGACTAACACTAGTTCAGAAACAATTTCTGAAGATAACGAAACTAATGAATCAGAAACCGGAGATATTATCCGTTACTCTGGGGTAATAAAAGAGTACACAAATGGGGGTTATGAGGATATCACTCACTACATTAAAAACTCTGACGGAAAAGAAATAGGTATCAAAGTCTGTGATAAACCACTCATGAAGTTTAACGAACAAATTATTCTTTCCGCTAAAGCTCAGGTACCAATGGATATATTTGCCGCCAAAGCCGAACGAGCCGGTTACTGCGTCTATGGCCTGGTGGCGAACATAGACAACCAGTCACAGAAAAAATACACTGGTTTAATTAAAGCATACACCAACGGTGGTTATGGTGATATAACTCACTACCTAGTTTCTAACGACGGCAGAGAGTACGACCTCAAACTTTGCGACAAACGAAGTCTGCACATCTGGGAACAAGCGCTATTATTTGCTGATACTGACGCCGAGGTTAGCTTATACAGTAACGCAAACGTAGGTAAAGCAATATGCGTAACCGGACTTAGTCTTTAAACCAAGACACCTAAACCACCTTAAACGGGTGGTTTTGTTATTGCCCTCCTTCATATTGTTTGCTATTATTGATTTACCCTATACCCAAAAGGGGTATAACCCTATTTTCAGAAATATTTTACCACACCTTAGCAATTTTCTCTACTAGTTTGGATAAAAGTAGTTTTCAGCGACATCACTCCTATCTTTTGGCTAACATATAATTAAAAAGTCCCTATTGACAATTAGTATACTCATAAGGTATACTACTCACAAGTATACTAAATAAACACTACAAACATGCCTTTCATCAACCGTGTACAAGAATTAAAGGTACTTAATGAAAAATGGCAATCCAATATTGCCCAGTTTTTTATTATTTACGGCAAACGACGAGTTGGTAAAACCGAACTGATTAAACAATTTATCAAAGACAAACCGGCGCTATATTTCCTGGCTGACAAACGTACTACCACCGATCAACTGCGTGAGTTAGGACAAATCATCGGCACTTACTTTAAAGATGAAATTTTAATCAAAAATGGCTTTAGTGATTGGATAGAAGTATTTTCATATTTAAAAACAAAAACAGCTAACGAACCTTTAGTTTTGGCAATAGATGAATATCCTTATCTTACTGAAAACGATAAATCCACCAGTTCTCTTTTTCAAAAGGGTTGGGATGAATATTTAAAAAATACCAAAATATTTTTAATATTGTCTGGATCAAGTATTGCCATGATGGAATCGGAAACACTGAATCAAAGCGCCCCCCTGTTTGGCCGTCGCACCGGCCAGATTTTAGTTGATCCATTAAATTTTTCGCAATCACAAAAATTTTTCCCAGAAAAGAATTTTTCTGATTTTCTTAATATTTATACCATCACCGGCGGCATGCCCGCCTATCTTAAACAGTTTGAGGGTGGTGGAGAAATTTCCGATGAAATTAAGAAAAAAATTTTTAACAAAACCGCTTTTTTGTACAACGAGGTGGAATTCACCCTCAAAGAAGAACTGCGCGAAACTAAAAATTATTTGGCAATTTTACGCGCCATTGCGCTCGGTAAAAGAAAATTAAGCGAAATCGTTAATGAAACTGGACTGGACAAGGCCACCGCTAATAAGTATCTTTCCGTGCTGATCAATCTG
>CAZRZQ010000010.1:0-19009 GCA_964604585.1 uncultured Gammaproteobacteria bacterium
CATATTGAATGCTCGGCTATGTCGGCTAAATATTTAGGCCAGCCTTTTGACATCCACTGTGGTGGGATAGATCATATCCCCGTCCACCACACTAATGAAATCGCCCAAAGTGAAGCCGCAAGCGGTAAACCGCTTGCGAATTATTGGCTTCACAATGAATTTCTACTGATTAATGACGGAAAAATGGCCAAATCCGGAGGCAACTTCTTAACCATTAACGAATTAAAAAGACAGGGCTACTCCCCGCTCGCCTACCGTTACTTTACCTTGCAGACCCATTACCGCAGACAACTAAGCTTTAGTTTTGAGGCTTTAGCGGCAGCCCAGAGCGGATTGGAGCATTTATATGAGATCGCGAGAGATCTGAGTAAGGAAAAGATGCCGGAAGATAAAAATCTGGCCGAAAAATTTTTGGCACTCATTAACGATGATTTAAATATTCCCGAAGCCCTGGCAATGGTGTGGGAAGCTTTAAAAAATAGAAAAATTAGCTTGCCACAATTATTGAAGTTTGATGAGGTACTCGGATTACATATTGAAGAACAAATTAAAGCAGTAAAACTACCCAAGGAAGTCGACCTACTTGTTAAAGAGAGGGATGAAGCGCGGATTAAAAAAGATTGGGCCAAAAGCGATGAATTACGAGTCCGCATCGAAGCGCTGGGGTATGTTGTAAAAGATGGAGCCAGGGGGACAGAAGTAAAAAAGAAACTTTAGGCGATAATTTAACAATAACATGTCTGAAAAAGAAAGGTTCAAACCATACGTCGCCGCCTACCTCGCACTAATTAAGGATGGGCAAGTTTTACTTCTAAGACGCTTCAACACTGGCTATCAGGATGGTAACTATAGTTTAGTTGCCGGTCATCTTGATGGGGGCGAAACAACGAAGCAATGTATTATCCGAGAAGCCGGCGAAGAAGCTGGGATTGTGGTAAGTCCGGAAAACCTAGAAGTGGTTCATACTATGCACCGCTTAGCACCGGATAGAGAATATTTTGATTTTTATCTTCGTGCTGAAAAATGGACTGGCGATATCACAAACATGGAGCCTGATAAGTGTGATGAACTTAAGTGGTATCGAATGGACGATCTTCCGGACAATGTATTACCAGCAGTAAAACTGGCCCTAGAGAATATTAACAACAATGTACATTACAGTGAATTCGGTTGGGCATAATGCTAACAAGGACGGCAGACTAATGGCCATGAGCTTCTTAGGCCAGTTTAATAAATAAACGTAGTAAATTGTGAAGAACGCGTTCTTGTGATATAATTTAGTAGTTATGACTACTCCTAACATTCCGGAAAAGAATTTACCGCTTGAAAAAGAATTGCCCAAAGCGCCGGAAACGCAAACGGAAAAAATTATTCCGCGCGAATCAGCGCCCGGCAAACCGGAAACTGAAAAAAATGACACAAAAACTTCAACTCCTGAAGGACCAAAATTTGGAGTCTCTTTGCGTCGCAAACCAACGGCTATACCTCAGGTTCAAGATGAAATTACGGTCAAAATTGAAAAAATCATGGAAGAAGGAATGGGCGATGCCTTTTCCCGTATGTCACCGGTCGCTAAACAAGAGTTTAAAATTAAAGGCGAAGAAACAGCCAGGAAAATTCGGTCGTTAATGAAAGGTACTAAAATCAAAGCAAAGAAAATCTTTAGTTTGATCTTACAATGGTTAAAATTATTACCGGGAGTAAATCGGTTCTTTCTAGAACAAGAAGCGAAAATTAAAACTGATCGAATTATCCATTTGAAAAAAACTCAAGAAGGTCTCATTAAACTTTAAATGGAAAACGTTTACCTTACTTATTTAAAAAGTGTAGCGGATTTTATCCTGCAAACCCCGGAGTTATTTTTTGCGTCCATGATTATTCTTGGATTCTTTGCCTTTATCGCCTTGTTATACATTCTCCGCTCTTTCTTTCACCTTTTAGGCAAAGAAAGCAAAGCTTTCCACAAAACAATTCTTCTTATCCGCGTTCCTAAAGAGAGGAAAAATGAAGGCCAGCAAAACATGAACCAAGAAGAAAATATTACTCAGATTCGAGAGCGGATTGCGATTGCCGACACCATATTTTCTGCCATTTCTGGTTTGAAACGTGAAAAAGGACTGGTAAAGTGGTTTACCGGACGACGAGACAACTTTTCTTTTGAAGTAGTAGTAAAAGACAGTAAAATTTCTTTCTATGTGGCGGTGCCGGATAAATACCGCGAGTTTCTTGAGCAACAAATCCACGCTCAATACCCACACGCCGAAATTAACGAGGAACCGGATTACAACATTTTTCAACCCGAATGTCATATTGTGGGAGCGTATTTATGGTTTAAATACCGCTCGGCTTTTCCTTTTAAAACTTACAAAAAAATGGATTCTGACCCCCTGGTCTCTTTACTTAATCCCTTAAGTAAAATTTTAGATACCGAGGGTGCAGTCATCCAATACATTGTCCGACCAGCCAGCCCAAAGTGGCGTCGCCAGGGAGTGCAAATGATCAGAGACATTAAAGAAGGACAAAAATTTGAATATGTCGCACGACGCGGGGCTTTTGTGAGAGGATTAGTAAAATGGAAAAAGGTGATGTTCCCGAAAAAAAATGACCCCAATCGCCAAGATTCTCTGTCACAACAATACCATTTAACACAAATGGAAGAAGAAATGGTTAAGGGCATGGAAGAAAAAATTAGTCATGGCGGTTTGGAATTGACGGTGCGCCTTATTAGTTCTGGTCCAAACAAGGAAAAGGCTCAGATGAACCTCGAAAACATGCTGAATGCTTTTAGCCAATACAACATCTACCGTTATGGTAATTCTTTCGGAGCGGCAATCCCACGAAGTCAAAAAAAGATTATTCAGGATTCGATTTATCGATCCTTTCATCACAAATACTACATGGTAGCCAACACCGAAGAGATGACAAGCTTTTGGCATATGCCGATACCGACAACCGAGACACCGCACATTAACTGGTTGGGAGCACGTAAGGCTCCCCCACCAATTAACATGCCAAAAGAAGGTGTCATACTCGGTCGGGCGACTTACCGCGGTGAAGAGACGATTGTTAGGATAAAACGATCTGATCGTCGCCGACATTTATATACCATTGGTAAATCTGGTAGTGGAAAATCTGTTTTCATCCAAAACTTGGCGATACAGGATGTTATTAATGGTGAGGGTGTTTGTGTTATTGATCCACACGGAGATTTTGTTGAATATGTTTTACAACATGTACCAAAAGAACGGGCTGATGATGTTATATATTTTAACCCGGCCGATGTTGAACGACCGATCGGTTTAAACATGCTTGAAGCCAAAACCGAAGAACAAAAAGATTTCGTCTGCCAAGAAATGGTTTCTATTTTTTATAAACTAGTAACCGATCCGTCCATGATTGGCCCGATGTTTGAACACCAAATGCGCAACGTCATGTTGACTCTCATGGCCGACATGGAAAATCCTGGTACCATGGCGGAAATTCCCCGCATGTTTACCGACGACGAATATGTCGAAGAATGGAAAGCAAAATTAACCGACCCAATGGTTTTGGCTTTCTGGAACAAAGAAATGGCCAAGACCTCGGACTTCCATAAATCCGAAATGTTAGGTTACTTGATCTCGAAAGTTGGCCGCTTTGTCGAAAACCAAATGGTGAGAAACATTATTGGACAATCTCACTCGGGTTTTAACTTCCGAGAAATCATGGATAAAAAGAAAATTCTTTTAGTCAACCTGGCCAAAGGTTTGGTGGGTGAAATTAACTCCAACCTTTTGGGTTTGATCATCGTGTCCAAACTGCAGATGGTCGCTCTGGAACGAGCAGCATTGCCCGAAGAAGAACGCCACGACTTTTATTTATACATCGATGAGTTCCAAAACTTTATTACCGACTCAATCGCAACAATTTTGTCCGAGGCTCGCAAATATCGTTTGGAATTAATTATTGCTCACCAGTATTTGAGCCAGCTGGTAGATAACAAAGGAAAGAATACTGTCCGCGACGCTGTACTTGGTAACGCCGGTACTTTAGTAACTTTCCGGATTGGCGTAGAAGACGCGGAAATACTCGCAAAAGAATATGCTCCGGTTTTCTCAGCCTATGATTTAATGAATGTCGAGCAATACACCGCTTACGCCAAGTTACTAATCGACAATACAGCGGCCAAACCTTTTAATATGAGTACCTATCCACCAAAGTCCGGCAACAAAGAACTGGCGGCGGCCATTAAAGAGCTTTCTCGCTTAAAATACGGCCGACCACGCGAGATTGTGGAAGCCGAGATTATGGAGCGGGCAAGGCTCGGCGAATCCAAAACCGATACCCTTGATTTAACCGAGGCATCAATGTAAAATGGGGAGGCTGAATTAAAAAATTTATGGCAAGACACTGTTTCAACCACGATTCAAAACCAAATCGCCACCCAAAAAGTGGCGCATGCTTATTTATTTTCCGGCCCACGCGGTGTCGGTAAAACCACGATTGCGCGGCTACTAGCGAAAGCGATCAACTGCGATAATAGAAAACCCGGTGAATACGAACCGTGTAATAAATGTTCCAGTTGCACGGAAACCAGCGCCGGAAGAAATATTGACGTCATCGAAATCGACGCGGCCTCACACACTGGGGTAGATAATGTCCGAGAAAATATTATCGACAACGCCCAATTTAAACCAACCCGCTCCCCTTTTAAGGTGTTTATTATCGACGAAGTCCACATGCTTTCGACAAGCGCTTTTAACGCGCTCTTAAAAACTATTGAAGAACCACCAGCGCACGTTGTGTTTGTACTGGCAACAACCGAAATGCATAAACTACCGGCAACTATTTTATCCCGTTGCCAAAGATTCAATTTCAAAAAAGTTGGATTTGACGAAATGTTAAAAAGATTGGAAGAAATTGCCAAAGCGGAGGATATAAAAATAGACAAAGAAGTATTAGAAAGAATTATCGGTAAAAGTGAAGGTTGTTTACGCGATGCCGAGAGTTTGCTTGGACAAGTCTTTTCTCTAAATGAGAAAAAAATTACGACGGAAAATGCTTCAGGTATCTTACCCCCTTCGAATATTGATGCGGTGATTGAATATTTAACTGGCATTGTTTTAGAACAGCCAAATAAATCCCTCCAAACCCTAAATAGCCTGGCCAACGAAGGTACAAGCTTCGAACAATTCGCTTTAGAAACCCTAGAAGTACTCCGCCATTTGTTATTTTTACAAGTCGACCCAAAACTAGTAGACAGTGTGATGTATAGTAAAGATACTTTAAAAAAACTAATGGCCCTGGCTGAAGAAAAAGACAACGGCTTTTACAGCCGCCTCACCTACCGGATGATTGAAGCCCGACTGCAAATTAAATCCTCACCAATCCCCTCCTTACCATTAGAAATTATTGCGATTGAATTTAATCTCGAACGGCACGATGACACATTGCCACCGAGTGAACCACCGCGCTCGAGTGGGCTTGGCACAACCATTAAGGATGATACAATAAAAGGTACCGAGGTAAACAATGATCCACCAACGATAGTTGCGGAAACTGTTGTGGAGGAAAAAGAAAAAAGCGGTTTAAAAAATACTTTAAAAACTGCTATTTCTACCATTACTAACAAACATCCCCTCCAAACTACAATTGAAGATATCCGAAAGGTATGGGCCAGGGCGATAGATAAAGTATCTGAAACCAACCATTCTTTAACCTTTGTTTTAAAAATGTCCAGCCTGGTAAAAACCTCGGAGCACGGACTACACATCTCTTTTCCTTATTCTTTCCACAAAGAAAAAATCGAAGAGAAGAAAAATAAAAAAGTAGTAGAAGAAATTTTGTCACAAATCCTAAACGAAAACGTTATTCTTGTCTGCGAGCTATGCGAAGAAAATCCCGTAGCCAGTACACCAGGAGAAGAAATCCAGGATTTGGCGGCAAATTTCGGTGGCGAGGTCGTGAAAGAATAGGTAAAATATGAGATTAAGAAACATAATACTACTGACTGGTGGGGTTTTAATAATTATAATATTAATAACGATAATCGGTAAGGCCTATTTTACAAATACCCTGGCACCACTTGGCATCTGTAAGCCGGGCGACAAATCCGGCCAAGGCATGGGACCAAAATTCTGCTATACACCAACTGGTTTTGCAGGGAAACCGTGCGACCGACCCAAAGATTGTGGCACCGGTGGCTACTGCGCTCTAGCTGACAAAAGAAAAGAAAAAGAGAAAGGGATTTGTTTAGACACACCAATCGGTTGTTATATTTGGATCGACGAAAACGGCAACTATGATTTAAACGATGAAACCTGTTCCGATTAAACCTTGGTAAGGCAATAAAAAGATATGAAAAAAACAATTGGCCTAATAATTTTATTCGTTTCACTACCCGCCATAATTGTTTTTGCCCAAAAAAAAGGCCAAGAAACGAATACGGAAAGTAATAATGAAAGCAAGGATGTAAAAACAACCCAAATAGTAAGAGACGACTCAGAGGAAACCGAACCGACAAAACTTATAAACCTCGATGTGCCTTTTACTTCGGAAATCCCGGATGGTTCATGGGTGGGGCCATGGAAAAATGCCTGTGAAGAAGCATCGATTGTTATGGTTGACCAATACTATGCCGGGGTAAAAAATCTTGAAAAAACTGTAGCGAAAAAAGAAATGCAGAGACTGTTTGGTATTGAGGACCGCATCTTTGGCACTAATGCCGACACTAATGCCGCCCGCACTAGTCGGATTATCAATGAATACCTCTCTTTTACTTCCCGAGTAGTAGAAAATCCAACGTTTGAAGAAATTAAAACCGAAGTACGAGCGGGTCGTCCAGTCATCGTTCCAATCTATGGTTATTATCTAAAAAATCCCAACATCCACTTCCGAGTTGGTGGCACTTATTACCACATGTTTGTGATTGTTGGCTATGACGAAGACACCGAAGAATTCATTGTAAACGACCCTGGAGACGATAAAACTGGCCTTGACTACCGGTATAGTTATGCTATAATGCGCCAGTCTTTGCACGATTACAACCACACCACGCGCAAAGCCAATGACCCACCTCGGGCGCTCTTTACTTCCGTCAAAGAACAGCTAGTCAGAGTTCGAGGAACAAACGGAATTTTCCTATTGAAAGATGGAAAAATTCACTACGTTTCTCACCCCAAACTCGTCAAGCAAAATGGTTGGAGCTGGTCAAACATTAAAATTGTTGAACGCGACTGGTTGGAATCTTTACCAAAGGGAGAAGATATCCGGTAGTAAAACTCGGGAATCCCACACCCAATTTTGGTCCGCCGAAGTAGCGGAACCATTTTTGTAAACAATTTATTCGGGGATCGTCTAATGGTAGGACAACGGACTCTGAATCCGTTTATCTTGGTTCGAATCCAAGTCCCCGAGCAACCTTTGTACATTTATATGACTAAAAAGAAAATTTTATTTCTGTTTAACGGTGGGACAATAGGACAAGTCCCTACAGAAGTTAATGGCAAAATAGTATCGGCTCCGCCTAAAGATGCTTCAATTTTTAAACATGCAGTGGACCCAATCATTTTAAAATTTAATGAGACGTTTGATATTAAATATGAAGTTGTAACAGCCAAAGAGTCTTCTAGTATGACCCCCCAGGATTGGGAAAAATTAATTTTCCGCATCAAAAAAGCTCAGGATGAAGAAGGTTTCTCTGGGGTAGGTATCGCTCACGGTACTGACACTTTAACCTATACAGCTACAGCGCTTGCTTTTGCTCTTCACGGACCTAATCCTCATAAAAGTGGTCTGCGTATTCCAGTTTGCATTACGGGGGCACAAAATCCCGTGTATCAAGAAGGTGGTGACGGAAGATTTAATTTAGAGAACATGTTTAGAACACTTGAAAGGGCTATCGATCAAGGAGTTGCTGATATTTTAATTAACTTTTGGAATCGCGTGTTGCTCGGCTGTCGCGCAGTAAAAATCAGCGAGTGCAATTTTGATGCAATGCAAACACCAGCCGTTCTTGATGTTGGAGTTATAAATTCGCGCGGAGTCACCATTTTTACAGAACGAGCGAATAACAAAAAGGACGCTCTCAATAAAATCCAATTAGCTCCAAAGTTTGGCCGTGGAGTTATTAGCTTTGAATTAACACCCGGTCTTGATCCTAATTTGTTACTTAGTTTTATAACCGGCGGCGGGGTTTCGGCGATGATATTGAAATCTCTTGGCGAAGGTAATGTGTGTAGCGAAGGGGCTTATAATCTTATTCCGGTTATACAACAGGCCACAAAAGATTATATGACCCCGATTTTCATGGCATCAAAATTTATCGGAGGTAATGCCGACTCAGCAATTGATGCTTCCGGCGTTGCGGCAATTAACGCAGGCGGTATCGCTTGCCTTGATTCCACCGATGTAGCAATTGATGTAAAAGTTCGCTGGCTGGCGGGTAATGGTATCTGTTCGACAATTGAAGATTTTTCTCGAGCCATGAAAACAAGTTATTGCGGTGAGGTGACGGAGCCGTGGGTGGCGTAAACTATTTTTTAATTTATTTCGATTTTTAATAAATAAATAAAAAAACTGTTGCGCTAGATTGGCTAGTAGTTCAGTTGCATGGTTTTAAAATCCTCTATAGCTCGGAGTAAAATAACTTCAGAAGAATCTGCCTAACTTTAGGCATTTTTTCTTTCAGAAATTGTAAGGGGTAGTAAATGAACTATATAATTACTCGGATGGGAGAAAAAACTAAATTTTTATGTCCAATATACTCATAGAAATAATTTTAATAATTGTCTTGATCATTTTAAATGGCTATTTTTCTTTATCTGAAATAGCTTTGTTAAGCGTTAAAAAAAGTCGACTTAGACACCTGTCAAAACAGGGAAATAAGAAAGCTCAAAATGCTTTGTTTTTAACACGTAAGTCTCCAGAAATGCTCTCCACAGTCCAGATAGGTATAACCATGATAGGTATATTTGCCGGCGCTTTTGGCGGAGCTACCGTAGCGGAACATATGGAACAATGGCTGGTAAAATTTCCAATGACCTCGGGGTACAGCGAACCACTAAGCGTTGCAGTTGTGGTTATTGTCATAACCTTTCTTTCATTAGTCGTCGGTGAGTTAGTTCCCAAACAAATTGCTCTATCTAATCCCGAGAAACTATCTCTTAAAGTCGCTGGTCCAATAAAAATAATAATGAGGATTACAACGCCAATAGTAAAACTACTAAGCGTTTCCACCTCTCTTTTGCTTAAGCTACTTCATATTAAATCTGCTTCTGAACAAGTAGTTACTGAAGAAGAGATCAGGCTTTTAATAGCCGAAGGCGCAGAAAGTGGCGTTTTTGAACGAGCAGAACAAAAAATGGTGGAAAGTATATTCCATTTGGGAAACAGGCCGATCAGGAATTTTATGACCCCAGATAAAGAAGTGGTTTGGCTCGACATCAACGACACTTCCGATATTATCCGAAATAAAATAACCGGAAGCGACCGATCGGTTTTTCCCATCTGCGACGGGTCGTTAGATAAAAATCTTGGAGCGATAGAAACTAAAGATGTTTTAACCCATTTCTTTGAAAATGGGAAAGAGAATATTAATTTGAGATCTCTCATTCAACCAGTAATGCATATTGGCGCAGATGTTCCATCTCTAGTCGCTATTGAAAGGCTAAAGAGATCGTCGGTCAGCATAGTGCTTATAACTGAAAAAACATCTAACAAAGTCGTTGGTATAATCAGCTTTCATGATATTCTTGAGGCAATTGTGGGAGAATTTAAAAGTGGACAATAGATTGGTGTTTTTTGAGATAAAAAAATTCAGTAGCTGCCCGTGTATGTGAGTAAATTAAATAACGGCCAACGAGAGCTGTTATTTTTATATCGTCAAATCCCTCATTATTTGGTATAATCAACAGGACAGTAGAAAAATATTTTAACACCATATCTATGATATTATCTATAAAAAAACTAACTACTCCTGAAAACGAGATCTGTTTTAAAACTATTAGCTCTAGGGCTACATACGCAATCGTTGGTGATGCCCTCCTAAGACACAAGAGTATTTCCATTGTTCGAATGGGCGATGGAGAGCTCGGAATATTAAAAGCAGACAAAAATAAGCCATTTACTACTTTTAACTATTTAGATAAGGATTGGAATAAAAAATTAGGCGTCGAAGGGATAGCTGTTAAAAATTTACAAAAAATGATTCTGGAAGCAGGAAACACTTGCACTTACTTCGCCCCCTCGATTTCAGGTATTTCTATATCAGAATATTATTTGTATAACTTTTTTAAACCACGTCCGTATTATTTTGATAATTTTTACATAAACGACTGGACTCATAAAATGATTAAAATGCTTTTAGAAGCGAGCAGTGGCGTATTTATTATGCATAGGGATTATAAAAAGATAATTAGTAATTTTAAAAAAACCTATAGTCTAACCGGCAAAAACACCGTAAAATTTTCTGGTTTCCCAAAAAATAATTGGGATGATAACAAACAAGCCATCGACGCGGCCATAAATTCCGACAGCCAACTAATTCTTTACAGCGGCGGACCGGGTGGAAAAATTATCGGGCCAAAGATTGCCAAGGCTAAAAATAAAATTGTGTTGGATGTTGGAAATACATTAATACTTTGGAGCACTAAAAATACTTAAATTCCTTGGGATAATAGTCAATGTGTGGTAAAATGTATATTGGATAACAAAAATTATTTTTCTCGAGATGAAAATTGCCACCAATGTACAACGCGACGCCTTCGGCGGTATAACAATCTCTAATCTCGCCCTCTTTGATTGGCTCGAAGATAAAGAAGATACCATCGTCGGCATTGAAATTATTGCCCAAAGACATATTTTGGGGGCAGTAATTTTTCGTCGATATCTACCGTCTTTTTTTAGTCATCATATAATTAATGCTCTTGATGTCTTCCAAGAATACTCCTGGGAAAAAATGGGTAACCCCAGGAAGAAATGGCGAGTTTTAATTGAAACAGCAAAAAATATTTTACGTCAGGAAGCGCCGGATATATTATTGGTTACTGGCACCTACAGCATCCCTTGGATCATCGCCCAGGCAGCGAAGGAATTGGGAATACCCATTGTACTAAGATACGCCGGGGTTTTACAAAAAGAAATAACCCATAAAAACTTTTTTATCCGAAAACGTTTACTAGCCTATGAAAAGTGGATTGCGTCAACCGCTGATGCCATCATTTTTCCTTCAGCTATTTGCCAAAAAACGGTTGAAAAGGAAATTGTGGGCCATGCAGTTCACCAGGGTGTAGTCATACCTAACCCTGTTAAAAAAAATATAACAGGCACAAGGCGTCGGGCTGGTCGTTTTACTATTGCAGCGGTTGGGCGCTGGACGCGTATTAAAAACTTTCAGGCTTTTATCGCCATACACAACGAACTGCTTAACAAAAAATGGCCGCACCAAGCAATTCTTGTAACATCGCGAAAAGATGACAAATTTAACATTCCAGAAACTATTGAACAAAAAGCTTCAATGAGCCACGATGATCTTTTAAAATTGTACCGATCAATTGATCTGCTAGTAGTTACATCTGATTTTGAAACTTTTTCTAATGTCGCGGCCGAGGCACTTATAAGCGGCACCTCTGTTTTGGTATCCAAAAATGTTGGCTTTTCTGATACATTAATCAAAGCCGGTCTAAAACGAATGGTTATTGATTCTTTTGACAACCCCACAAAAGTGGCGACAACAGTAAAAAAACTAGCCAAGATAAAACTTAGCCAGGAAGAAATAAAAAAAGTGTATTCCTTACTCGATCCTCACGTTATACACCAGCGCATTTTAGATGTACTGAGCAAAGTTATTGATACTAAATAAAAAAAGAATACCCGCACCGGGTATTCTTTTTTAAATTAATAAGTTTACGTACCAAGCCGTTCCGCGACGTAATCAACATCCTTATCCCCTCTTCCCGACAGGTTTACGATTATTATCTCTTCCTTGGTTAGGGTTGGGGCGAAACGTATGGCATAAGCCAAAGCATGAGCACTTTCTAAAGCTGGGATAATCCCTTCGACATGAGAAAGGGTTAGGAAAGCCTCGAGAGCCTCTTTGTCATTGGCTGTAACATATTCCACCCGTTTAGTATCTTTAAGGTGGGCATGTTCTGGGCCAACCCCGGGATAGTCCATCCCAGAAGCGATAGAATGAACCGGCGATGGATCCCCGTTGTCATCAGTTAAAACATAGGTCATCATTCCGTGGATGGCGCCGGGCTTGCCTAGAGTTAGGGTGGCGGCATGATCGCCGGGTTTAAAACTTTTACCGGCTGGCTCAACACCGATCATGTCCACTTGTTCATCTGACATAAACGCGCTGAAAAGGCCAATAGCGTTCGACCCACCACCAACACAGGCGACCAGATAATCTGGTAAACGATTTTCCTGTTCTAGAACCTGCTCTCTCGCCTCTCGTCCAATCACAGATTGAAAATATCTAACCATGCTAGGATAAGGGTGGGGACCCACAACTGATCCGATACCAAAGAAAGCATTAACTGGATCTTGCAAGTAAGCACTAAAGGCGCTGTCCACTGCGTCTTTTAGACAACGACCGCCAGACTCCACACTCACGACCTTAGCACCGAGCATCTTCATCCGTACGACGTTTGGATGTTGTTTGGCCACATCAATCGCGCCCATATGTATCTCGCATTCCAGGCCCAAGAGGCTTGCGGCCGTAGCCAGAGCCACACCGTGCTGGCCCGCTCCGGTTTCTGCCAATAATTTCCGTTTGCCCATTCTTTTGGCAAGTAATGCCTCGCCAATAGTATGGTTAATCTTGTGAGCGCCGGTATGATTTAAATCTTCTCTTTTGAGATAAACCTTTGCTCCGCCCAACTGTTCGGTTAAACGCCTAGCAAAATACAAGGGCGAAGGACGGCCAACATAATTTTTTAAAAGATCGTGATACTCTTTTAAAAAATTAGGATCGGTTTTAGCTTCTTCAAAAGCCCTAGCTACTTCGTCCAAGATTGGTTTTAATTCCTCCGGAACTATTTGGCCGCCATATTGTCCAAAATAACCGGGTTGATTTTTAGCTTGATTAATTTCAGTTGTATTGTTATTCATATTATTAAAATAAAAAAAGAAAAAAACTGGTTAGTTCAACAACCGCCATCTAAACCGACAATAATTGTGGTAAACGCATTTCATAATAAAAAAACTGCCTAAGACAGGCAGTGTTCAAGATTTAGTAAATACTAAACTAACCGCCCATCTAAGAGGCAGCCCACCAAGCGTTTAACTTAAGATAAAAGATTTTCATAATGACAATGTACCACAGCTAATCACGACCGGTCAAGAGGATGACCACCCACATAACACAAACGAGCCTGTTAGACTCGTTTGTGCTTAACAATTAACTTTTTACTCTGTCACTACCAACATCCCTTTCATGCCCATCTCGCGATGCTTGCCGACACTACAGTAATATTCAAATTCTCCTGCTTGATCGACTATAAAGGTAACAACTTGGGTATCTGGACCTTGTTTTTGCTCTGTTTTAACATTAAATTCATCTAAAATGAAGTCGTGAAAACCACTTACGTTCTTAAAGGTTAATTCGACTGTCTGGCCTTTTTTAACTTCAATCCGGTTGGGGGTAAAGGTAAAGTTTTGACCACTTACCTCCACCTTAACTACATTAACATTGCCCATCTCGCCATTATTTTCGGTTTCCGTGTTATCTGCCGGCACAGTGTTGTTAGTTATACGATTATCACACCCAGCACCTATTAAAGCCAGCGTGACAAAGGCGCCGACTAATAAGCCAATTATCTTAGACATAAATAATGTAAAAATATATCATACTAAATATGTATGTTAATTGTTATTATATACGGTCCACTGGGACTGTCAAATCAAGGTTATGCACACCCCCCACTACCCCACCTTGCGTTTTCCCCTCCTGTGTGCTTTAATATTCCAGCCTCGCAATTTCGCGAGCTAGGGAAAGGGCCAACATGGCCAACCGAACCCTCGACCACGTGCTCCATCTCCTCCTCTCGAACACCGGGTCGCCGGCCGCCCACCCCGCGGGCGAGACCGACACCAAGACGGAGGAGAAGTTCCTCCGGCACCGCACGGTCCCCCGGGACCGCCGGGACGGACGCCGCGCGAACCCGTACTGCGGCCCCCGCGGCCGCCGCCGCTAGGTCGTCCTCGTGCCTCGGCACCTCCCCCACCTCCGGCACATCGCCGGACGGTCACAATCACTCCAGCCGCAGAAGCCACCCCGCTTCTCCCTGTGCATCTAATAATTGGATTCATAGGGAGGAGGGTTTACGGGGTGGCTTTTGCTTATTGCTAATTACCATTTACTCTGGTAAAATTTCACTGTGATTATTAACATAATAAATTAGTATGGATATTATTAATAAACACCCGATCATCGGCAAACCCATTATCGACTTAGAGTTTGAAGCATTTCAAGGTAATGAATTTAAAAAGATCAAGCTTTCCAATTATTTAGGTAAATGGATGGTATTATTTTTCTACCCAGCGGACTTTACTTTTGTCTGTCCAACGGAATTAGAAGAACTGGCTGACCACTACAACGAGTTTCAAAACATGGGGGTAGAAATTTTAAGTGTTAGCACTGACACCACCTTTGTTCACAAAGCTTGGCACGATCATTCTCCGGCCATTAAAAAAATCCAATACCCAATGTTAGCTGATCCAACTGGCAAACTTTGCCGAGAAATGGGCATATATATTGAAGAAGAGGGCTTAGCTCTTCGGGGGACGTTTATCATCGACCCAGAAGGCGTACTACAGGCCTATGAAGTAAATAGTAATAATATTGGACGTAGTGCCTTGGAACTAATCCGCAAAATCCAAGCCGCGCAGTTTGTCCGCGAACACAAAGGCGAAGTCTGCCCGGCCAGCTGGCGACCAGGTAACCAAACTTTAAAACCAGGTATAGATTTAGTGGGTAAAATTTAAGCCTGAACCCCGTCTTTCGACGGAGTTGTTTTTTTGGTTTAGAAATGCTAGAATACGGTCACAAATATGACTAAACTGATTAAAGGCAAAGAAATTGCCGCCAAAATTGAAGCCCGACTCTCGGTGCGGGTTAAGAAATTAAAAGCCAAAGGACAACAACCAAAGCTGGCAGTTATTTTTGTTGGCAACCATAAACCATCTGAGACATACATTAGAAAAAAACAAGAAGCGGCCGAACGAATTGGTTTGGGTTTTTCTCTGCATACCTTTCGGTCTTCGATTGAAAAAAATAAATTAATCGGTGAAATAAAGAAAATTCAAAGCGATCGGAACCTCGCTGGGCTGATTGTCCAACTCCCCCTACCAGAAAGGTTATACACCCCGGATGTGTTAAACACGATTGATCCAAACATAGACGTAGACTGCCTTACAGACACCAATGTCGGTAAACTGGTCATGGGAACCAATTTTCTCTATCCACCCACCCCTCTGGCCGTCCTGGTGGCTTTAAACGATACTGGGACAATGATCCAAGGGAAAAATATTACCATCGTTGGCACTGGTCCCCTAGTCGGCCGTCCACTGTCCATAATGCTCATGAATGAGGGGGCGTCAGTCACAACCTGCAACAAACGAACAAAAAATGTTAAAGAGAAAACTCTGACAGCAGATATTGTGGTTTCGGCGGTTGGCAAGAAGAACCTAATCCGTGGTGATATGATAAAGAAAGGCACGATTGTTATTGATACTGGCATTAGCTATGTTGGTGAAAAAATGTACGGCGATGCTAATGCTAAGGAAGTAAGAAAAAAAGCTAAATATTTTACACCAACCCCAGGAGGAATTGGGCCAATTACGGTCGCTTTGCTTTTGCAAAACACCGTGATTTGCGCGGAGAAAAATAAAAAAGTATGACAAAAAGATTTAAAGCAGGCGGGGGAGAAGAACAATTTAAACTTTTCTCGAAAGAACCAAGCGGTGGAGAACAGGGCCCATCAAATACAAAAGATGAGCCAAGTGATACAAGAACTGGTCTAGTAAGACCTGAACAGTTTAGAAGTCTAATTGAACAACTTGAAGAAAAAAATCCTAAAGAAATTTTGGAGGGTAGCGGATTTAATTTTACCGAAAGTGGATCTGAAATCTATTGTTATTGGAGCAGCATAACCGAAGAGTACAGAGAAAGGCTTGATGATATGGGGGTGGCGAACAAAGGTGATTGGGCAACTTATAAAACCCAAAAAGATCCAACAAAAACCTATGTAAATTATACTGATAGACGCGACGTGGTAACTATCCCGGGATTTGAAAACTGGGTAATCGCCAAATTTACCTTGCCTGAAGGAAAAATAATTGCAGCCATTGGTAACGTAAAACGTTCGGCCCATGAAGCAACAAAGTTTTTTGTCTTTAAAAATCCCGACCCTAAGATACCGATGGACATTTTTAAAAAAAAGAAATAACAGTCTTCAGTTCTTCAATTGTATTAACCTTCACCAATTTCATCCGGATCTCCTTCAGGGAGATCTTTTGGTTTGGGAAGTGATCACCTTTGAAATACCAAACGAGGTGCTTGCGAAAAGTGGTCATACTTCCTTCGCCATAATGCGCCAAATGCAGTTCGGCGTGCCTTAAGACGATTCGTTTTATTTCTTCTACCGCCGGAACGTAGTTATTGAATATCCAAGGGTTACCGAGCGCTCCCCGACCGATCATGACACCATCCGCCCCGGTTTGTGCTAAACAATTTTTAATGTCGGCTTCAGATTGTATATCCCCGTTCACAATAACGGGAATAGTTAAGATTTTTTTTACTTGGCCAATCATATCCCAATTGGCTTTTCCCTCATAACCTTGAACTTTTGTCCGACCATGAATGGTCAGAGCGTCTACCCCCGCTGCGGCCAGGCGTGGCGCAAAATCTAAGATTTCCTCTACCCTACTCCAACCCAAACGAGTTTTTACGCTAAGCGGAACACCAAGATTTTCTTTTTTTAATTCTTGGACTATTTTAACCGCCCGACTAGGATCTTTCATTAAAGCGGCGCCGGCATCATTTTTCCCAGCGATCTTTGGCACCGGGCAACCCATGTTAATGTCTATCCCGTCCGGCTTGAATTTATCTACTACTAAACGAGCGGCTTCTCGGATTGTTACCGGATCAGAACCAAAAATCTGGATAACGATCGGGCGCTCGATTTCTTCAAATTCACACATTTTCAATGTTTTGGCGCTGTCTCGTACCAAAGCTTCACTACTCACCATTTCCCGGAAGACTACAAAATCCGGCCCAGAAACCTCTCGACAAATACGACAAAATGGGCTATCCGTATGGTCAGCCAGTGGGGCAAGGGCGATTATGGGCGATTTATCTAACCAAGACATATTAAATTTGAAAAAAATTGTTTACTGAGGTAGAATACTAAAGTCAAGAGATTATACCTTGATTTAGCAGAAAATTCAAGTATGGATGATAAAAAACACATCGTAGCCATAACCGCAATGATTAAAAACGAGTCGAGGGTATAGAAGAAGAAATAAAAATCGCATTTAAACAATAACCTATGGCTACTGAATTAATTTGCAATCCAGAAAAATTTAATTCGACTCTGACCGCTATGAAACAAAGCGGCCGGGAAAAATTTCATGTTGTAGCAGATTTTGATGGCACTTTAACTTCGACGATGGTAAATGGTAAACAGGTGCCATCGACAATTTCCATTCTTCGGGATGGGGATTATCTCACGCCAGAATACCGAAAAAAAGCCCATGAATTGTATAATTACTACCGCCCCTTTGAAGACGACCCAAACTGCCCCCTTGAAAAAAGAAAAAAAATGATGCACGAATGGTGGACCAGGCATTTTGATTTGCTCGTTAGGACTGGTATAACCAAACAAGATTTGGAAAGTGTAGTAAAAAATGCCAGTTTAAATCTAAAGGCTGGCGCTAAAGAATTCTTAGATTTACTGTTTGAAAACGGCATTCCACTCTTGATTATATCTTCCAGCGCTATCGGTGACACAATTAAAGTATATTTAGAACAACAGGGTCTACTAAGAAATAACGTCCACATTGTAACCAACTCTTTTATTTGGAACGGCGACGATTACGCGATCGGTGTTAAAGAACCAATTATCCACGCACTTAATAAAGACGAAACCTCAGTAGCACATTACCCATTTTTTGAAACGATTAAGAACCGGCCTAATGTTTTACTTTTAGGTGACGGCACTGGTGACGCTCAAATGGCCGATGGATTCGCGAGCGAAAACATCCTAAAAATTGCCTTCATCCATCGCCATAAAGCGGAAGAGAGAGAATACTGCGCCAGTCTGTTCGATGCCTTAATTGAAAACGAAAACTATGATTGGGTTAATAAAATAACCAGAGAGATAATCGCGGGTTAACCTGTTGATAACTCCAGTTTGACAGCCTGGTTCCTAAATGTTAATCTCCCTATACAAAACAATTTAAGAGATATTTGTGGAAGTGAGGTTTAATCCCTCCACTGTGCCGCAACGGTAATGCCTTGTATTTACAGGGACAAGTCCGGTCTTCAAATGTCTTATTATCCCGAGCAGGAAAGCTGTTTTTAGACTCTTTTTTCTCTGCTTGGGCAGAGATTTTTTATTATGAGAAAACCATTATCCCCTATTTTAGTCCGTCTGTTGTCTTTCGTCGTCTTCATCGTTGCATTTTCTGGTGCTTATTTATTCTTCTCTAAGGAAAATAACCCGCCGACTGAATTAAAAAACACGAATTTCATTCCGACCACAACTAGCCAAATACCTGAACCAGGTTCATCGCTCGATGAAAAGCCGGTGATTATTAAAAATAAAACCTCACCCGTCGAAGCACCAAATACCTCGCCAACAAATAGCCCTGAAGTAATGTCGGCCCCGGATAAGCCACAAGAGGCTAAAATACAAATTGGCGACACCACGCACTCAATTCAGGTTGCGTTAAACACCACGTTATACGTGGCGATGGAAGAACTGGCGGAAGAAGGCAAAATTACCTGGAAAACAAAAGAATTTGG
>CAZRZQ010000010.1:19019-24271 GCA_964604585.1 uncultured Gammaproteobacteria bacterium
TTTAAACGGGGTAACGAGCGACCGGATGGGAGGAAAATATTGGATCTTTTATGTAAACGGTGAGCCAGCTAAAGTGGGGATATCTAATTATATTTTAAAAAATAATGATTTAATTAAATGGAACTATGAGGACAGCCAACTTTAAACTCTGGGGAGGGATAATAACTAGCATATTAATTTTTAGCTTTTTGCTTATCCACCCGGCTTCGGCCTTTGTGATGGAGACCACCAACCCAGACCTCCCCTTTGAAACCGCTAGCACTACCGACCCTCTACCAAATCTAGACGGACTACAATTAATCGAGAGTGGAGAAGATACAACCAGTACTACTGATAGTAACATAACCTTTAACCTTGAGGATAACACCGGCTTCACCACCACAACCATTATAACTGTTACGGCAAGTACTACCACCGACAACGGAACCGAAACGATAGAAGTTCCCTCGTCGACAATAGACATGTCTTCATCTACTTCGACTACTGCTTCAACTACAACTGAAAACAACACTCAGGGTAGCGGGGCAGCCCTGACAGCTGGCCCGACTCTGGTTGATCAGAGTACAATTCAAATTACAGTAGAAAAAATCTTAAACTTTTTTAAAAACCAACAAGACGAAACCGGTAAAATAGTAGATGGACCGACTTCTGAATGGGCGGCGATGTCGTTTGGAGCCAATAATAACTACTCGAAAGACATCATAAAAGGAGACGAGGCTCTGTTAGATTATTTAAAAAGTTATGACCTAACAGCCGAAAGTGAACTTAACTACTGCGCGAGCTATCCACGTCACGCTCTTGCCCTAATGGCCGGTGGTTTTAGCCCCACCCAGCAAAGTATCAAGGATTTGAATGATAAAATTAAATCCCTGTGCGTAAAAGAAGATCAATTTGGTCTTCGTGGCACTAATGATGACATTTTTGGATTATTTAGTCTCTTGGCCGGAGGAGAAACCAATAACGAAGCGGTGGATATAATTCTAACAACAATACTGGCGGATCAACAAATAGATGGCTCGTTTACTTGGGACGGTTGGAGCGGAGCAGACATTACTGGTGCTTCGATTAACGCTTTAAAATACGCCGAAAGCAAAGGCAAAATTGTTGACCCTAATGTTTATACCAAAGCAAAAAGCTACCTAAAATCTAACCAACTCGCTGACGGTGGATGGGGATTTGGCACTTCTGACGCTTTAACCACTGGTTGGGCCATGATGGGTGTTAACGCTCTTGGAGGAGGACAGGCTGATTGGTTCAATACGGATGGTAAAAACCCTTGGTCCACTATGGCAGGTTTACTAACTAACGGTACAAACAACGATGGATACTATACCAGCCCCTACTCACCGGATGGAATCGATTGGTTTGGCACCAAACATGCTGTACCAGCCCTTCTCGGAAAAACTTGGCCAATAATTCTAACTGACAATTCACTTACTGAAACCGTGCCGGTCCCTGTAGTTGGCGGTGGTGGTGGAACTCAATATAATCCAATTCTTGAAACTCCAATTACGACTACCACACCGACAACGACGCTCGATATACTCATTCCAACTTCAACCCCAACCACAACTCCCGAAATTGCGACTACCACTCCAGCGATTAATCTAACAGAGGTAAACACTACTACCCCCAACATAACACCAGCGCCGATAAACTACGTATCTAAACCAAAAAAAATAACGACCCAGCCAAAAAAAACAACAACGATTTCTCCGACAGAAGTTTTAGGAGAAAAAATTACCACAAGTACAATTCCAGAAACGACTACTACAGGCGAGCAAACTACAAATAATGAAGAACTGACACAAAGTTATACCTACCGCGATTGGATCAAGAATATTTTCTTTGCTTCCATAGTAGTTTTAATCGCAATTGGTCTTTATATAACTATCCGGTTTAGAGATAAAAATAATGACAAATAACCGTTGTGGTGATATAATCTAACAACTAACAATTATTAAAATATGCGTAAATATTTACCAATCTATCTCCTCATAATCCTCGGCGTCCTCGCCCGGCTTTTACCTCATGCGCCGAACTTCGCACCAATCGCCGCGATTGCCCTTTTCGGCGGACTGTATCTGCCGCGTAAGATGTTTTTTGTCCCCCTTCTCGCTGTATTACTCAGTGACCTGGTGATCGGGTTTTATGCTTGGCCAATTATGGCGACGGTTTACGGCTGTTTTGCACTATCTTTCTTGGTTGGACAATTAATTAAAAAACAAAAAAATGTCCGCAATGTTTTTGGCGGTACAATCTTCAATAGTCTGTTATTTTTCGTCGCTACCAATTTGGCCGTCTGGGCCTTTGGTACGATGTACGCCCATAACATTACTGGGCTTGCCGAAGCCTATGTAGCGGCCATCCCCTTCTTCCGTAATACGCTCGCTGGAGACATATTCTATGTGACGGTGTTGGTCGGCGGTTATGAGGCGGTAAAATACTTCCAAACCAAACGTACGGTACAAGAAAGCTTGGCTTAAACAAGCGCTAAACACAGCTCGGGTTAACACCCGGGCTTTTTTGTGCACAGCGGTTAGATTGACAAAAGCATACAAAAGGGGTATACTTTCTTGTTGTCAGCCTCGAAGTCCGAGGTAGGCATAAGTCCTAGCCCCGGGCATAGGGGGTAAGGGGAAAAACGATGGGGTATCTCATACTCGCGGTGATTCTTACCGCTGTGGCGGCCTACTGGCCGCCAAAAAAAGAAAAAAGACCCGAAGACATGAGCTTTTTCGAGATGGTCGCCGAGGACCGGGAACGGTTCTAGCGACCGATGATGATCGAAACACTCGTCGGGGCGAGTGGTGTCGCCCTGACGTTCATGGCAACCCTCCTCGCGGCCATCTCCCTGAATAGGCGAGAAACACGGCCGCGAAAAAAACTCACCGTTCGGACTCGATCGCTCCCAACGATCGAACCCGGAATGTACCGGCCGCGACGTAAATCATCGCGCCGGTCCCGCCGACAGGCCCGCCTCTAATCTTCCCGGCCCTGTCTCCAGAGAAGTTTAAAAAGACTTTTCTGGAGAGCCGAGAAGTATGGCGGAAAACTAAAAATATCCACGACTCGTGGATATTTTTGTTTTAGGCATATGGTAGGTCTTCGGGCACGGATGGTTCGGGGGGTTTAACTGGTTCGTTCGGAACCTGAGGCATTTTTCTACGAAGTGGTCCATCCATTGTTTCGATCGGGAGACCGATCGGCGGCTCAGCCGTTTTACTAATCTGTTTTTGCATGAGAGGCGTCTTCACAAATGGCAATGGGAAGTGCCAGATGGTTGCTAGTTCTTCAATGTTTAAAATGTACGGGTTGCCAAAAGTTTTAATCTTCCGTTCCCTGACTGCTTTCGCAAACTTGCGTTTCAATTCCAATATTCTATGTGCTTTAAACCAATAGGTCGCGCTAGTTGACTTGTGGCCTTTAAAACCATTGCGGACATTAATATTAAACTGGTACAAGGCACCAGAAAAACCTTTTAAGCATTTGGTGGGGTTAAAGACTTCTTTACGGGCGATATACAAAACTTGCAACTTAGTTTTGAAACCAATTTTAGAAATCTTATCTTCAATAGATTCTACAGTGCTTTTGGCGCCAGGAGTTAAGTCACTTACTTTTCCCGGAGGATCTTCCTTCTTTTTTTCTTCTTCGGTCTCGAATGACCATTTAATAATGTTAATCGCCTCCCCAACTATACCCTCAGCGGCTTTACCAAGGAGTGGCACTGATTTGGTTTCTTTTTTATTAGCGACAATCTTTTTAACTAGCTCAATCCCTTTTTCTTTCCATTTATTATCTGTTGGCTCAATAATTATCTGCATCCACAGATTTTCACCATGACCGATGCGACTGAAGTTTTCGAGGATAGCGGCCATCGGATCACTGAATACCACATCTTTACTAAGACTGTATTCAAAACTAGGATAAGTCCGGATTGGAAAACTTTCGTCGTTAATGAGCTTGAACTCTCCAGCAGCAATGTCGTATTCTTCGTTGGGGTAAGTTTTTGGCAGAATGTCGACATAGTCCTCAACTTCGGTTATCTCGGCTTCTGGGTATTGAGCGTAAACTGCCGCCTCAACTAAATCTCGAAGAGTCTTTTCTGTTCGGATCAAAAACTGAATGTACCCCTCGATACTAACAATTTCTAAACTAAAATATCTTTGTCTCTCACCTTGCCAATATTTTTCACCGAAATTCGGCGTGGATTGTACACCGCTTAAGTGAGCAAAAATCTGCTCCACTGCTTTGGGGGTTTGGATGAACAACGGCGGGATGTCGACGGCCAGTAAAACCCACTCCCAGCTTTTGGTGTATTTCCCTTGCCGAAATTTAAGCCAAAACTCTTTACCAATGAAGAAAAACAACAACCAGACCACTGTCCAACCAAAGATCGCGAAAAGTACTTTGATTAGTTCGTTCTCAGGTAGCGTTAAAATACTCTGCCAAAGGGAGAGGTCAAAGCTTATACCAAAGGGCGTATCAATAACCCAACTTTCCATATTACTTGCTTATTATTCTATACACACCGCCGTAAATGATGAAGCAACCAAAAATGGCCCACCACCAACCACGAGTACCGGAGACATAACCAGCGTAAAAGGCAAAACCCGTAATGAGTGTTGCCAAAATACAAACTAAATGCCGAGCAGTAGTATCATTCATAGTTCTTTGATTTTAGAACAAAAAGTTACTATGAATATTATATCACAAAGGCTGAATAACAAAAACCCCTCTAAAATAGAGGGGCTAATAATTTATTAGATTTAAGCCTTGGCTAATCGTCTAACTTGCCAACGTTCTACGACAGCTAGCAAAGGACTAGCGATAAATATTGAAGAATAGGCACCGCTCGCGATACCAATAAGAAGAGCTAAAGAAAAGTTTTTAATAGTTGCACCGCCGATAAAATACAAAGCCAACAATGGTAAAAGTGTTGTTAGGGTTGTGTTAATCGAGCGCATAACCGTTTGGTTTAAACCATAGTTTACGGTTTCGCCAAAGGTGTCAGATTTGTGATGAAGGAGATTTTCGCGGACACGGTCAAAAACTACAATCGTATCGTTGACCGAGTAGCCAAGTACAGTCAAGAGAGCGACTACAAAGGCGATATCTATTTCTGTCCCTGCAAAATGACCGAGAACAGCGAACACACCCATTACTAAAAGCACATCATGAATGAGAGCGAAAATAGCAATTGCTCCGTATTTCCAACTGGCGACTGGCCGAGAAACTTTACGGAAGGCGTA
>CAZRZQ010000011.1:0-251 GCA_964604585.1 uncultured Gammaproteobacteria bacterium
CCTCGGCGCAAAGCGTCTCGGCATGGTATTTTATGCCCACTAAAACTATTCGTTATTCCGACCGGTTCCAGAAAAATTATATTTATCAGTTAACGGAACCGGTAGGGAAACATTTTCATCCAGATTTTAAACCCCACCTCACACCGGCGGAAATGTTAAAGCTCGGAGTGTTCGGCGGGGCGTATTTTATTGGTGTAAAAGGCTTAATTCCGAACGACCTGCCGCGGTCGTGGTTTAAGGGCGCGCGTTTG
>CAZRZQ010000011.1:261-6659 GCA_964604585.1 uncultured Gammaproteobacteria bacterium
AACGAAACATAAAGAGAATAATTATTTTGGTTTATCGGCTAGCCAGCCTTTAAAAGTTTGGCAAGAAAAAGGGTGGATTTACAAAGACGATCCGCACGGTTGGTTTCAGTGGTATTGTCGGTATTACTTGGGCCGCCGTATTCTCGGAGAAGATGAGCGACAGATAAAACGTTGGAAGGCTTATTCAAGACATGCGTTTGCTGTTCATAAAAATTGTCGTCCTAAAGACTTGACTTGCCGGCGCAAGCAAAGACAGTCTTTGCTGCACTGGGCGTATGATGGAACCAAGGTTTGACCAGAGAGTCGATTGGTCATATAATGGAGTTTACTAAACTCCATTTTTTGTTTGCATGTCCTCACCGCTCGAAATTTTAAAAAGCCAGTTTGGTTATGAATCGTTTCGGTTTAACCAAGAGGAAATAATTAACTCCATTCTAGACAAGCGGGATGCTTTTGTATTAATGCCAACCGGTGGTGGCAAGTCTCTTTGTTACCAGATACCAGCTCTTATTTTTCCTGGCCTAACCGTAGTCATTTCACCACTCATTGCTTTGATGAAAGACCAGGTGGATGCCCTGCGCTTAAATGGAATAAAAGCAGCATATTTAAACTCTTCCCTTGATGGAGATGAGATTACCGAGGTTTATGAGCAATTGAACAAGGGCGAGATTAAATTGTTGTATGTATCACCAGAAAGACTCTTGGGTAACAACCAAGAGTTTCTGGTATATTTACGAGATTTAGAAATTTCTTTATTTGCTATTGATGAGGCGCACTGTATTTCCCATTGGGGCCATGATTTTCGGCCTGAGTATCGTCTATTGTCTTCTTTAAAAAGAGAATACCCAGAAATTCCCATCATTGCTCTCACAGCGACGGCAGACAAATTAACACGCGATGACATTTTGAATAAATTAAAACTGAAAGATCCGGGGGTTTTTGTTTCGAGCTTTAACCGGCCGAATATTACTTATGCTGTGGAGCCAAAACGGAAGATGTATGAACAGATTGTGGCTTATCTTACCAAACATCGCCAGGATTCGGGTATTATTTATGTGTTGTCACGCAATTCAGCCGAAACCCTGGCCGAAAGATTGGTTAGACAAGGTTTTTCTGCCCGGCCGTATCACGCGGGGTTAGCTAACGAAAAGAGACAGAGGAATCAGGAGTTGTTTATCAAAGACCAAATAAAAATAATCGTCGCGACCATTGCTTTTGGCATGGGGATTAATAAATCTAACGTGCGGTTTGTAATTCACGCGGATTTGCCGAAAAATATTGAAGGGTATTACCAAGAGACGGGACGAGCAGGCAGGGATGGTTTAAAAAGTGATGCCATTTTGTATTACAGCGGCGGAGATGTAACAAAACTTAAAAATTTTGCCATTGTCGAAGATAACCCTGAACAAACCCGGATCATGTTACACAAGCTGTCGCAGATGGCGACCCTGTGCGAATCCAACGCCTGTCGGCGTCGGGCCATTCTCCAATATTTTGGCGAAGAAGCCCCTGAACAGTGCGGTGGTTGTGATGTTTGTCTTACGACCAGGGAGAAGTTTGACGGTACGGTCATTGCTCAAAAAGCTTTGTCGGCTGTGGCACGCCTAGAGGGCCGATATGGCTTAACTTACACCGTAGATTTTTTACGCGGTTCAAAATCTGAACGGATCTCTTCTCACCATAAAACACTAAAAACCTACGGTATTGGTAAAGATATCTCCAAAGAGGATTGGTACCGGTATTTTAAAGATTTAATGTCATTTAATTATTTGAAACAAGTTGGAAGTGAGTATCCAGTTTTGACTTTAACCGAAAAGAGCCGGGATGTTTTGTTAGGAAAAGAGAAAATTTTCTTAGTTAAGGCGATAACTAAGGCCGAAGTAGCATTATCTGATTCGGTTTATGAAAAAGATCTTTTCGATAAACTTAAAATTATCCGTACAAACTTGGCAGAAAAAGAAAACGTACCACCCTACCTTATTTTTTCCGACGCTACACTACTAGAACTGGCGACATACTTACCACAAACCACAGAGGACATCCGGAAAATCTCCGGATTTGGAGATATTAAGTTTGCTAGTTACGGGAAAATTTTTTTGGAAGCGGTGGTTGGGTATTGCAAGGAACACAAACTCGAATCCAAGATACAGGAAAAAGTTCCTAAGCGCGAGCGGGGTGTAAAAATTAAGACAAACTTTAAGCCAATAAAAAAGAAGAAGGCGAAGTGGTGGCAGAAGAGGGCGAGTAGGACATTTTGAATCTAAGAGCGGAATCTGTTAAAATAGGGGTGGATCAAACCTTAAGTTATTATTAGTCGCAATATGTCTAGTTTAGAAATAGTAATGCCTTTTTTGCAGAAAGAAGACTATTTAGTCGAATTGAACAAAAAATTCGAAGGGCTACCCAGGGCGGTTGACGTTTATGCCACTAAACAGGGCCACAACCTGGCCAGACTAAAGCTTTTGGCCTCCTGTGATTATATATTTTTTCATGATTTAAATAATTCAGAATATCCGGGGGAAACTTTGAAAATTGTTCATGACGCCGAGCGTGATTATGTAAATGGTCTCTTTAAAATACCGCGACCGTTTCGTCTAAAAGTTCCTAACATTGTTACAGTTTTTGTTTCTTCGGCTGGTTTTTCTGAAGAGCAGATTTCTTATGTCCAAAAACCAACCAATTATGACAATGTTTGGGGTGGAGAGAAGCACTCGGTGCATCTCATAGACACCAAGAGTAAAAAAGTATACGGACAAGTTGTTGAGCGTATTTCGGTGGTCGGGCGAGGTGCTTACACCTTTGGCAAAGCCAACCCAACTAATCGCGCGAGAACGCTCATACTTGGTTTGGCAGAACAGGTGTGGGGGATCACATAAACTTAATATATAAGTTTATGAACAAAAAAACTCAAACAGTGGATACCTATAACACCATGGCGAAACAGATGGGAGACAAGTTCGATAATGTTGGCGCGCGAGTTAAAGATGTTGAAGAAACCTTTGCTCTGGTTGCAAAGACTAACCCGAATGTTTTAGAAATAGGCTGTGGTAATGGTCGAGATGCGGTGGAGATAAGTAAAAACACTAATTTTTATCTAGGCATTGATATCTCTACCAAGTTAATAGAGTTGGCTAGGGAAAAATTACCAACGGCAAATTTTTTGGTGGCTGATATTGAAAACTACGATCTGCCGCCCAGACTGGACATTATTTTTGCTTTTGCATCTTTGATTCATGTTCCCAAAGAAAGTTTAAGCAAAATCCTGAGCAAGTGTTTAACTTCTCTAAATATTGGAGGGGTGGTGAGAATGTCTATGAAGTATTCCGATCTCTATGTTGAATTTACTAAGAACGATCAATATGGAACCAGGACCTACTATCTTTATTCTGACCAGGACATCCGGGATCTCGCCTCTGATTTTGTGATCATAAAAAATGAGACACAGGAAGCAGTAGGTCAGAAATGGTTAGAAGTTATTTTGATGAAAAAATAATTTATTCTGGTGTTGCTGTTAGTAGTTATTACTGTTTATTATTGGTTTAGTTAGTTTGTGTCTCGTTTACTTTTTCAGAAGGCGACATAATAAAAAGCAAGGAAGTTAAAACGGTCGATCATTTTTAAAATAAATTTATGTCAGAACCAAGATCGGGTGATGGACAATTATTAGATCGATATCGCTACGCCGGCCCCTGGAAAGAAAGAGACCCGAGAGAGCTGGCTCGATTAGAAGAGATGTTGGAAAAGATGGGGCGCAAAAGTGCCTGTGATTTGGTTCGAGAGGATCAGGAAAAATACCGCCCCGCGATTGAATATATGGTTGGCCTTTATTTGGATTGGGCCAAAGAAAGGCTGGGGCTAAGATTGGATAAAAGACGGCCGCACCAAGAGAGTGTTGTGGTAAAAGATGTTTCTGGTTATGAAGATATAAGCAGCAGAGGTTTTACTGATGTTTTGACAAGAGACATATATGCAGTAGCCAGGGGGCCAAAAGACGGGACATTTTTAAAAATATTGGGCCACGAACTTGGTCATTTATTCGCGTGTACCTCGCTTCATCCCAGCCAAGAAGGGTTTGTTGAGGGTGGGCGGACAGGTTATGAAAATATTAGTTCAAAGAATTATAAGGAATTTAATGATTGGGTGAACGAAATGGTTAACCAAGAAGTGTTACAGATGGGCAGGCAGAGGCACGGGTTAACAATTGAAGTGGAAGATCATTATAATGCCGAAGGTTTAATAATTTTAGATACGCTTTTAATTGATTTATCCAGACGTCGGAAAAGACGTTATGATCAAACCGCTAACATATTTTACCGCGGATATTTTACTGGTGATACCAAAGGACTCCGTCTGATAAAAGACGCCTATGGTGTCGAGGCCTTGAAGGCCCTGAGCCAACTTAAAGATAGAGAGTTAGACGATGGAGATCTGGGGGTAGACATGGAAATTCTAGCAAAGTTTTTAGACTTAATCGGTTTTAGTTTGGGAGAGATAGTAGAAAAGACGGCGGTGATGGAGGATGGTGGTAGATATCGCCTGGGCAATGGAATTGAAATTTGGCATAAAAATTTTGAGCAAACTTAAATTATGTACTCGAAAATCGTAAGTGAGCTTAAAAAGAGTAGTCGCCCAGAAAAAGTAAAAGTATTACAAGGGTTTTTTAAAACCGGGAAGGGCGAGTATGGTGAAGGGGACAGGTTTTTGGGCATCGTGGTGCCGGACCAGCGCCGCGTTGCAAAGATTTATCGCGAGGCGGATTTTAAAGTAATTAAAAAACTTTTAGGTAGTAGTTATCACGAACATCGACTGACCGGCTTGTTGATTTTAGCTTATAAATACCAGCTAGCGGATGAGAAAGGTAAAAGAGGAGTTTATAATTTTTATTTAAAAAACACCAAGGCCATAAATAATTGGGATTTGGTGGACGTAACTTGTCCGGGAATAGTTGGGGATTATTTATTTAGCCACCCAAAAGAGAAAAAGATATTATATCGACTGGTAAAATCGAAAAATTTATGGGAACGCCGGATTGCTGTTTTAGCCACTTTTGTATTTATCCGGCACGGAGATTTTGAAGATATTTTGGTTATAAGTAAATTATTGTTACGGGATAAACACGATCTAATTCACAAAGCTGTCGGGTGGATGTTGCGGGAGGTGGGGAAAAAGAGCCGATTGGCGCTGGTTAAATTCATTAACGAGAATGCACTCGTCATGCCGCGCACCACCTTGCGCTATGCGATTGAAAAGTTTTCACCAGCCGAGCGAGCGAAAATCATGATAAAATAGTATGGATTTGACGATGCGTCTTTAAATCTGGTATAATTTTAGAAAACTATGAAGAAAAAAAATATATTTACTTGGGGTATTGTAATAATTGTGGCGGCCGCTGTAATTTTTTTGTTAGTATACGTTAGCCGCCTGCCTGGGAAATATGATGGCTTTGCCCGGTGTATTAAAGATAGTGGGGCCAAGTTTTATGGCGCGTTTTGGTGCTCACACTGCCAGAACCAGAAAAGAGCTTTCGGAAAGTCGGCCAAGTATTTACCATATGTCGAATGTTCGACGCCCGATGGCCAAGGCCAACTCTCTGAGTGTGGTGAGGCGGGTATACAGTCCTACCCGACTTGGCATTACCCAGATGGGTCGCGAGAGGGTGGAGAAATAACCTTTGAACGATTGGCGGAGAAAACGAGCTGCATTTTACCTAAAGACTAAGGAAAAAATTGTTTATGGTTAATTATGTTAGTCAGCTGTTCGGTCTATTGACCATCGTAGCCCAGATTGGCTGGCTGGTAATTCTTTTAATTTGGATTTTTCGGCGTGATCACAAGGTCATTGTGTTTTTTCAAAAGAATGCCGTGCTTTTTTCTTTTTTAATCGTGTTGGGCGGAACGGTGGCAAGCCTGTATTATTCTGAGATAGTTGGCTATCCACCCTGCAATTTGTGTTGGTACCAACGGGTCTTCTTATATCCGCAATTAATTTTGACTGGGATAGCTTTGTACAGTAAAGACCAGAGTGTTTTTAAATATCTAATGCCCTTGAGTGTAGTGGGTGGGGTAATAGCGGCTTACCAGTATTTGTTACAGCTTGGACTAGTTTCTGATGCCATCTGCGGCGTCGGCGGTGGTTCTTGTACACAGATCTATGTCAGCAATTTTGGTTATGTCACAATGGTTATGATGTCGTTTACAGCTTTTCTACTCCTCACCTCCCTGGCTTTTGTCGGACGCAAAAAGGTTTAAGTTATTAGTGTTCTCCGAGCTTGTAGTAATGGGGAGGTTTCGGTATAATGTCAGCACTTATGCTACGCAAGTTAATCATCAATAACCACGAAATTACCTATACGCTTCGGAAAAGTCGCCGCGCCAAACGTTTAAAAGTGGCGGATTTTT